>NZ_JBWLUX010000048.1:0-36461 GCF_057784315.1 Mesorhizobium sp. CNPSo 4684 | reverse complement strand
GCTCAAAGGTTGCAACTGGCGGGAAAGCCCAAAATGCTCATCCGCATCGCGCTTGCCAGAAAACTTCTCGTCATCCTCAATGCAAAAGCACGCGACGCGAGAAGTGAGTTCGCAAATGCAACTTGACCCCCCAGATAGTCGCTCTCCCCTTGCGGGAGAAGGTGGATTGGCGCGCAGCGCCAAGACGGATGAGGGCTGTTGGACGGAGTGCCGTCATTGCCAAGATGGAACACCCCTCATCCGACCGAGCTTCGCTCGGCCACCTCTCCCACAAGGGGAGAAGGAAAGGCCGCTCCGCCCGTACCGCGAACCTGCACCGGGAGCATTGATGACCGTCGCGCTCGAACGTCCCGCAATCGCCGCCGCGAAACCCGCCAGGCGCGGCCGCTTCTCGCTCAGTGCCGTCACGCCCTATTTGCAGTCGGCACCGCTGGCACTCATCCTCGGCGCGTTCCTGCTGCTGCCAATCATCATGATCGCCGTCGTATCCTTCTGGGATTACGACTTCGCCGCCATGTATCCGGATTTCCTGACGACGAACTATTCGGACGTGCTTGGCTCCTGGGTCACCTGGAAGACCTATCTCAACACCATCAAATTCGCTGCCATCGTCTGGGCGCTGACCTTGTTCATCGGCTTCTGGGTGGCCTATTTCCTTGCCTTCCACATCCGCACCACGGCCATGCAGATGGTGCTGTTCCTGGTTTGCACCGTACCGTTCCTGACCTCCAACATCATCCGCATGATCTCGTGGATCCCGGTTCTTGGCCGCAACGGCTTGATCAACTCGACGCTGGTGCAACTGGGGCTGGTGCCAAAACCCATAGAATGGCTGCTCTATTCCGAATTCGCCGTCGTGCTGGCGATGGTGCATCTCTATACGCTGTTCATGGTAACGCCGATTTTCAACACGCTGATGCGGATCGATCGTTCGCTGTTCGAGGCCGCGCGCGATGCCGGCGCGTCCGGCTGGCAGGTGTTGTGGAATGTCGTCATCCCGCTGGCCAAGCCCGGCATGGCGATCGGCACCATCTTCGTCGTCACACTGGTGATGGCCGATTTCTCCACCGTGCAGGTGATGTCGGGCGGCCAGAGCGCGTCGGTCGCACTGATGATGAAGAACCAGATGTCGCTGCTGCAATACCCCGCAGCCGCCGCCAATGCCGTGGTGTTGCTGGTGTTGGTGCTGTTGATGGTTGCCGGCATCTTGCGCATCGTCGACATCCGCAAGGAGCTTTGAGGTGAGCCACGAAAAACGCACCCTCGAATTCTATGTGCTTGCGGCCTTCTTCACTCTGTTCGTCCTGTTCCTCTATGGTCCGCTGTCGGCGATCCTGATCCTTTCTTTCCAGGGCGAGACCGGCGGCCTCACCTTCCCGCTCAATGGCGTGTCGCTGCACTGGTTCGCCAATCTGTTCGAGCGCCAGGCGGTCGGCGATTTCGGCGGCAGCTTCAAGCGCTCGCTCGTGCTCGGCCTGATGGTGATGATCGTCACCGTCGTCGTGTCGCTGCTGGCAGGGCTCGCCTTCCGACAGAAATTTCGCGGCGCCACCGCATTGTTCTATCTGGCGGTCGCCAGCCTCGTCGTACCTTCGATCATCATTTCGCTGGGCATCGGCGTCGTCTTCCAGCAGGTCGGCCTCCGCCCGGCCTGGTACACGTCGGCCTTCGGCGCGCACCTGACCTGGACCTTGCCCTTCGGCGTGCTCATCATGTTCGCCGTCTTCAACCGCTTCTCGCCGGCCTATGAGGAAGCCGCGCGTGATCTTGGCGCCACCTCCTGGCAGACCTTTGCCCATGTCGTGCTGCCGATGATTGCGCCAAGCCTGATCGGCGTCGGCCTGTTCGGTTTCACGCTGTCCTATGACGAGTTCGCCCGCACGCTGATGACGTCGGGCACCTTCAACACGCTGCCGCTCGAGATCTACGGCATGACCACCAATGTCACGACGCCGGTGCTCTACGCACTGGGTACGGTGACCACCGTGTTCTCCTTCCTGGTGATCCTGGCGACGCTGGGCGCTATCCTCTATGTCGGCCGCCGCCGGGCGAGAGCGTGATGGTGCAGATACTGGTGGTGAACCCCAACACGACGGCGAGCATGACCGAGACGATCGCGGCGGCGGCGCGCGGCGTCGCCGGCGCCTGGACAGAGGTGGTGGCCGTCACCTCCTCCATGGGTCCGGCCTCGATCGAGGGCTATTATGACGAGGCATTGGCCGTGCCCGGCCTTTTGATGGAGATCGCCGCCGGCGAACGTGCCGGGGCGCAGGCCGCCATCATCGCCTGCTTCGACGATACCGGCCTGGACGCGGCACGTGCCATGGCCTCCATTCCGGTCATCGGCATCTGTGAGGCCGCACTCAGCGTCGCCTCCTACATTGCCCAGCGCTTCACAGTCGTAACGACCACCGAACGCTCGCGTGTCCCTGTCGAGGGCCTGGTGCAGCGCTACGGCATGGCCGGGCGTGCCCGCGTGCGCGCCGCTGACATTCCCGTGCTCGCCCTCGAAGACACTACATCCGGCGCGGTCGAGAAACTTCGCGCCGAGATCGCACGCGCCATTGAGGAGGACCGCGCCGAAGCCATCGTGCTCGGCTGCGCCGGCATGGCCGACCTGGCCCACCAATTGCAGGACGAGTTCGACCTGCCGGTCATCGACGGCGTCGGCGCGGCGGTCAAGCAGGCCGAGGCGCTGATCGCATTGGGCCTGTCGACCTCGAAGCGCGGTGCCTATGCCAGCCCGCTGGCCAAGTCCTATCGCGGCGTGCTGAAATCCTTCTCGCCCGGAACTATCGCCGCGGAGTGAGCCATGAAGCCGACCATCCGTGCGCTGTCGCTGCAAGAACTGGCCGTTCTTATCGACTGGGCGGCCGCCGAAGGCTGGAACCCTGGCCTTGACGATGCCGCCGCGTTTCAGCCAACCGACCCTGAAGGCTTCATCGGCGCCTTCGTCGGCAACGAGTTGGTGGCCGCCATCTCGGCTGTCGCGTATGGCGGCAATTTCGGTTTCATCGGTCTCTACATCTGCCGACCAGACATGCGTGGCCAAGGCCACGGCAAAGCGGTCTGGAGCGCCGGCATGGCCAGGCTGGCCGGCCGAACAGTCGGCCTCGACGGCGTCGCAGCACAGTTGGCCAACTATCGGCGTAAGGGATTCAGGCCAGCTTACGAAACGATCCGCTTCAGCGGCCGTACCGCGATACCGTCCGTCCGAAGCGATGGGGTGCGCGCGCTAAGCACGCAACTCGTGCCCGACATCATCGCCTATGACGCCCGCTGTTTCCCCGCACCTCGGCGGGCCTTCTTGCACCGTTGGTCGCAACCACCGCATGTCGGGTTCGCCGCGATCAGTTCGCTCGGCACCATAGGCTACGCCGTGGCTCGTCCCTGCCGTTCGGGTTACAAGGTCGGCCCGCTGTTTGCCGACGACACCGAGACAGCGATGCAACTGTTGGGCAGTCTGGCCGGTGCATGCGAAGGCGGCGACCTGCATATCGACGTTCCAGCCGACAATATCGATTTCACTACGGCGCTTGCAGCGATCGGTTTCAGGCCGACCTTCACCACCACCCGCATGTACAAAGGCACGCCTCCGAAGGTCGACTCGCGCCGAATATTTGGCGTGACGACCCTGGAGTTAGGGTAGATCCAGGCGCAGCCTGACAGGCTTGGCGAGGCGCGGCTGACGGCTTTGGTTTTTGGGAACCGGCGCGCGATGGACGATCCAATCTGTAGAAGCGCCGCCTAAGTAGAAGTGTCTGATGTCTCAGGCGGCGCTACGTCGTCCCGGCACGGGGTGTCCCGGCGTCTCATGGCCAATCGGCGTCACCAGAGTGAGGTCGGGATAGCCGCTCTCGATCAGCTTGACGGCGGCCTGCGCCACCTCATCGTCCGCTTGCAGCATGGAGAGGAAGACCTCGGTGCTGTCGCCGACCAGTCGGCCGATGCCGTGCGCGTCGGCCGGTCCGCATTCGACAATGACCAGATCATAAGCGGTGGTCAGCGACTGCATGATGATCGGCAGCCGATCGGCGGCGCGCATGGCGCGGACCGGGTCGGCGGTGCCGACGGGAATGACATGGCAGTCGGAATAAAGGTCGGCGTGGATGACGTCGCTGAACTGCGCTTCGGAAGCGAGCAAATTTGTAATGCCGGGGAACAGTCCGCTGTCCAGCATCGGCCGCGAGGCCGCACCTGATGCAGTTAGGTCCAGCAGCAGCACGCGCAGGCCTGCGTCGGAGACTTCGCGTGCCACCAGCACAGCCGAGGCCGCGGCCTCATCGCCTTCAGGCGAGACGAAGATGGCGCGCGCAGCACCGCTGGCGATCAGCTTTTCCGCCGCCTTCTCGACATCGATCTCGCCAAGGCTGGAGCGCACCGGTTCGGGCTCCGCGTCTGCGGCCGCTGCTTCTTCCAGCGCTGCGGGGGCAGACTCGGGAACCGCCTTCGGCTCCAGTTCATGCTCCATGTCCGCCGGCCGGTCTTCCGCCTCCCCGGTCTTAGCTGCCACCGGTTCCGGCTCGACGACCGGCACCGACGCGACAGGCATTGCCACCTGTTCGATGCGCTCGTCTCGGGCGCCGGGGGCCGGACGCATGGCGCGGCCCGAAAACAACTCCTGCAGAAGCGTGATGATCGACATCAGCAGCAGCGAGCCGACGAAAGCGGCGCCAACGATCGGGACGAGTTTGGGGAAATAGGGTTCTGACGGCACGCGCGCTTCGGAAAACACGCTGGCATCGACCGGCAGATAGTTCTTGCGCGAGGAGACTTCGCGGAAACTCGCCATATAGGATTCGAGCTGCTGGCGCCGGACATTCGCCTCGCGCTGCAGCGCATCCAGCTGGACCTGCTCCTCGCCGGCGCGCGACGACGCCGCCTTCAGCTTGTTGACGTCCGATATGAGCTGGTTTTCGCGCGCCTGGGCGGTCTGCGCCTGCGTCAGTAACCCGCGCATGACCTTTTGCGCCTCGTTGCGTATCTGGCCGTCGAGGTCGGCAAGCTGCGACCTCATCGCCCGCAGGCGCGGATGGTTGTCGAGCAAGGTGGTGGAAAGATCGGCGATGTTGGTTCTGAGCTCGATCTGACGCTCACGCAGCCGCTGGATCAGATCGGAAGACAGCACTTCGGGTACAGCGTCCAGCGAGCCACCGGCCTGCAAGGCCTGGCGCACCCTTTCGGCCGTCGCCTCGGCCGAGGCTCGGTTGGCGCGCACACGCGACAGTTCGGTCGACAGTTCGGACAATTGCTGTGTCGCCAGCACCGAATTGTTGCCGCCCATCAACAGGTCCGACTGCGCGGAACGGAAGGCCGCGACCTTGGCCTCGGCATCCCTGACCTGCTTCTGCAACTCGTCGATCTCCGGCCCCAGGAAGGCGGTCGCGGCAGCGTTCGACTTGGTCTTTGCATCCGCCTGGTAGGCCAGGTAGGCCTTGGCGATCTCATTCGGGATTTTGGCGGCAAGCTCGGCATTTTCCGAGGAAAATTCGACGGTGATGGCACGCGTCTTTTCCACGCCATAGACATTGAGCTTGTCGCGCATCTTCTGCAGGACGCGCTCATCGAGCGGAATCTCTGCCGGATCGCTTTTCAAGCCAGCAGTGACCAGAAGCCAGCTTACCGGCGACATGTCGAGCGCATCGTTGAACTCGGGCTTGTCGCCCAGATTCAGATCGCGAGCCACCTTGTTGAGAATGTCGGACGAGGAAATGACCTGAACCTCGGTTGCTACACCTTCCGCATCGAGCACAGGTTTGTCGTCTTCATTGGTGCCGGCAGGCCGCGTATAGGCCGATTCGTTCAACTGGATTTTCAGTTGCGTCGTCGCCTTGTAGTGCGGCGTAGCAAGCGAGGCAAAGGCGAACGCCAGCCCTGTCACCACCAGCGTGACCACAAGGATGCGCAGCCAGTTCCTCACCAGGCTGGCGAAGAGCTGTCTCAGGTCGACATCGACATCTGCGGCCGCGGACTGAACGGACATGCATTCCTGCTCCGGAACATGAGTCTAGGAAGTACCGTAAACAACTATGGTAACTCAGGCGTTAAGATGGCGGTAAGCAGCCGTTGGGGTTTGCTACCAGCGGGTAAACAAAGGCCGTGAAACCACTCGGCTTTTGTCGATTGCCGCCAAATCGGCCGCATCCCTTTACCGGCCATTAACCCTAACAGGATGATAACAAACCCAGATCCTTAAGGTTTGCCGCCGCTCCATGGCGGCTACAGCGACGAAGGTGTGTGTCCGATCATGAAAAGCGCTGCTGGTCTGTTTCGCGCTCTGCTGGCCGTGTCGATGCTCGCCGGCTGCTCCAGCTACCGGCCGACGCCGGCGGCCTTCCACGAAGTGCTCGACCAGCCCTACCGGCTCGGTGCCGGCGACCGTGTCCGCGTCACCGTGTTCGAACAGGACGGGTTGACCAACACCTACAGCGTCGACCAGTCCGGCTACATGTCCTTTCCGCTGGTCGGCGCCGTGCCGGCACGTGGCCACACGGCCCAGCAGCTGGAAAAAGAGATCGCCGACAAACTGCGCCAGGGCTATCTGCGCGACCCCGATGTGTCGGTCGAGATCGACCGCTACCGGCCGATCTTCGTCATGGGCGAAGTGGGTGCCGCCGGCCAGTATTCCTATGTGCCGGGGCTTACCGTGCAGAAGGCGATTGCGATTGCCGGCGGTTTCTCGCCGCGCGCCAACCAGGAAAGCGTCGACATCACCCGCGACATCAACGGCAAGGTGATGACCGGCAGGGTGGTCACCTCCGACCCCTTGCTGCCTGGCGATACCGTTTACGTTCGCGAACGCCTGTTCTGACATCAACGTGGCGGACCAGCTCAGGATCGTCCACTGCTTTCGCTCACCCGTCGGCGGGATCTTCCGGCATGTGCGCGACCTGACGGAGGCACAACTCGCCGCCGGACACGTTGTCGGCATCGTCTGTGATTCGACCACAGGCGGCGAATACGAGGAACACCTGTTCGACCAGATGAAGGACAGCCTGGCGCTGGGTATCCATCGCACACCAATGCAGCGCCATGTCGGACCGGGCGACCTCGCCTCGGCCTGGCGCACCTATCGAATCATCAAGGAATTGCGGCCGGACGTGTTGCACGGGCACGGCGCCAAAGGTGGCGCCTATGCCCGTCTGTTCGGCTCATTGTTGCGGGTATCAAGGTCTCGCGTAGCCCGCCTTTATTCGCCGCATGGTGGCTCCCTCCACTATGACGAAACGACGACGACCGGAAAGCTGTTCTTCGCGCTGGAGCGCTTCATGGCGCGCTTCACCGACTGCCTGCTGTTCGTCTCCGACTATGAACGGCGCACCTACCGGCGGAAGGTCGGCGAGCCGCCAATCCCGAACACACTGGTCTATAACGGCCTGCGCGCTGCGGAGTTCGAGCCGGTGGTGACCGCGCCTGATGCCGCTGACCTGCTCTACATCGGCATGATGCGCGACCTCAAAGGCCCGGACATCTTCATCGACGCGCTGGCCTTGGCCGGCACGCAGCTCGAGCGCCGCTTGACCGCTGTCATGGTTGGCGACGGCGACGACCTGCCACGCTACCACACCCAGGTGAAACGGCTGGGGCTCGAAAAACAGGTTCGCTTCCTGCCGCCAATGCCGGCCAGGGACGCCTTTGCACTGGCCGACCTCGTGGTCGTGCCGTCGCGCGCGGAAGCCATGCCCTATATCGTGCTGGAGACGCTGGCCGCCGGCAGGCCGATGATCGCCACCGCGGTCGGCGGCATACCCGAAATCTTCGGTGAGGGATCCCCTGCCCTGATCCGTCCCGATTCGCGCGACCTCGGCGACAAGATGGGCGAGGCGCTAGGCGATCTCGACGCCTATCGGCGCGCCATGCCTGACACCGCCAGCCTCAAGGCGCGCTTCGGCGCCGATGTGATGGCTGCCGAAATCGAAAAGGCCTATTTCGCCGCGCTCAGCAAATAGGCTACCTCCCAATAGGCTACCTCCCAAAACCACAGGTTGTCTCAAGGTTTTTTTAGCTCTCTTCTGCTATGGTCATGGCGGAAGCTTGTGGGAAACCCGATGAACGAGACCGACCCCAGGCGCCGCTTTTCGGCCGATGCGGTGCGCAAATTCGACGGTCCTGCCGAGAGCCCCACGCCCGGCGGCATGAACAGTGTTGCCCGCCAGGTTGCCTCGCAATACCGGCGCGATACGATGTCGCCGGTCATGGTCAGCGGCGTGCTGCGCATCGTCGAATTCGCCTTGCTGTTCCTGTCGGGGCTCGTGCTCTACTTTCATTTTGTCGGCTTCTTCACTTACCTCGCCTGGCAATATCCGCTGACCATCGCCGCGGCCTCGTTCCTGGCCGTCGTGTTGCTCGACGTCAGCGATTGCTACCAGATCTCCGCCTTGATGCGGCCGATCTCCAACCTCGGCCGCGTGCTGGCGGTCTGGGCCGGCACCTTCGCGCTGATGGCGCTGACGGCCTTCATCATGAAGATGTCGGAGGATTATTCGCGCCTGCTGTTCGGCACCTGGTTCGTCATCGGCCTGCTTCTGCTGTTTGTCCTGCGCCTGGTGATGTCGAAGCTGATCCGACGCTGGGCGCGCGACGGCCGCATGGAACGCCGTGCCGTCATCGTCGGCGGCGGCAAGGCGGCCGAGATGCTGATCCGCTCGGTCGAAAAGCAGCCCTACAACGACATCCGCATCTGCGGCATCTTCGACGATCGCGGCGACAAGCGCTCGCCACCGATCGTGGCAGGCTACCCCAAGCTCGGTACCATTTCGGAGCTGATGGAATTCGCCCGCATCGCGCGCATCGACATGCTGATCGTGTCACTGCCGCTGACCGCTGAAACGCGCGTGCTGCAGCTGTTGAAAAAACTCTGGGTGCTGCCGGTCGACATCCGGCTCTCGGCGCATTCGAACGCGCTGCAGTTTCGACCGCGTGCCTATTCCTACATCGGCTCGGTGCCGATGCTCGATATCTTCGACAGGCCGATCAACGACTGGGATTCGGTCGCCAAGCGCGCTTTCGATATCGTCTTTTCGCTGGTCGGCATCATCCTGTTTTCACCGGTGATGCTGGTGACGGCCCTCGCCATCAAGCTCGACAGCAAGGGGCCGGTGCTGTTCAAGCAGAAGCGGCACGGCTTCAACAACGAGATCGTCGAGGTCTATAAATTCCGCTCCATGTACACCGACCGCTCGGACCCGAGCGCCAAGCAGACGGTGACCAAGAACGATCCACGCGTCACCCGCGTCGGCCGCTTCATCCGCAAGAGCTCGATCGACGAACTGCCGCAGTTCTTCAACTCGCTGTCCGGCTCGCTGTCGCTGGTCGGTCCGCGCCCGCATGCGATCGCCGCGCAGTCGCACAATTTGCTCTACAACGAGGTGGTCGACGGCTATTTCGCCCGCCACAAGGTCAAGCCAGGCGTCACCGGCTGGGCACAGATCAATGGCTGGCGCGGCGAGATGGATACCAATGAGAAGATCCGGATGCGCACGGAGTACGACCTTTACTACATCGAAAACTGGTCGATGCTGTTCGACTTGCGCATCCTGTTCCTGACGCCGCTGCGGCTGCTCAATACGGAAAACGCCTATTGAGCGCGATTTCCCATGAGGTGCCGCAGGCTGCAGTCAACACGTTGCCGCCATCGGCGGTCAACACATTGCCGCCATCGGCGGTCAACGCCAAGCTGATCGCGCTGATATCCTCAGGCGCGGTGTTTTTTGGCGTCTTCCTCTCGGGCTTCGTCATCGACGAACCGGCGCCTTACGATCTCTTCATGGTCGGGCTGATCGGGGTGTGGGCGCTGTTTGGCCTGCGTATATCGCGCGCTGCCGTGCCGCTGCTGGTGCTGCTGATCACGATGAACATCGGCGGCATGATTGCGATGACGCAGATGGCCGATCTCGCCAACACGCCGCTCTATCTCGCCGTCTCGCTGTTCCTCGCCTTCACCGCGGTGTTCTTCTCTTCGGTGACGGCAGTGCAGCCTGGGCTCTACCGGCTGATCTTCATCGCCTATGTCTTCTCCGCGGTGGCGACAGCGCTGCTTGGTATTGCCGGCTATTTCCACGCCTTCCCCGGCGCCGACATCTTCACCAGATACGATCGCGCCCAGGGCGCCTTCCAGGATCCGAACGTGTTCGGCCCGTTCCTGGTGCTGCCGGGCATCTACCTGCTCTATCTCATGTTGACCGGGTCGATCGCGCGCATGCCGCTTTTGGCGGTGCCGCTGCTGATCATCACCGCCGGCATCTTCTTTTCGTTTTCGCGCGGCGCCTGGGGCATGTTCGCCGTTTCGGCGATCCTGCTCACCGGCGCCCTGTTCCTGCAGAGCAACAGCGGCAAGTTCCGGCTGCGCGTCGTCATCATGACCATTGCCGCCGTCACGCTGCTGGTGGTCGCGATGATCGTCGTCCTGCAACTGCCGGGCGTCAGCGAGATGTTTTCCAGCCGCGCCCAGCTGGAACAGAGCTATGACACGGCGCGGCTTGGCCGTTTCGCCCGCTACACGATCGGCTTCCAGATGGCGCTCGAGCATCCGCTCGGCATCGGACCGCTGGTGTTCGGCACCATTTTTGGCGAAGACACGCACGACATCTGGCTGAAGACGCTGATGGACTATGGCTGGCTCGGCTTCGTGTCATTCCTGTCGCTGACGCTGTGGACGATAGCCGCCGGCTTCCGCATCCTTTTGCGCGACCGGCCCTGGCAGCCCTATCTGCTGTGCGCCTATGTCGCCTTCATCGGCAATATCGGGCTCGGCACCTTCATCGACATCGACCACTGGCGCCACGTCTACCTGCTGCTCGGCCTGATCTGGGGCGCGATTGCGCTGGAATACCGGCATCAGAGGGAATTGATGGCGGAGACAATCCGAATCGGTGGGAAAGCCGCCGAGTTCGGATGACTCCGCCCTGCTGACGGATTGCAGAGATTTCACCTATCTCGCGATACCGGCGACCCGTTCGGGGTATTGCACGGCCAGCATCGAATTGTCGGCGTGGCTGGCAAAGATTGCACTGACCTTTTCCGCATCGAACCTCGCCCTGCGTTTGCGCTTCTCGTCGTTCAGCAAAATGCCGCTGATGGCGTCGAACTTGCGGCCGAGGTTCTTCAATATGCCTCGCTTGATCGGCCAGCTGCGGCTGAAGCGGCCGGCCCAGGGCGTGCCTTTCGCCAGATCGCGGTAGATCGCCATGGCGTCGACCTCGACACCGACCGGGCGAGGCTCCCAAGGTTTGCCCCAGGCGAAGTGGCGGGCGTAGGACCTGCTGAACGGGATCTGGCTGCTGTAGTTGGTCATCACGTTCCAGAACGGATGCATCGTCTGCCACCGGCCTTCGAAGGCCACGTTCAACGCGCCTTGATCCATTCCGTAGACATGTTCCGACGCCAGCTGCCGCGTACGCTCCAGGAGCCCCTCAGCCCTGAGTAGCGGCATGTTGAAGAGAAGAACGCCGGCATTGAATTTCGGTGCACCGGGCTGCATCGGCAGATGTTGCCTGTACTTCGCGTCGAAGTAGGTCTGCTCGTCGTGAGCGGCCAGCAACGGCGCGTTGAGCGGTGTGTTGCAGAGATCGGCTATCGATCGGTTGAAGAGCACGTCGGCGTCGGAATAGGCGATGCGGTCATATGGCTCGAATTCAGGCAATTTATCCGCGAACAGCCTGATGTAGGTCGCAAGGGTGGGATGCGTTCCACGATTGAAGTTCGTCGCCTCCATGAATTTCGTTACGTCGATGATGCTGATCTTCCCGCCGAGCAAACGCTCGCCGGCAGACCGGTCTTCAGCGGGGATAACGCCGGTGTGCAGAATAAAGCCGTCGACCGGGGCGGAGACGTTCAGGACGCGACGTGCCGCCAGACACGCGAAGGGGAAGAACTTCTGGTCAGCGGCGAAAAAGAAACATGATTTTTGCGACATACTACACTGCGCTCCTGCGTCCCTATCCGTCAAAACCCTTGCAGCTCTCAGCTGAATCCGCCGAGTACCTCTGGAAACTGCACGGCCATCGTCCCCGCATCTGCATGCTCGGCATACACCTTGTGGACCTTGCTGCCGTCATACCGTGCGCGCCGCCGATACCGATCCTTGTTCGGCAGCATCCCCATGATGCCGTCGAACCTGCGGGCGAAGCGCCTCATGACGCCCCGCTCGAAGGGAATGCGCTGCATAAAGGGCTGAAGCCAGGGCGTATCCCTTGCCAGACCGCGCCAGACGGCAAGCGCCTCGGGCTCCACGTCGACCTGGCTCCCCCAGGGCTTGCCGCCGGCGAAATGCCGTGCATAGGCTTGGGCGAACCGAAATTCCTTCGTATCGTTGGACATCAAATTCCAGTTCGGATGCATCGTCTGCCACTTGCCCTCGAAGACGATGTTGAGCGCGTTCTGGTCGTTCATCTGCCCGGCAACGGCCACGTCCCTGGCGCGGTGCAAGAGGCCCTGTTCACGCACCAACGGCATATTGAAGACGATGATACCGGCATTGAAATAAGGCGCTCCCGGCTGCATCGACAACTTCTGCCGGTAGCCTGGGCGGAAGTACATATAATCGTCATGGGCGGCCAACAACGGCGCATTCAAAGTCTGGCCCACCAGGTCACCGATATCCCGATTGAACAGAACATCGCAATCGACATGGACGATGCGGTCATAGTCCGCGAACTGAGGCAATTGGTCGGCGAAAAGCCGCACAAAAGTGCCGACATTGCTCGGTCGGAAAGTATGGCCGGCCTGCGCAAACAACGCCGAGACGTCCATTATGCGAAGGCTGTTCTTCAGCAGGCGCTCAGCAACACGCATATCGGCATCGCGTGCACCGACATGCAGGATGAAGCCTGGCGTTGCGTCTCCCGAAACGTCCAGAATTCTGCGAGCCGCCAAGCATGCATACGGGAAATAGTTGGCGTCAGCCGCTAGAAAAAAACAGGAATTCGCCACGCGCAATCCTTCTAATCGATATGGGCGAGCCATATCGCCTTGGCGTAGCGCCGACAAGGCCGGATGCCTGGCGACTTTTCCGGTCCAACGCCCCGTTTTAGCGCTTGCACCATAACCCTTGAAAATATATGGCTTTGCGCGGTCCGGAGTGTAGCGCAGCCCGGTAGCGCACTTGACTGGGGGTCAAGGGGTCGTCGGTTCGAATCCGGCCACTCCGACCATTAATTCCTTGAAATCCCTAGTTTTTATTGAAGGCGCCCTGCGGCGCCTTTTCTTGTTTTCGGAACGAAAGGCGCTCAGAACGCCCGTTTCGGAACCCGGAGTCCCGAAAAAGTCCCGAACTAACCGCGCGAATGTTCGCCATCCGTGCCCGTCGGCGATTCTGGAAATTCGCCAACAATCCCTCGAAGGAACCCGAAATGCGTATCCTTTCTATCGTGCCCGCCAGCGATCCTGGCGATGGGCGCTTTCCGTGCGTCGCCAAATTCGACGCGGAGATATCTGCCGACATCCGAATGTACGGACTGCGGCTCCTAAGATCCCCTACTGGCAAACACCTCTCCTACTCACCGTCAGTTGGCGGCAAGAGGTGCGCGACGTTCTCGCCGGACCTAGCAGAGGCTATCACTGCTGCAGCGATTGCGGCTTTCCACGGAGGCCGTGCAGCCAATGTCGGAGGTTAAACACGCACCGGACTCACTGAAATACCAATGGCGGTTGCTCGGTCTTGTGATCCGCTCCGAATGGGCGACCGGCCTGGATAAGTCGATCGCCTTCGAAATTATCGACAACTACAGAAAAGACAGAGCCGACAGCCGCGCCAGCCTCCGCTACCTGCAGCAAGCTACCGGCGCCGAACGGCCCAATGTCATCGCCTCCCTCCGGAGGCTGGTTGAGAGCGGCCCATTCAGCGTTAGACGATTGGGTGCCGGCACCCGCCCCACCGAGTATAAACTGCACTTCGATCTCGTAGCGGAAAACGCTAGCGGTATTGCTGGCGATACCACTAGCCATCATTTGCTTAGCGGTGTCGTAGGCGATACCTCATGCGGTATTGCGGACGATACCTCTGGCGGCGCTAGCGGTATCGCGGACGATACCGAATCCGTCTTACGTACCCGGCCTACAGCCGGCGTACAGGAAGATGGAAATATAGATACCCCCGACACCCCTGTGCCTGGCCTTTCGGCCGTCACGGGGTCGCGGGACCCAGAGAACGCGTTCGATCGCTTCTGGCAATCGTTCCCGCGGAAGCATCAGAAGCCGAAAGCGCGGGCAGCGTGGGACAAGCTGAACCCCGATGCCGATCTGGCCGAGCGCATCATTGTGGCTGCCGGCGAATGGGCCGCGCACTACATTGAAAATCCTGTCGAAAGGAAATGGATGCCGACGCCAGCCAATTGGCTTTCCGGCGAGCGGTACGACGAGGATCTACCGGCCGTTTATGTCGACGCGAAGGAGGCGGCTATTGCAAGCAGGAAGAGCAGCCGGAAGCCTGCAATTGCTGCGAATGACAACGCAGCCAAGTCTGGCCGCAAGCCACCGCTCGAGCGCAGCAAGCGGATTGTCGACATCACTGATGTGGAGTTTGACGAAATCTCCGATACGCATCATGTGTTTCGATTCAGCCTCACGGAACGTGACCTGCCGGAAACGTGGGACCACGAAATCAATATCAACCATCCGAAGGAGGTCGTGCAGATCGAGGCGCAAAACGAATTCGCCAGGCTGCTGCGGGCGCTTAGTGTCGACAGTGTAGAGAATGAGGAAGAGTTAAAAGCTCTTTCCCGCCGCCCAGTCACAGTCATGCCGAGGTACGGTGGCGGACTGGATTATGCGCCTGCGCCGAAGGCCAACTACCAAGACGACGAGTTGGACTATGAGTCCGACGAAGCTGAGGCCGCATGATGGAACCGGAGCAATTCGAGGAAATCGTGCGCGACGTCCTAGCCGACCGCGAACCTAAAGACGTACGTGTCGTGATGCCGATCGCGGCGTTCGAGGCACAGGACGAAGATGGCCACGACGTCGAGGTTGTCGGAGTCACCTTCACGCAAGCAGAAAACGACGATCTGAACTTCGTGGTGCTCTTGGAGGGGGAAGATGGCGAAGTCTTCCCGACCATGCGCGACACCGTTTGGAGGAAGGCATTAAAACCTACGCCCAAAGTGAGAACAAAACGAGACTCAGCGCCGCGAATCGCTTATAGGCAGATCAGCGATTGACCATCGCTTTCTGTCTGTCTGGTCGGACGGGCTGATTGGCGTGAGGCCACAGGAATTCGCCGCGCACTGCCTCCGAGAAATCGGACGCCCTGTTGCCGCGAGCATCTCAGGTGACCGAGTGTCGAAGGGCGCATGCTTGTACTAGTCGAGCTCCGCCAGCCGCTAGCAAGGGCGGGATATAAATACTCCGTGTTTCAACCCCGTTGGGTTGTACCGGTACGACCCGGAGGTCAACGCGATGAACAATCGCCCTTCGGTTAAATGGACCATCACGGTCAATGTGGCTCTATGCCTCTTCGGCATTGCCGCCATCATAAAGGCCCTGATGCACTGATAAAAAGGGACGTCGACTTCGGACGGCGTCCCGATTTGTCAAAAACGCCCTAACCCTGAATCCTTTACGCACGCGAGCCCACCGCCTTTATAGGCCACGTGCCCTGAATGTCGGGCTGGAAAGAAGCGGCCCAGAAAACTAAATTAGTGTTTGGAGGCGACTTTCGCCCTAGATAATGTGACCAAGACCGTCGCCGCTTTGGCGATGATGAAGACCGGCCCTGGCCGGAACCCGCACCTCGAGTGCCCCAAGCCCCAAAGACACCAGATGAACACTTCCCGCACCATTACCGTGGGCTACGAAACTGTGCAGATTCGCAGGCTGCCATGGGCTGAGTTCTATCGAATCCGTCCGGACCTTAGGCCTGCGAATGATAACGTCAGGACGGCTCAGCCTCGGTCCTTTTCGGAGGACGTCTCTCATAGTCACCTGGCGGCGGCAACAGCATGACTTCCGCCTCTGTACGGCCGTACTCCCTGCCAATTTGGAATACCGCATAGAGCGCGCCGAGCCCGAGTAAGAATCTAAGCATGTGGTCCTCCTTTCTAGAGAAGAACCCCATGCCCCCGCGATTAGTTCCGGGGCCACCAGAACTACCCCGTTCCGCGCCTTGCGGTTCGGCACTACCGGCCTGGCGGCCGGATTCAAACCTGGGGACAATAGCATATGGAACAGATACTCGACCTAACAGGCCGACCAGCACACTTTGATGGGGCACTGCGCGGTAAGGTGTTGTCGTGGCAGGCTTTCGCCACGCTCACTGCCCGCCCAATCCCCAAAGGCGCCGTGCTGCGCCGGAAGCAACCGCACCAACGCCCAGAGCGACGGCCAGCCGACCAATACTGGCTAGGCCGCAAATGCCGTTTTGCGAAGCGCTACACCGATAGGCTGCGCAGTTGGAAGGGTTGGAAACCGAAACCGCCAGAGCAGGCCACTCTGCCGCTTCTAGCGCTCCTGGCGCCATTGTCGGCCACAGCGCTTGCGCGGCATTACTTTGCTTCCTTCATTGCGCCAGAGGCAGCAATCAGGGCACCCATAGCGCCCCGCAGGCCATTTTCAGAAGAGCACGTCGCTGGGAGAATTTCTGCAAGACATGTCAATGCTGCAGATTGGTTCCAGCTAGACATCGATGCGAGCGCCAGCACCCTTGTTGATGGCGTGCGCATACGAACCTCTTCTGGCGAGATGGTGCCGTCGGGAAGCCGGGATCCGGAAGCATTGTGGCCGGCCGAGGCCTCTGCCGATAGAGCCATACGCTTACGGAGCCGGTTCCGCACATTGGGGCCTTTGGCGCACATTGTATGGCGGGCGTTAAACGGCGCTGAGATGGCGGAACTGGCTCCGGCATGGCCGTTCCCACAGCGCTACAAGGCCGAGGCAGGCAGGATCAGGTTGCGATCCGGCCTGGAGCTTTGTGCACGGATGGCGGAGCGGCAAGTCGATCGCCTGCCGCAATGGGAGGTTCTTGATGTGGTGCAAGCCGCATGCGTTGAATGCAGCAAACTGGAAGCAACACGAAGAATGCGCGTGCCGATGTCGGCAAATGACAACACTTGGCAACGCATCGCCGCTTGATTTTGTTAGTGTTTCTGGCTTCGCGCGAGGGTCATTGTAGGTTCTTGCTATATTACAATTATGGAATTCAGTTTAGCATAGCTTCCCCCAGGTCGCCATGCTCGCCGGATAGCGTTCGCCAGCGCACCGGCAACCCGTCATTGCGGCAGTTCCGCAGGCGGGACCAATCGAGCTGCAGCCTTTGGGCTGCGGCTCTTTTTTTGCCCATCACACACGCAATTTCAAACAATGAAAGGAGGCCGTATGCATGGCCACCCTAAACGCTAGCCTGATCGCCATCGAGCGCCATCTGGGCTTCCCGCACTCTCGTAGCCGAACCGTTTCCCGCCGTCTCCAAGAGCGCGGCAAGCTACCTATCGGAGCACCAGGCATCGCCCCCGAACTCGACGCGCACGACGTCGTATCCCTGATTATTGCGCTTGCCGCCGACACGGCCCTGCATGAGGCGCCAGATGCTGTCGAGCGCTATCGTGCTCTCACGCCTGGCGGTGTCGACCTGACGGATGCTCCGGCCAGCATCGAAACGGCCGGCAGCGCGCTGGATATCATGGCCGACGTTGCCATCCATGGTGATGATGCCGACTTGTTGCGCCGTGACTGCATCGAAGTCGTCAGCAACTGGCCAGAGATCGTAATTGCCGACGCCATTGGCGAGCGCACCAAGCGTTTCGTTTCGGTTGGCGCCCTAGCCTCCCATTGGCAGGCCGGCGGCCACCGCAAGAGCACCACCATCAACGGATCCGCGTTTGTTGATGTCATTCGAGATTTGTTTGGAGCTTCGAAATGAAAGAGTCAGACTTCGCAATCCCGTCGCTCTCGGACGCCTCGCCTGAATATGCCGACCTTCTCGCCAAACAGGCCGCCCTGTCGGCACGCCAAAGCGAACTCAGCGCTGAGAAGCGTCGCCTCGACAAAGAGATCCGAACTGCGCCGCAGAAGGAATATTCGGCTCGAGTCGCAGCCCTGCTTGGCGAGCCAGAAGACGATACAGAACACGCGCCCCGCCGGAGGGTGCGCGAGATTGCGACTGAAGTCGCGGACATTGAATCCGCGCTAAGCGTGCTTGCCGGCAGGATTCGGGCGGCCAAGAGTACGGCATCAGCAAACGTTCGGGAGGCTACCAAGCCAGAGTACGCGCGCCGTGTCCAAGCCATCGCGAAGGCCATCGAGGCCCTGAAGGTAGCGCGGGACGACTATGTCACGATTGTTGATGATTTCGTTGCGAACGACGTCGAATGGACCGCACTGGTGCCCCTCCAGCCGACGTTCTGCGGCGATCGGCACGATGGTCATTTGGACCGCTGGCTGCGGGCAGCACGGGAGGCTGGCTATGTCGCGTAACGAACGAATTGAACACGCTTCAGTGGACGAAAAGGGTCGGCGGAAGCCAGGCCGCCGCATGGTCAAACTCCCTGGTGAAAAAGCATACGTCGAACGGTCGGACTCAGCGGTTTACATCGCGCGAAAGCTTGATCTCGATAAGCGCGAGCGCCGCATGCGGAAGGTGATTGATGGCTGACCTGATTACCGGTTTTGCAATCCAATGGAATCAGCCTGCCGTGATTGCTGGCGCCTTCGAGGAGCGGTTTGCTCAAGGCGCTTTCGATAAGTCCTTGGCAGAGTTCCCAGATGTCGCCGCGCTTTGGAGTCATGATCCAAGCAGGCCATTGGCGCGTGTCAGTAACGGCACGCTAACTTTGAAGTCAACGTCGGTCGGGCTCTGGTACTCCATCGAGCCGAACGCTGAATCGCCCAACGGCCAAGAAGCGCTGGCTACGGTAGGCCGAAAGGACGTTGGTCAAGTCAGCGTTTCGTTCAGCCCATGGATCGAGGAGTGGGATGATAGCGCTGACATGCCGCGAAGGCTCATTACCGAAGCCAGGCTGTACGAGGTGTCGCTGGTCCTCAATGGCGCCTACGGCGACACAACGTCCGCCTCACTGTCTCGAGCCTCAGACAACGCTACCGCAGCCAAACGGCGCATAAACGATGCGGCACGTCGAGCAGAGGCTGCGCACAGGCTGCGCGGCATCCGGTAGGGCGCCGCTACTCGGTCTTCGGCGGCACTTCTTTCTTGATCTTTTGGGTGTCCGCAGCCTTCGACATATCGGCCTTCTCGACGCTCGCTGTTTTCTGCGTGTCGACCGATGCCTGTACCTTCTCGTGATATGGGCAATCGGCATAGGCGGCGGATACGGACAGGCCTAACGCTGTGGCTATTGCGAGGAATGTTTTCATCGTCTCCTCCTCAATCGTTGAAGGCGCAGCGTAAGCCCGCTGGCACCGATCGTAAAATCACATTTGCCCCCCGTAGGGGGCATATCGAGTCCTTCCCGCAATGCTACCCCGCCCAACCGCCTAGGTGCTTTGTACGCGATGCCGACTCCCCGGTTGAATCAAGATTTCCATAAAGGTGAAACGATGGCCGAAAAGGCAAAGAAGCCGCCTGCGCATCTGTCGGCCGCAGCGCGGAAGTGGTTCCGATCGGTGGTCGAGGACTTCGACCTAGAGGACCACGACATGAATCTGCTCGTGCTGGCATGCGAAGCGTTGGACCGCGGCGAGCAAGCACGGCAAAGGCTTGCGGTAGAGGGCGTCGTTTTTACAGACCGGTTCGGTTGCCCACGTGCCCATCCCTGTGTTGCGATCGAAAGGGACTCAAGGCTGGCCTACGCTCGGTTGCTGCGAGAGCTTTGCTTGGGCGACGTCGACGGCAACGAAGCATCAAGACCACCCGCACTAGCCGACAATCGAGGCTACTAAATGCCCAGAAAACTGCGAAAATCGAAGCGAAAACAGACAGTTTCTGACGCCTGGATTATCTGGGCCACCGACGGTGGGCTCCCTCCCGAGCCAGATCCCAGCCACGATGATTGGCTGGGCTTTCAATACTTCGCCACAGAGAAAGAGTTGGAGGAGTGCTGGCGCCAGGACGGCGAGCGCGCAATCCAGGCATGGTTAAAGACCAATCCGCCTGGGACTCGTCCTTACAATTGGTGGAAGTACGCGCTCCCTTATGCCGGCGAGCGTCGGTACGGTGCCGATCTTGCGTCGCCATTCTTGGAAGACGAGACTGAGGCCGCATACCTCAAGCGGCACGGGCTGCTACTCAAGGGCGAGCGTATCTGATGCCCAGAAAGAGACGCCGAGATAGGCGCCGCCACGTATCCGAACCGATGCTGAAGTGGCTACGAGGCGAGCCGACCTTCTTTGGATTGATCACCCATCCGGATTACGGATGGGATGGAAAGGATTGGCGGCTGGCGGAAACGTGGGCTGAGCATCGGCATTGGGCACTGCCCGAATACGTGAAACTGCACGACAAAGCGCCGTGGCAGGAGGCGGAGTACGGGTGTTCGCCGTCGATGGTGGCCGCCTGCGGGGATGATGACTGAGATCCCGCTGAGCCATCTCAGATAGCACTCGAAGCGGCGAAATCAAATGGCCACCTTCGAGAGCACCCGTGACGTTCTATTTGCCCTTCTTATTCGGGCGCTGGGTCAACGCCGAACCTGCAGCCGTCTTGGAATCTTTTTTGGTCCCAGTGCCCTTGAGCGTCTTCGACGCTGCGGTCCCTGCCTTCTTGCCGGTCTGTTCGCTCTTTGCCATTTCTGCCTCCAATTTTTATGGCCTGAAGACTCTAGCTCCAGCCTCGCCTGAGATCGGTTCGGTTGCATTTCGGGCATGCGACCGATGAGTGAGGTCTGCGCTCACGGCGCCCATCCTCCTTCTCCTTGTCCGTCATGACTTCCGCCTCGAACTGACAACCACAATTAAGGCACTGATATTTTCTCGTCTCACTCATAGTTGATTCCAGCATGCTCTACAAACTCGGCCCATAACGCCTCGGCGACCTGCTGATGCGTCTGTTTCGAATCCCCGCGTCTGAAACTGTCCATTGAAAGATACATGTTGTAGTCGTCGGCTTCGACACTGATCCTGCCATGGAAGCTATTGCCCGCCGCATGGTGCTCAAACGCATAGCTGATATCGCCTAATCCTCGTCGCCCCTTGGTGTTTTGCACCGTGATAGCTGCTTCCGCGCTGCTCTTACCTCTATTGACCACGAGACAAGTGAAAGTCGTAGCGTCCATGCGCTCAAACTTCGCTTTAAGAATGCCCTCACCTACCTCATTCAATTCCTGGCATGAGTTTTCAAAATAAGTTTGAATTACTTCGAAGGCTTGGTCCGCAAACTCAGTTCTTTGGATTGAATCGAAGTCTTGCTTGATTTTCGGGCGGCGCGCTGTAGCGGAGGAAGATCTTTTACCTTCGTTTCCGCTCGGCTCGGTTTTCGCGATGTCATCGATGACGCTCCTCAGACCCGTAACGACATGCATGTATGCAATGTTTTGGTTGGTGAACTCGGAAATGGCCCTGCCATCCTTAGGCAAGGCTTTGTATTCAGAGAAGGGCGAACTTAGCCAATCGCACGGCTCAAGGATAATCGGGACGATTCTGATTGCTCCCCTAGCGGCCAGTTCTTGCGCCAGTTGAAATTCCTTCTCGTAGCAATATTCGGAAGCGAGATAGTCGGGGCTAAGCAGCGCCAAAAACAGTGCGCTGCTATCAAGACTACCCGAAATTTGATCGCCAAACTTCTGACCCGGCAGTATCTTGTTGTCCGACCAGTCATCGAGACCTTCGCGGCGAAGCATGGCAAGATGCTTGTGGAGGCGCTCCAGCGCTTTTTCGTCGGCGTGAGAATATGATATAAACGCTTGAATTGTCATAGTAATATATCGCGCTCCCCAAATTACAAAAGCAAGTCTCGGCGCTAGTTGCTGACCGTTATTAACAGGAAACCCAACCCCATGACCATAATCCAACGCGCCTCGGCGCGACCGCACAGACTCGCCCCTACTTAACGGACGAAGTGCCCCGCGCTACGAAGCCTCGCGAGCAAGGTTATGGCTGTGCTGTGATAATCAACGTGCGCTTGCTCGCTAAGTGGTGACGCGTACCAGGCGGTCAGTTCTGCCACCAAAGCGGCAGTGTTGTCGCCATCTACCAACGCGCACCGAAGCTGCCCGTCTTTGCCCATTACAATTATCGCCGTGCCGGTTGTGCCGTCCCCGATCGCCGCCATCCTCTGAACGTCTACGTCACCGTCAATGCGGACGTCGAATAGAACATCTCCGTCGGTTTTCTCTGCGGCGTCAGCCACCCGATCACGAAACGGCTGATTCATACCGTCTGGATTGGCGAGCGTCTGCTCAAACAACGCCAATTCGACATGCCCCGCGACCATAGCGGTGACTATGGGGGTGCCGGCGCAATCAGCAATCCTCCCGCGACCCTTTCTCACAAGGAATTTCCAAATGACAAACAAACGCGCCTCGGCACGCGGCCAACTAGCCGCAGCCCACGCACACATGACTCCGGACGCAATCGCCGATCACGCTCTAAGAATGGCCGACGAGTTGGAGGCACTGGCGCGGATCCTGACCAGCCAGAACGGCATCGTCACCGCGGTTGCCGACACGCTGCGCAACCAAAGCACAACCCTCCGCTCCATCAACGCCATGTATCGCGCCGGCCGCAAGCGTGAGGCGCGCGAACTGCTCGCCACGGCGGCGGCTGTTCCCGATCTGGAGACCATGCCGCTAGCCGTGTTCTCGCCGGAGTGGTCGACGGCGTTGTTTAACCCAGGCGATGCGCGGGAGGCGTGCCTCTGATGGCTGACGAAGTCGTCATTACCGAACTCACCATCGATGCCAGGCAGGCCGAGGTCGGGTCAGCAACTTACGTCAAGGCGATGAAGGCTGCACAAAGCGCCGTCGATAGGGTGATCGACCAGGCGAACGCCGCGAACGTTGCGATGGAAAAGCAGTCAACCGTCATGACGGGCACCGCCGGCTCGATCTCATCGACCGCAAAGGCGTGGGACCGTTTGAAGGCGTCCGCAGACCCAGCATTTCGCGCGACCAGAGACATGGAGCGCGCACTCCTTACCGCCGATGCTGCTTCGCGCAAGCTCGGCATTGATGAGGCTGAAAGGGCGAGAGTTCTAGATCTTGTCAGGCAGAAGACCGACGCCGTTTCCGCCTCTACGCGGGCCGGAACAGCCCACATCGCCAGCGTCGGCGCCGCCTCACGACTTACGTCTTACCAGATGCAGAACCTCTCGAGGCAGGGCAACGACGTCATCACGATGTTTGCGCTCGGCGCACCGCCGATGCAGATTTTCGCAAGCCAGGCGGGGCAGATTTTTGATGCGCTGGAAAGCGGCCCTGCGGGTGCTCTTGGCTCACTGAAGGCGGTAGGCGCGGGCATCCTCAGCTTCGTGTCGACGCCGCTTGGCGGTGTAGTCGCTGCTGCAGGTCTCGCTGGTGTTGCTATCGGCGCCTATGCCTTGGCCGCGCGCCAAGACATCAAGTCCGCCGACGAGGTTCTGGAGGGTCACAAAAAGCTGATAGACGACATTGCCAAGGCTTATCCCGCGGCGGCAGCTGCGGCAAAGAAGTACGAACTCCAGGCGTCACAGATGCCTAAGTCGGTGATCGCTGCTGATACAGCCGACAACGTTGCAGATGCCCGCAAGACGCTCGATTCCTTGATGACCAACATGCGTCGCCAGATGGACTTGCTGGACACCGGCGATGGTGACTTCGCCAGGATCGGCAAGGCAGGGCTTGAGAAATTTGCCGAGCTTTCCAAGGAACTCAAAAGTGGCGCGATCAATGCTGTTGATCTGCAGAGCGAGCTTGGCAGAATTCGCCTAGACCCGACACTGTCGAAGAGTGCGCACGAATTCGCGAAAGGTCTGCAGGACACCGCAGAGCAGGCTGCAAAGGTGGCGGGGGCAATCCCCGCGGATCTCGAAGCCAAGGGTATTGCCGTTGACAATCTGAAAGCCACCAAATCGTTGGCGGAAGTCGCTGCCGGCTTCAAGGATATCAACAGCAATGCTGGCACCGCAGACGCCACAATCGCAAAGCTGTTCGGCACAATCGACAGCGGCGGCGCTGATGGTTTCGGCGTCACTCGTTCTTTTGGCGGCTCCTTCCAAGGAGTTGTCGGCCAGTTCGAACAAGCTGGCCAGGCCATCCAGAATATGCGTCGTGAGCAAGCAGCAAGCATGCTCGATCTGACGAAGCAGTTCCGCGACACGACATCAGAGATCGATACACTGAAAGACGCTATCGCTACCGCGGGCAGCGAGGAGAATATCACTGCATTCTTCGGAGATGTTCGCAACATCGATGGCGCCAACGCAGCGCTCGGCAATACCGTAGGCATCATCAACAGGCTCTTCGATGCTCTGAGCACCGGCAACGCCAAGGCTAGTGATGTTGCATCAGGCGTCGACTTACTGCGCCAGACGCTCGTTCAGGGTGGCCTTGGCGTCGAGGCCGTAGACAAGTTCATCAACAGCCTGGTCCGCGCGCGCATGATGTTGGACACCGACACCGGTGCGGTGCATCAGTTAGGCGCGGCGATCAACGCTCTAAAGGACCGGACAATCACAGTTACAGTTGTAACGCGCCAGGTCGGAACCGGCACACAGTCGACTTACGATGTGCCGAAGTCATCAGGTGGCGGCACTGCCGGCGTAGGCGTCACTCGCTACTCGTCTAACGGCCCTGCGGTCTCATCGACACCAATCTTCAACACCTCCACCAACTCGTGGGGCTACACGCAGCCAAAGACCTACCAGGATCCGTACATACTGTCGCTCGTTGCCGCCAAGTATCCGCAGCGTGCGGCCGGCGGCCCAATCTCGGCCAACTCGCCTTATTGGGTTGGTGAAAAGGGTCCGGAACTGGTCCTACCGCAATCGGCGGGGACGGTCATTCCGCATGCGCAATCGATGGCGCTCGCCACGACGTCGCAGACCACGGCAGATCAAGACAAGCTTACCGCGGCGATTACCGATACCGCGGTGAACACCAAGAAGACGGCCCAACTGCTTGATGACATCAAGACCACTGGATCTGCCTCCTTTAGTGGTGGCTCGTCGTCTGGTGGTGGCTCATCTGCATCGGGGGGCACAGAGCGCGACCCGAAATATGCTGCTTACTTGAAGGCTCTAGCGGCGGCCAGGTCCAATTACGCCGTGATCGGCGGACGTCAGCCGATCGGCTACGGGATGGATGCCCTGGCAGCCACACCGGAACAGATAGCCCATCGGCAAGTCTACGGCTTCGCGACGGGCGGCATGATTGGCGGCGATTCCCGCGATAGTCAGAAGGTCGAGTTCTTCAAGCGCCCATCTGAAAAGATCATCATCGCCGACAACGATCAGATTAGCGATCAGCGCAGCGGCTCGGGATCGGCCGGCGGCGCCAGCCAGAGGCCGATCGCCTTCAGCCAGACCAACAACTGGAAAGGCAATGAACCTCCTTCCAAGGACAGCCTGGCTGCGGTTCGTCGCGCAACGGCGCTCGGAATCCAGGACGCATTGAGGTCCATCAATGGTAGATAATGCAGCGGCCAAGCTGGCCTTCGCGCTATCCGCTGGCGTCGTGTTGGCGCTGGCGTGGTGGCCGGCGTCAGATGTCGCGAGGATAGTCTCTGAGGGAACTGAAATCGCCAGCTTGTAGCCGGTTGCGACGCTCGTTTCGGGCGGCCAATCCATCATGCAGGACATACAGCAGCCCTTCGGCATCAGGTAGCAGAGGGATTGTGTGTTCGTAGCCCGTCTTGCTATCGAGGAAATGCAAGGAAATGAGGTTTAGGACATCGGCGAGTGCCTCTAGGGCCGCGTCGACTTTTAGCCTAGTCGCATCCTTGAGCGGCTTCGCCAACGGGTTCAGCCGATGCTCAAGGTTGTTGTGGCCGATCCTGTTGTTGCGCCAGTCGCGGCAAAATTCTTCGGCTTTCAACGCCAGACCAACCTTCGCCCTAACAGTGTCGGCGACCGTAGCGTCGGGAATGAGATCGGCGAGGCACTGCACCGTAAGCGTTTTGTGGCCAAAGATGATCGGCCTGTCAGTCATCCTCGAAATCGAGAGCAAGACCTGATCGAAGAGGCTGTCCTGCACAACACGGAAGAAAGGGCCGGCCGCTTCGTTCAGAAGATCGACGCGCGATTCCTTGGTCCCAAACAGAATCTTGTATTGGGCCCAAACGAGGTAAATACCGCCGAGTTCCTGATCAAGTTCGGCGTAGATCGCGCCCAGTTCTGGACCCATGATCCGCTCGTAGGCGGCGCGGGCCTCGGCAACGCTTCGTTCCGTCATCGATGTTCCCTTTCAGGATTGATTTGGGCTTCCGCAAATCTTGAATCGAGATTTGCCTGGCGCGCAAGCCAAGCTTGCCATCACAATCGATATCAGGAAAATAATCCTCCCGTTGCGGCGCCGACTGGGCGGGAATTGCTTGGCGGTCTTTGGCGGCCAACACGGGCTTAGAGGTCCGAGCCAGTCGGCCAGTCGCTAGTGTCGATCGGCATCAGGAATTCGAAGTCGTTGAGCCTGTCCTCACCGTCGATCCGATAGACAAGACCATTCTTACCGACCTGGACGATCAGGGGCAGGAAGTCTTCTGAGTGGACAGCCCACCAATAGCCCTCATGGATCGTGGCCGGATCCACAGCGTATTCCGGGTCAAGCAATTCCTCTTCGGTCAGATTCCCCCTCTGCGGCCAGCCGCGAGTATCTATATGCTGGAGCATGTCGAATTCGCCGATATGGTAGGGCCAGTCGTCACACAGACGTGACGCTTCCTTGCCATGTACATCGATGATTTCGGGCTGGCCGTTGTCTTCCGGGTGCAGGCTGATCGCCCACCAGTAACCGCTTTGCATGAATTCCTCCATGACATAGGACCTAACGCCGATTGCGAGCGGCGAGCCTGGTTGATTGTGAGGGAGTTGTGTTGGGCAGCCGTGCTGCTCGTTGTCTACGACGTAAGGGCTCCCCCATCGTCGGTTATCACGCGGCTAATTTCAAAGGTGCCCGGCGCCGGTTCTTCTCGAGGCACCGTGGAAAAATGATCCATCCCGCAAAGGGCGTCAAGACGCTGCTAATATGTGTGGTCACCTAACAGTGGACGAAGTAGCGCAACGGCTGAATTTGAGTTGCGAAAAACGCAACTTCCCGCCAATGATAGTGTGGCTAAAGTTGGCTACGGGAGGTAGCGCTAACTACCTCCCGCCTGCCCGTGCCAGCCGGGAAGAAGGGTTTGCGGCGCTTTCTCAGGGGTGAGGACGCCGCAGACCCGACCCAGCACCCTCTAATCTACAAGCAAACCGAATCCCACGCCCGCTGTGGCTGCCTTTACCCACAAGGTTTTTGTTCTTTTTTCGTTCTTATCAGCCTACGCCTTATCGACAAGCGGCGTTTTCCGCTTTGGCGCCACATAGCTCTCAACCAAACGAACGTGCTCGATGTCGACCGTCACCAGCGGCCGGAGGCTGATGGTCACCTTGTCGCCATCGATGCGCGTGACGTGGCCGGTTAGCTCCATGTGCTGGCCGATGACAGCCTTCGAAGTCGAATCGAGAACCGAATGCGGGAAGTTATAGGACGGGATCGTCACGCTGATGTGATCGGGCGTCACCCGGCCGCGCACCACGGCTGTGACCGCGACCTCATCGCCTACTTTGAAACTACCCCGAGCCATGCTCAAGATTCTGGCGCGGTCCGTCGCTTAGTCAAGCGGTTGCTAATATAGACATATGCGGGTGACCCACCGAGCGGCCCGACAGAGTCCGTTGGGGTGAATTCGACTTCCGCCGGGCCTAACCGACTCAGTGGCAGGCGAGCCGGCTAATGCCACCTTAATATTAGCAACTCTGCAACAGAACCCGGCGCGGACGTTGTCCCCCGTTGATGGCCCGCAACCTTTAAACCCCGTCAGGGCGAGCAACCGAGCTGTAGGGCAAAAGCCGGCGCAGTTCCCCCAACGCCAAACTGCACCGGCCAAGCGAGCCAAGAAACGCCGCTCTGAATTTATCTTATCGCGTATTAGCAATCTCTCAAGCAAGACTGTGGTCCCAATGCCGATGGGCACAAAGGTGCAAGGTACGCCATGAAGGAATAGCCGGTGCGGCCCGGGGCTATCGTTGGGGGTGCAGGCCGCAGGAGGCCCGGCGCCCTCCTTTTGACGCTGAACAAACCAGCGAGCGCCGAGCCTTTACCGGCAGCGCTTTGAGGGAAGCGCGCCGAGTAGTGAGTGTACCGCTCTCGCTAGAGTTGTGGGAATACAGCCTTTTGGACGATGATCGGCAGCGAACGCTGGTGCAGATGCGGGGGCGCAAGGCCTTAGGCAGGGAGGCGCCGGCCATGGCGGAAAATGGGGTCCGCCGCGGATCACAATAGCTGAGTCTGACGTGACGTCATGTGTGGCCTAGCCCGCCAGCGCACGGCCGACCGCGATGCCAATTCCAATCGCTAATCCCGTCGCGAGCTTTCCGCCAAGATCAACGGCAAACGCACTGACTGAGCCGCGCCAATCTCTGCGGGGCGCCAAGGCCCTGGCGAGCTCATCGAAGGTACGGTCGTGTTTCACGGTGCCATCCTGCCTTTAGCCAGATGACGTATTGATCCACAAAATAACCGTGGAGTCCATAGCGGACAGCAGAAGTTTTGGAAAGTGTGGCACTAAAGCAGATTAGGCGTTTTCGCCTAGTTGTACTTGCTAAAGTAGGCGTCTTCGCATTTTTCTAGCTTGTACTTCTGAAGACTTGTCGAAACGCCATAAAGGCGTACTGTGTTGGTAGCGCGTCGGATCGGGCGCGCTGGTTTCGGCGAACCGAACTCGACGCTTCGAGTTCAGAGCGCGCCCTGACGTGATAATAGGGGCGCGCTTTTCTACGTCTGCAGTTTTACGCCGGTTCCATTGATGAACTCGACGCCCGCCGTCTCGAGTGCAGCGCGGATGGCGGCGAGATTATTCTTGCCTGGCACGCGACGCCCCTTTTCGAAGTCGATGATGACTCCGCGCGAAACAGCCGCGGCTGAAGCCAACGCGTTCTGATCCAGATTTAACAGCGCGCGTGCCGCCCTACACTGTTCTGGCGAAAGCGACTTTATGTCCAACGTTGGATTCCTTGTTGACATTGAAATTGACGTTGGACATTATGTCCAACATTGGACTCAAAGGCAACAAGGAGAGCAGCATGGACGCGCAGAAGATTAACGGCATGGCATTAGACGTCGAAAAGCACCTCACCACGGCCCGCAGCATGGTGCGCGCAATCATGATGTCGTCGGGGGAAATCACGCACGACGAGCGCGATAATCTTATGCTGACCAACCTAACATTCGCCATCGGCGATCAACTCGATGCAATTGCTAAGGTGCTTGGTCTACCCGCCTAACCGCACCCGCAAACCACAAGACCTCGCCTCGCGCTGGGTTCTTTCTTACCGCCCGCAATCGGGCGTTCACGTGTGCGTTGAGGAGAACAGCATGAGCCGCACCGCTGCCAATGATAATACGCATGCAGCACTATTATGGACATCGAAACAGACTGCAGCGGCGTTGGGCATCACAACCAAAACCCTGCTTGCCCACGTAACTTCGGGAGAGCTTCCTTACGTCCCGTCGGGCCGCGGTGTGGTGCGCCCCCGGATGAGTTTCATACCAGACGACGTGATCAGATTCATCGAATTGAGGAGGACACGTAATTGTCCGTCTACAAACCCAAAAACAGCCCGTTCTACCAATATGACTTCCAACTCGCAGGGCAGCGGTTTCATGGCTCTACGGGCAGCAAAAATGAGCGCGACGCACGCGGAATAGAGCGGGACCATCGCGCAAAGGCCAAAGCTGCTGTTCAGGCTGCCCGTGCCGCTAAGGGCGGCCCGCTGACAATGGATGATGCAGCCGCCCGTTACTGGCTTGAGGTTGGACAACGCCACGCCAACTCAAAAACGACGTGGACGGATCTCGGTCGCTTGGTCGACTACTTCGGCCCCGGCAAGCTCTTTGTGGAAATCACTGACGATGACGTCTCGAAGCTAGTTCAGTGGCGCGGCGCTCAAACCGCCTGGGGCAAGTCGGAAACGCAGGATGGCAAACCAATGCGGTTGGTCTCATCTGCCACCGTAAACCGATCCACCACGTTGGTCTTGAAGAAGATGTTTACTAGGGCGAAGCGCACATGGCGCCACACCTTCCCTGCCGAACCCGTGTGGCGCGATCATTTTCTGGCCGAGCCGCGAGAGCGTGTTCGAGAACTGCACACCGGAGAAAGCGCTGCGCTTCGGCTAGCCACCCGATCAGACTATACCCCTGTCTTTGAATTCGAACGCGCTAGCGGTCTGCGTCTGGATGAGTGCCTGCTACGCTGGAGCGAAGTCGATTTTGAGACCGGCTGGATTGTCACGACAGGCAAAGGTGGTCGCATGGTCAAAACCGCCCTCACCTCTGCCGTACGGGCCATCCTGCTTCCGTTGTGTGGTCATCACAAGGAATGGGTGTTCACCTACCAAGCGAAGCGGGCACGCAAGGCCGATGCTTCTTACAAAGGCGACGGCGAGGCGCGCATCAAAGGCCAACGCTATCCGATTACCTACAGTGGCCTGACCTCACAGTGGAAGCGGATCCGGAAGGCTGCTGGCGTTAAGGACTTCCGCTTTCATGACTTCCGGCACGACCTCGCCACCAAGCTCTTGCGGGCGACGGGCAATCTGAAGATGGTGCAGAAGGCACTATCCCATGCCGACATCAAGACGACGACTCGGTATGCACATGTGCTTGACGAAGAGGTCGCGAATGCAATGGAGTTGCTGCAAAACTCTGCAGCGAAGTCCCGAACTAAGTCCCGAACCCGAAAACCGAAAACTGCGTAACGCAATGTGTCTAAACAACAATTTGCGTTGCGCCCTATTTCCTGGGGGTCAAGGGGTCGTCGGTTCGAATCCGGCCACTCCGACCAAACAACACAGGCGTTTAGCTGCTTCCCCAAGTGGCCACGCGATTTCTCAGCCGCATTACAGCCACTCGCAAAATCCTACGGCGTCACGCCGGCGTGTCGCTCCAGGAAAGGCTCGATGGGGCCTGTAAGAAGAGCAGCCTCCTGCTTGATCTTCTCGTCGCTCCATTCCCACCACCGGATCGCCAGCAATTTCGCAATGACGTCCTCCGAAAACCGATAGCGGATAAGCCTGGCCGGAACCCCGCCGACGATCGCATATGGCGGCACATCCTTGGTGACAACGGCGCCGGCCGCAACGATGGCGCCATCGGCAATGTGGACGCCTGGCATGATCATCGCATGACGGCCGATCCAGACATCGTTGGCGATGGCAATGCCGACGGGTTTGCCGCCATGCGCATTGGGATCGGTCGAGTCCATCATGCGGCTGTGGATCGGAAATGTGGTTGCAGCCCAAGGCACGTGGCTTCCCCCGGAACATTCAAAGCTGACGTTGCCGGCGACTGAACAGAACGCCCCGATGGTCAGCGGAGTGGCTGCAGACGCTCCAAGCACCTTCTTCCGGCTCACTCCATAGGTGTGACGTCCGAGGGTTACGCTTGAGGGCAGCTTGGATCGAAACGGATTCTTCATGCGGAGCCACCCCGTCACGGTGATCTCCTGAGCTTCTGGCGCAAGAGATCCGCGGGAGTTCGCCACAGACGATATCGACCGGCTTTTGCAACCTGCTGGCCGACTGGCACCTTGCCACAAGCGTTAAAGAACGCATGAACACGCGGCTCAGCAAACTGCTTTTTGCCTCGGGTGTTGTAGTGTCGGATCGGCAGGCCATGAGGGCTGATGGTTCGGCCGTTTTGAGAAAGGGCTACCCCGAGGCAGAACTGTTCCGGCGCCCACGTGTCGGTCACCTCATAAACGGCCTTGATAGCTGCGAAGGCGTCCACCATGGCACTGAGGTTGTCGCGGTGGATTCCTACGATTCCACTGTTCCACATCGGTTCCTGGCCGCTCAGGATCTGGCCACCGACGCTGATGTTCTTGCCCGGCAGCGCGCTCTGATAGATGCGATGCGGCCCTTCGCACAGGCGCATAAAGGAATGGGTCGCGGAGATCGAGCGGAAGCCTTTCGACGGGTCCCCCACCGGGTACATGTCGGTGTCCATGAAAAGGAGCCGATTTGCTCGCTGCAAAAGCTCACGCATAGCACCGGCCTTGATGCCGAAATGGTAGCTTCCTCCGAAAGACCACTGCTCTTTCTGCTCAGCCGTTATGAGCATTGTCTCAACAGGATAGGCGCGAAAGAGTTCAATCCTGTCAGTTGCGACGACTATTCTAGCGGTCGGGCAATGGTGCAAAAGCTTGAGGGCGCTGAGTAGCGCACCGCGATGGTAAAGCTCGTTCTCACCATAGGCGATGTAACCAAAAACGTCGTTCATTCCATCACGTATAGTGAGTCGCCCAATCTTCTACCAGCCGCTCGGCTCACTACTGGCACACATCAACCCATTCGGCGCCGACAATCTGTGCCATGCGCTGCGGGCTGAGCCGTACGGCGGCGTTGGTGGCGCCGGCCGCGGGGACGACTTCATCGAAGGCACGCAGCGAGACGTCGGCATAGACCGGCAGCGGCGCCGGCAGGCCGAATGGACAGACGCCGCCGACAGGATGGCTTGTGGCGGCGACAACCTCATTGGCGTCAAGCATGCGCGGCTTGCCGCCGAAGCGGTCCTTGAATTTGCGGTTGTCGAGCCTCGACATGCCGCCGGCCACGATCAGCATGGTCTGCTCGCCGACGCGCAGGCAGATGGTCTTGGCGATCTGCGCCGGCTCCACGCCATGCGCCGCCGCTGCCAGCGCCACCGTCGCCGAACTGGTTTCGGTGACGAGCACTTCGACATCGGGCGCATGGGCAGCCAGAAAGGCACGCACGGTCTCAAGGCTCATTCCGGTGTTTCTCCTCCATTCGATCCGGCGGGCAACAGACACTTGCTTTCGCAATTCCCAAGGGAAAGCGCTACGCGCTTTTCCTGGAATTGCTCTGGTTTCCTGGAATTACTCTGGCCACTCGAACATGAAAAAGCCCGCCAGGGCAAACCATGGCGGGCTTGTTGAACGACGCTTGGCGTCGCTGTTATGAAACGGACCGATTTTCCACAGGCGCCGTCGGCACCGGGGTATCGATCAGGGCCGTTTCCGGCAATTGCAATGCTGCGGCGATCCGGCGAAGTTTCGACGGATCGGTGTCCTTGCCGCTCTCTATGTCGGCAATCTCGCTGGTCGACAGACCGCAGGTCAGGGAAAGCTCTTCAATACTGTATCCCTTTGTTTCCCGGATGGCTTTAAGGCCTGGGTGCTCAAGCGCAACATCGGCAGCCAGCCTGGAGAAGGGTTCGTGTTTTGCATTTTGGGGCATTGGCAACTCCATGGGGCTAAAGAGTTTTGGATCAAATGATAGGGTGTTGCCTGAGAGCCGGGACAATGCCCGCTCAAGCGCGATTTGCCAAGACCCAAACCGACCGTCACGGCATCGTGAACCGGCGTCAAAAACCGTCTGCCATCTGGCAGGCCGCGATCAAGTTCTTTTGAAGGACCGCACGCCGAAGTGTTCAGCGGTTGAGGGCCGCTCGCGCGTTAGCATGATGTCGCTGGCAACCGCATCGGACCAGCTTTCCCCAAGAGGATCAGACCCATGACACTGAAGACATCAGCCATCGTGCTCGCCACGATCTCAGGCCTCGCCGGCGCCAGCCTGGTCGAGGCACAAGCCGCCGACGCGGTGCGCATTCGCGGCACCGTTGCCGCCTTTGCCGGATCGACGCTGACGGTGGAGACCCGTGAAGGCGCCACCGACGCCATCGCGCTGGCTGACGGCTGGAAGATTTCCGGCGTCGCCAAGGCCGAGGCCGGGGATATCAAGCAAGGCGATTTCCTCGGAATTGCCTCGGTTTCAAAGGCCGATGGCGGCAGCGGCGCGCTGGAGGTGGTGATCTTCCCGGCGGCGCTCAAAGGCACCGGCGAAGGCGACCGCCCGTGGGATCTCGAGCCCAACAGCCGGATGACCAACGGCACGGTCGCCGATGTCACCGAGATTGCGGGTCGCACGGTGACGCTCACCTACGACAATGGCCAGAAAAAGCAGATCGCGATCCCGCAGACGACACCGGTGGTGACCTTTGCGCCGGCCACACCGGTCGACCTTCAGCCGGGTGCCGTGGTGTTCGTCAACGCCGAGCGTGGCAGCGACGGCACGCTGACTGCAGGCCGGGTCGTGGTCGGCAACAACGGCGTCGTTCCGCCGATGTGAAAGCGGTTGCTGCCCCCGCGAAGGCGCCAGACACAATCCAGAAACAAAATTCTACAGTCGGGAAAAACTGTCGAAAAATTCGGAAGCGATAGTCACGGCTGCGGGGTTCACGTCACCGATCTTGCTCGGTGGCGGTCAAATTCAGCCCGCGCAGAAAAGGAAACGAAGTCATGAAGAAGTCCCTCCTGTCGGCTCTCGGGCTGGCTTTCGCCCTTGCTGTCTCGCTGCCGATCATCGGCGCCAGCAGCGCGGACGCAGCTCCGATGGCGAAGAAGCATCACCACCACCATCATCATCACTACAAGCATCACAAGAGGCATCACCGCCACCACCATCACCACAAGAAGGTGGAAGCCAAGAAGGCCTGAGCCGGCTGACTTGCGCGATGGGAAGGTTGGCCTTGGAGTCCTCGCCAAGGCCGCCTTCCCATTGGTTTTTGCCAGGCGAGACGTGGCGAGATGAAGACAGGGTTCGATGGCGCCCATGCGCCAGAGGGCGAGCAGCCAACGAACGTATCAGGCGCAAGGCCGAGGAGCACAGCGGTTGCGAGTATGCTGCAGGATGCCGCGAGTGTCTCAGTGCGTTGCCGAAAACCCGCTAGGATGGCGCCGCGAACGCGAGCACTATCGCGATCAAAATCAACAGCGGTCCCATCCATTTGAAATGCTTCGCGACCTGCAGCAACCACGGCTGCTGACCTGACCGAGCCTGAAAAGGACTTTGGAGCAGTCCAAAGCCAACGCCTGTCACCCACAGCCCAACGCAGAACATGATGAACTCGTCGATGTAATTTGCGACCACGCCCCGCCTCCTCCGCCGGTATCTTTGGATCGGCGTTATAGCCGCAGCCGGGTGGGGCAGAAAGCGCGGTGCCAAGATGGCGACAATGACTGCTGCCGCCACCTGACATGAGCCGGGGCGGACTCGGTCTTGGCCGGCCATTTTCGGCACACCGTGCGACCTTCGCATGGCATGCCGCGCGTCCATGCCAGCGCACGCCAAATGCATGATCGATGCCGGCCGTTCCCGCCAGGCGCCGGCTGTTGATGAAGGCTAAAAATCGCCTTGGCGAAAAAACACGAAGAAAATTCGAACCACGCATGAACCTTTGCTCTGGGAGCCGCACTAACCCGGCATGGACGCCAAGAAGGCGATCCCAACCAGAAGGACGCCATGATGGCGATCCTCGATCCAGAGAAGGAAATGCTCAAATGACCAACTTCAAGCGCATCACGCTCGCCGCGGCTTTCGTCGTCTCGGCTTTCGGTTCGGCTTCGGTTTCGACCTCGGCTTTCGCCGGCGGCACGCATCCCACTGGCGACGGCGGCGCGGTTTGCAAGGGCGCCGGCCATTGCCTGGTGCTCTCGATCGAGTGCAAGGGCACCTATACCGATGCCACTGACAAGAATGGCACGGTCTATGGCAAGTGCAGCCAGACCGCGCAGGTTTCGCCGCAGGGCAAGATCAAGCTCGCCAAGTAATCGGTCCCTGATCAAGGAAATGGCGGTCGTCCACGGGACAGCCGCCATTTTCTTTTGTGCGAGGCTTCTTTGTTTTTACGCAATTCCCAAGGGAAAGCGCTATGCGCTTTTCCCGGGAAAACCGCTCACACTTTTCCTGGAATTGCTCTAGCGCCGGCTGAGCAACAGGCTGGCGAGAAGGCCGACCACGACCAGACCCACGGCAGCCGCCGTCGCCGGATGATCGCGCGCCGTCTTTTCAATCGCCCTGCCCTGCTTCCTGATTGCGGGCATGGCATCGCTGATGCGGTCGGCAAGCTGCGCATAGTAGTCGGAGGCAGTATCGCGTCCGTCCTCGTAGTAAGCGCCGCCGCGTTTGGCGACAGCTTTCCTCAAAGCAGCAAGTTCCTTGGAAAGGGTCGCGACCTGCTTTTCAAGATCGAGATCGGAGAGGGTCGAAAGCGATGCCATGACTGTTTTTCCTTCTTTCAAGAGAAGGCCAAACGCACGGCTGCGGAACCGGTTCCGATTTTGCTTGCCTCTGGCAATTGCCTAGAGGTCTAGCTGTGGAGCCTCAACAGGTTGTCCTGGTTCGAGCCGAGGCGGCTGATTGGTGTTTTGGATTTTAGGCTGCCGTGCGGACGATGCCAATTGTATCTGTGGAGCCAGACTGGAAGCTCGGCTGCACGGCTGTCTGAGGTCGGATAGGCGACAGCATAGGCCCACTCACGTAGGGCGGTCTGAATGAAGCGTTCGGCCTTGCCGTTGGTCTTTGGCGTATATGGCTTTGTGCAGACGTGCTT
>NZ_JBWLUX010000047.1:0-70271 GCF_057784315.1 Mesorhizobium sp. CNPSo 4684 | reverse complement strand
GCTCAAAGGTTGCAACTGGCGGGAAAGCCCAAAATGCTCATCCGCATCGCGCTTGCCAGAAAACTTCTCGTCATCCTCAATGCAAAAGCACGCGACGCGAGAAGTGAGTTCGCAAATGCAACTTGACCCCCCAGATAGTCGCTCTCCCCGTATAGTGACGGGGAGAAGGGACTAACCGTGCTATCAAAGCCCATCCAGCGGGAACTTCAGATATCGCCTTCCATTGGCTTCCGGCTCCGGCAGCCGTCCGCCATTCATGTTGACCTGCAGCGCATGCAGGATCAGCCGCGGCATCGGCAGTGTCTTGTCGCGTCCCTCACGCAAGGCGACGAATTCGGCCTCGGTGTGCGCGGCAACGAGGTGGATATTCTTCGCCCTTTGCTCAGCGACGGTGCTCTCCCAACGCGCCTCACGGCCACCCTCCTGGTAGTCGTGGCCAACGAACACGCGCGTGTCGTCCGGCAGCGCCAGGATATCCTGGATCGATCGCCACAGCCGCGCCGCGCTGCCACCGGGAAAATCGGCCCGCGCCGTGCCGCTGTCGGGTATGAACAGCGTGTCGTGGATGAAGGCGGCATCGCCGACGACATAGGTGATTGAGGCGAGCGTATGCCCCGGCGAGAACAGCACCTTGACCGGAAGGCTGCCGATCAGGAACGTTTCACCTTCCCCAAACAGCCGGTCCCACTGCGACCCGTCGGCGGGAAAATCGGGCCAGTTGTAGATCGCCTTCCACAGCTTCTGGACCTCGACGATCCTGTCGCCGATCGCCGTCGGCGCTCCGGTCTTCTCATGAAGATAACGAGCCGCCGAGAAATGATCGGCATGCGGATGGGTATCCAGGATCCATTCGAGTTCCAGTCCGTTTGCCCGGATGAAATCCAGCAAGGCATCGGCGCTTTTCGTCGCCGTCGCGCCGGACCTTTCGTCGAAATCGAGGATCGGATCGATAATGGCGCAGCGCTTCGTCGCCGGATCAGCGACGATATACTGTATGGCTCCGGTCGGCTTGTCGTAGAAGCCGCTGACCAGCGGCTTGGCCAAAGCTGCGTCCATTTCCGGCCCCCTGCCCCTCGCTCCGGCAGGAATGATTTTCTCTGCCGGAATGAACCAGGAGCATGGTCATCCAGCAAGGCGCACCCGTCAAGCACACCCTGCCAGAAACAGGACAAAAATCGAAACCGACCCGGGTCAAAAACCTAGGCGGATGGCTGCTTGGTCTTCCTGAGATAGGGCAGGACCGTGTCAAAAGCGCCGAAGCGCTTGATCGCATCCTCGTTGGAGACGGCAGCTGTGATGATGACGTCCTCGCCCTGCTTCCAATTCGCTGGCGTCGCCACCTGGTGCTTGGCGGTCAGTTGCATGGAATCGACGGCGCGCAGGATCTCGTCGAAGTTGCGGCCGGTGGTCATCGGATAGGTCAGCACCAGCTTGATCTTCTTGTCCGGCCCGATGACGTATACCGAGCGCACCGTGGCGTTGTCGGCCGGCGTGCGGCCTTCCGACGTCTCGCCGGCCCCCGCCGGAAGCATCTCGTAGAGCTTGGCGACCTTGAGGTCCTTGTCGCCGATCAGCGGGTAGTTCACCGTCTGGCCGGTCGCCGTCTTGATGTCGGCCTGCCACTTGTCATGGCTCGCAACAGGATCGACGGAAATGCCGATGACCTTGACGTTGCGCTTCTTGAATTCGCCCGCCAGACCCGCCATCGTGCCGAGCTCGGTCGTGCACACCGGGGTGAAGTTCTTCGGGTGGCTGAAAAGGATCGCCCAGCCGTCGCCGATCCACTCATGGAAATTGATCGTCCCTTGTGTGGTTTCGGCGGTGAAGTCCGGCGCGATGTCGTTGATACGAAGGCTCATGGCACATTTCCCCTGCAACAGATTTCGTTAGGAGCGGCACCAAGGCGGCGTCCACGCTCCGGCATTGCCGCATCTTAGCGCATAAATCGCGGTTGTGAGATAATAGGAAACTCTTGTCGGCGGCGGAATGAGCACTTTCGTGCTACGGACCCAACGTTGGGGCCCGACAATCTTTCGTTTCTGCGAGAAAAGGGTGCGCTCAGGCCTTGTTGACCGCCAGCGACGTGGCCAGGTCTTCCATGCGCTGGGCGAGCGCGCCAAGCGCGCTGGTCAGCACGGCGTCGTTCTTGTCGGCCTTGGTCAGCGCCTCGTCGCGCGTCTTGCGCAGCGTCTGCACCTCGGTCTCCATGCCCTTGACACGCTTCTGCAGCTCCGACAGCTCGTCCATCACCATGATGCCGGCCATCACCGTTAGCCGCTGGTCGCCGATTTCGCCGAACGAATCCTTGAGATGCGAGACATAACGGTCGAAGCGTTCGGCCAGGTCGATCAGATGCTCTTCCTGGCCCTCGTCGCAAGCCATGCGGTATTGCTTGCCGTCGATGGAAACCGTGACCTGTGCCATGGCCTGCAGCTCCTACCTGTCCAGCACCGCGCGGATGGTTTCCATGGCGGTCACCAGGCGGCGCGACACTTCCTTGTTGGCATCTTCCAGCCTTTCGGCGCGGGCTTCGGAATTGTCCAGTTCCTGCGCCAGCCGGGAACGGTCGGCGTTCATGCGCTGCACTTCAGCCTCGGCTTCGGAATAGTCGCGCTCGTGCTCAAGCTTGGCCGCGACGGCGTTTTCCAGCCCCTCGATGGCCTTGCCCAGCCTGTGGATGACTTCCTTGAGTGTGGTTTCCCCGGTCATGGCCTTCGTCCTGTGCCCTGCCCATCACCGAATCGCTCGCGTTCAGAACGCGTTATCCCGGAAACATTAGGCACCGGGTGAAGGCAACGTCAACAAAGCTCTCGCGACTGTCCCCTGCTAACGCTAATGTGGGCCTGCCACCGGCATCACAAGACCGGCAAATGTGCAGCCGATTTGTTGACTAAAAGCCCGCGCCTGCTATGTGTCGCGCACCCTTTCCAGGGCTCTGCCAAGCCCACAAATCCCCACCCCGGAGGTACCATGACGTCGCGTGAACAACATGACCGGATGGCCAATGCGATCCGTTTTCTCGCCATGGACGCTGTCGAAAAGGCCCAGTCCGGCCATCCAGGCTTGCCCATGGGCTGCGCCGACATCGCCACCGTGCTGTTCACGAAGTTCCTGAAATACGATCCGAAGAACCCCCATTGGCCCGACCGCGACCGCTTCATCCTGTCGGCCGGCCACGGTTCGATGCTGCTCTATTCGCTGCTGCACCTGACGGGCTACGAGGACATGACGATCGACCAGATCAAGCATTTCCGCCAGCTCGGCTCGAAGACCGCCGGCCATCCCGAATACGGCCACGCCACCGGCATCGAGACGACGACCGGCCCGCTCGGCCAGGGTCTTGCCAATTCGGTCGGCTTCGCACTCGGTGAGCGCATCATGAACGCCGCTTTCGGCAACGACCTCGTCGACCACTACACCTACGTTCTGGCTGGTGACGGCTGCCTGATGGAAGGCGTCTCCCAGGAAGCCATCGCGCTTGCCGGCCACCTCAAGCTCAACAAGCTGATCGTCTTCTGGGACAACAACAACATCTCGATCGACGGTCCGGTCTCGCTCGCCGACAACACCGACCAGGTTGCCCGCTTCCAGGCCAGCGGCTGGAACGCCAGCCACATTGACGGCACCGACCCGGAAGCGATCGCCTATGCCATCGAAGCCGCCCGCCATTCCGACAAGCCGACAATGATCGCCTGCAAGACGACCATCGGCTTCGGCGCCCCGACCAAGGCCGGCACCAACAAGGCGCACGGCTCGCCGCTCGGCGCCGACGAAATCGCCGGTGCGCGCAAATTCTTCAACTGGGACTCGCCGCCCTTCGAGATTCCGGCCGACATCCTCGACGCCTGGCGCACCGCAGGCAAAGCCGGCGCCAAGCCGCGCACCGACTGGGAAGGCCGCCTTGCCAAGGCCAAGCCCGAGCTGAAAGCCGAGTTCGAGCGCCGCCTCGCCGGCATGCTGCCGTCGAACTTCGACGCCGTCATCGCCGACTACAAGAAGAAGCTGTCGGTCGACAAGCCGAAGGTCGCCACCCGCAAATCGTCCGAGATGGCGCTGGAAGTCATCAACGGCGCCGTGCCCGAAACCATCGGCGGCTCGGCCGACCTCACCGGCTCCAACAACACCAAGACCAGCCAGACCAAGAACATCACGCCGGACGATTACGGCCAGCGTTATGTCCACTATGGCATCCGCGAACATGGCATGGCCGCCGCGCTAAACGGCCTGACGCTGCATGGCGGCCTCATCGCCTATGGCGGCACCTTCATGTGCTTCTCCGACTATGCCCGCCCGTCGATGCGGCTGGCGTCGCTGATGGGCATCCGCTCGATCTTCGTCATGACCCATGATTCCATTGGTCTGGGCGAAGACGGCCCGACCCACCAGCCGGTCGAGCATCTGGCGGCCCTGCGTGCAATCCCCAACCACAATGTCTTCCGTCCGGCCGACGCGGTGGAAACCGCCGAATGCTGGCAGATCGCCATTGAGACGGAAAAGACGCCGTCGACCCTGGCGCTGACCCGCCAGAACCTGCCGACGGTGCGCACCGAATACTCGGCCAAGAACCTGAGCCGCCAGGGCGCTTATGAACTGGCCGCGGCCAGTGGTGACGCCGCGGTGACGATCTTCGCCACCGGCTCCGAGGTCGAGGTCGCTCTCGGCGCCCGCGACCTGCTTGAAAAGCACGGCCATCCGACCCGTGTCGTCTCGGTGCCTTGCTTCGAACTGTTCGACCAGCAGAGCGACGCCTACCGCAAGAAGACCATCGGCGACGCGCCGATCAAGATGGCGATCGAGGCCGGCATCCGCCAGGGCTGGGATCACCTGATCGGGTCCGACGGCATCTTCGTCGGCATGCACGGCTTCGGCGCCTCCGGCACCATCGAGCAGCTCTACCCGCATTTCGGCATCACCGCCGAAGCGGCAGCCAAGGCAGCGGAAGCCCGCCTGCACAACAAGTGATATCCAGGGTCACTTGCACAGCAAGTGATCCCGGTCAGTCCCGCGAACCGCAAAGGCGGTTTCGCGGGACTGGACCAACCTAATCGATTTAAATTCGGCCTTCTGCGGCTGGATTCTTGTCCCATCCGCAGCTATGAAGCTGCGGACCCATCTGCCGCCTTTCGAGCTCCAGGGAGAGTAAAATGACCGTCAGAGTTGCCATCAACGGATTTGGCCGCATCGGCCGCAACATCCTGCGCGCTATCCATGAATCCGGCCGCAAGGATATCGACGTCGTCGCCGTCAACGATCTCGGCCCGGTCGAGACCAACGCCCATCTGCTGCGCTATGACAGCGTCCATGGTCGCTTCCCGCACGAAGTGAGCGTCGATGGCGACCAGATCACCGTCGGCAAGGAAAAATTCAAGGTCACCGCAATCAAGGACCCGGCGCAGTTGCCGTGGAAGGATCTCGGCGTCGACATCGCGCTCGAATGCACCGGCATCTTCACCGCCCGCGACAAAGCCGCCGCGCATTTGACCGCCGGCGCCAAGCGCGTCGTCGTCTCGGCGCCGGCCGAAGGTGCTGACCTCACCGTGGTCTACGGCATCAATCACGACAAGCTGACCAAGGACCATATCGTCATCTCGAACGCGTCCTGCACCACCAATTGCCTGGCGCCGCTGGCCGCCGTGCTGCACGAGGCCGTCGGCATCGAAAAGGGCATGATGACGACGATCCACTCCTACACCGGCGACCAGCCGACGCTGGACACCATGCACAAGGACCTTTACCGCGCCCGCGCCGCAGCACTGTCGCAGATCCCGACCTCGACCGGTGCGGCCAAGGCGATCGGTCTGGTGCTGCCCGACCTCAAGGGCAAGCTCGACGGCATCTCGATCCGCGTGCCGACGCCCAACGTCTCGGTCGTCGACTTCAAGTTCATTGCCAAGCGCGCCACCACCGTGCAGGAAATCAACGAAGCGGTGATCGCTGCTTCCAACGGCAAGCTCAAGGGCATTTTGGGCGTCACCCATCACCCGAATGTGTCGATCGACTTCAACCACGATCCGCGCTCCTCGATCATGGCGCTCGACCAGACCAAGGTCATGGACGGCAACTTCGTTTCGGTGCTGTCCTGGTACGACAATGAGTGGGGCTTCTCCAACCGCATGGCCGACACCTCTGTCGCCTTCGGCAAGACCATCGCCTGAACACAAACATCGTCTCACAGCTTTGAAACGCCCGGCTTTGTCCGGGCGTTTTTCGTCGGAGCGCGTGCCTAGTCGGCCCGACCGGCCAAAATGCACGAAAATCAGCGGCATAGGGCAAAAAACCGCCCTCCCGCCTTGCACTGGCCATGCCTTCGCCCCACTCTCCCGTAAATCGGGAGAAAGAGGAATTCGAGGGGCAAGTCACGGATGGAGCATGCGATCTATCTCGTCACGCTGGTCGGCACAGCGCTCGTCGTCGCCGCCGCGTTTTCGAGCCTGATCGCCTTCCGCTTCGGCGCTCCGCTGCTGCTCTTGTTCCTCTGCATCGGTCTCGCCACCGGCACCGACGGTCTTGGCATCGAATTCGACAATGCGCGTGTGGCTTATTTTGCCGGCTCACTGGCGCTGGCCGTCATCCTGTTCGATTCCGGTTTCGGCACGCCGCTCAATGCGCTGCGCCAGGCGGCCGGGCCGGCGCTGTCGCTGGCGACCTTCGGCGTGCTTTTGACCACCGGCCTGTTCGGCGCCGCCGCCTATTACCTGCTCGACCTCAGCTGGCTGGAATCCTTCCTGCTCGGGGCCGCCGTCGCCTCGACCGACGCGGCTGCGGTGTTCTTCCTGCTGCGTGCCGGCGAGATCAATCTGCGCGAGCGCGTGCGCGCCACGCTGGAAGTTGAATCCGGCACGAACGACCCGATCGCCATCTTCCTGACCATCACGCTGGTCGAGATCATCGCCGCCCACGCCAATCCCGAGACCCATGTGCTGGTCACCAATCTGGTCCTTGGCTTCGTGCTCAATATGGGCCTCGGCGCCATTGTCGGCGTGCTTGGCGGCCTTGCCATCGTACGCCTCGTCGACCGACTCAATCTCGACCACGGCTTGCTGCCGATCTTCGTGCTGACCTTGTCGCTGATGGTATTCGCCGCCGCCGGCGCCATCGGCGGGTCGGGTTTTCTCGCGGTCTATCTCGCCGGGCTGATTGCCGGCAATTCCGACATCCGCGCCGTCACCATCCTGAAGCGCTTCCAGGACGGCATGTCGTGGCTGGCGCAGATCATCATGTTCCTGATCCTCGGCCTGTTCGCGACGCCGTCGCAATTTCCGGCGATCCTGGTGCCTGCGGTGCTGCTTGGCCTGTTCCTGATGTTTGTCGCGCGCCCGATCGCCGTCTGGCTCTGCCTGATCCCGTTCCGCCTGCCGCGTCCCGAGGTCGCCTTCGTATCCTGGGTCGGCCTGCGCGGCGCAGTCTCCATCCTGCTCGCCATCACCCCGCTGCTCGGCGGGCTCGAGAACGGCCGCGTCATCTTCAACACCGCCTTCATCATCGTGCTGGTCTCGCTGGTGGTGCAGGGCTGGACGGTCGGGCCACTGGCGCGCCGGCTCGGCCTGATCGTGCCGGCGAGGCTCGGTCCGCTGGACAAGGTCGAGCTCGAACTGCCGGGCTCGGCCCATCACGAGCTTCTCGCCTATCGCGTCGCGCCCGGCAGCCCGGTGGCGCGCGGCGAGCGCATCCCGCGCTGGGCCAGGCCCTCGCTGGTGCTGCGCGACGGCCGCTCGATGCGCTTCCAGGACATGGGCCGGCTCGCTGCCGGCGACCAGGTCTATATCTTCGTGCCTGACCGCTATCCGCGCCTGCTCGACAAGCTGTTCGCCAGCCGCGCCGTGGTCGACCCCGAGGATGCCGATTTCTTCGGCGCCTTCGCCGTCGATCCGGCGCGCTCCGCCGCCGAGTTGGAAGCAGCCTACACGCCGGGCCTGACCGAAGCCGAGCAGAAGCTCACCGTCGGCGCGCTGGTGACGGCAAGGCTCGGCGGCCACGCCGAATATGCCGACCGGGTGCTGATCGGGCCGATCGAGCTGATCGTCCGCGACGTCGACGACAAGGGTAAGATCACAGGCCTCGGACTGTCCTTCGAGCCGACCGCGCCGGTGGCGCGGGTGCCGGTGTTCCTCAGCGCCGGCGAGATCGGCGACCGCGTCTCCGCCTTCATCCGCAACTGGCGCAAGCCAACGGAAACGCAGGTGGCCGAGGTACGAGCTGATGAGAAGCCCGCCGCCCCGGAGCCGACAGTGGAAAAGGCAACGACCGAGAGCTGACAAGGCGATGGTCTACGCTGCCTTCGATCCAGCCCTCAAATTTTCGCTTCCATCCCGGCTCAAGCCTTGCATCGTCATTGATGCGAGGTATGGTCCCGGCGATTTTCACGGAAAGGAACCGGCATGGCCGCCTTCAAGACACTCGACGATATCGGCAATATCAGCGGCAAGCGCGTACTGGTGCGGGTCGACCTCAATGTGCCCGTCGCCGACGGCAAGGTCACCGACGCCACCCGCATCGAACGCATTGCGCCGACCATCGCCGAGCTGTCCGGCAAGGGCGCCAAGGTCATCCTGCTCGCCCATTTCGGCCGGCCGAAGGACGGTCCCTCGCCCGAATTCTCGCTGGAGCCGATCGCCAAGGCCACAGCCGAGGTGCTCGGCCGTCCCGTTGGCTTTGCCGCGGATTGCGTTGGCGACACGGCGGGAAGTGCGGTCGCCGCCATGAACAAGGGCGACGTGCTGCTGCTCGAAAACACTCGCTTCTACAAGACCGAGGAACAGAACGACCCGACCTTCACCGAAAGGCTTGCCGCCAATGGTGACATTTTCGTCAACGACGCCTTTTCGGCCGCGCACCGGGCGCACTCCTCCACCGAAGGCCTGGCGCGGCTGTTGCCTGCCTATGCCGGCCGCACCATGCAGGCCGAACTCGAGGCACTGGAGAAAGGTCTGGGCAATCCGGTCCGCCCTGTCGTTGCCATTGTCGGCGGCGCCAAGGTGTCGACCAAGATCGACCTGTTGATGAACCTGGTGAAGAAGGTCGACGCGCTGGTGATCGGCGGCGGCATGGCCAACACCTTCCTTGCCGCGCGCGGCACCGCTGTCGGCAAGTCGCTGTGCGAGCACGACCTTGCCCCGACCGCCAAGCAGATCATGATCGAGGCCGCCGAAGCCGGCTGCGCCATCATCCTGCCGGTCGACGGCGTCGTCGCCAAGGAATTCAAGGCGGGCGCGGCCTGCGAGACCGTCGCCATCTCGGACGTGCCGGCCGACGGCATGATCCTCGATGTCGGCGAAAAGACCGTGAAGGCGATCGGCGAATGGATCGACCGCGCCGCGACGCTGGTCTGGAACGGCCCGCTTGGCGCCTTTGAGATCGAACCTTTCGACCATGCGACGGTGGCAGCGGCAAAGCATGCGGCGGCCCGCACCGCGGCCGGCAAGCTGGTCTCGGTCGCCGGTGGCGGCGATACGGTGGCCGCACTCAACCATGCCGGCGTCGCCGACGACTTCACCTATGTCTCGACCGCCGGCGGCGCTTTCCTGGAATGGATGGAAGGCAAGCCGCTGCCCGGCGTCGACGTGCTGAGGAAACAGGCCTGACCGGATCGGTGGCGCAAAAACGGACGCCAGGAACTTTCAATCGATTCGAGCTTTCCGATGCCATTCCTTTGGCGGTAGACTTCCGTTAGAGCAATTCCAGGAAAAGTGTGAGCGGGTTTCCGTCCGGAATTGCGTAAAAACAAAGACATAGAGCGGTCCGCCGTTTCCGTGAAACGGTGAACCGCTCTATGTGCGGAACAGACCCCTTCAGGAGAAGCAAAATGAGCGAACGTCTCGAAGACATTGCCGCCGCGATCGTCGGCGGTGGCAAGGGCCTGCTGGCCGCCGATGAAAGCTCCGGTACCATCAAGAAGCGCTTCGACGTCATCGGCGTCGAATCGACCGCCGACAGCCGCCGCGACTACCGCGAGATGATGTTTCGCGCCAAGGACGCGATGACCAAATACATTTCCGGCGTCATCCTCTATGACGAGACTATCCGCCAGACGGCCGCCGACGGCACGCCGCTGGTCGATGTCATCAAGGCATTGGGCGCGATTCCCGGCATCAAGGTCGACACCGGCGCCAAGCCGCTGGCCGGCTTCCCGGGCGATACCATCACCGAAGGCCTTGACGGCCTGCGCGAACGCCTTTCCGATTATTACAAGCTCGGCGCTCGCTTCGCCAAATGGCGCGCAGTGATCGACATCGACACCGGCAAGGGCGTGCCTTCGGCCAATTCGATCGCCTCCAATGCCCATGCGCTGGCCCGTTATGCCGCTCTTTGCCAGGAAGCCGGCATCGTGCCGATCGTCGAACCGGAAGTGCTGATGGACGGCGCCCACGACATCGACACCTGCTACGCGGTCTCGAAGGCGACGCTGATCAAGCTCTATGACGAGCTTCATGCGGCGCGCGTCGTGCTCGAAGGCACGATCCTGAAGCCGAACATGGTCATTGCCGGCAAGAAATCCGGCAAGACCAACAGCCCCGAGGAAATCGCTGAAAAGACCATAAAGCTGTTCCGCGAGACGGTACCGTCAGCAGTGCCGGGCATCGCCTTCCTCTCGGGCGGACAGTCCGATGAGGAAGCGACCGCCAACCTCAACGCCATCAACGCCATCGGCCCGCATCCGTGGAAGCTGACCTTCTCCTACGGCCGCGCCCTGCAGGCCGCCCCGCAAAAGGCCTGGAGCGGCAAGGCATCGAACGTCGCCGCCGGCCAGGCCGCATTCACCCATCGCGCCCATATGAACCATCTGGCTGCGCTGGGAAAATGGAAGGCGAGCCTCGAACAGGCTGCCTGAGCGCGGTCCTTCCGTCTTATTCAAACCCGGGCCGATGCGCCCGGGTTTTTGTTTATGGCGAACGGGCTTGGGATGGAGCTTGTCCGTCCTTATCTCCCCTTCGGCAAAAGCTGACGGCGATGTCGGTTCCTGCCCATTCCGAACGTCCTTGGGATGACAGACAGGGAGAAGTTCATGCCTAGCAACAAGGTGGTTTCGCGCGAAGACTGGTTCCAGGCGCACAAGGCGCATCTGGCGCGCGAGAAGGAACTGACGCGGTTTCGCGAGCGCATCGCCGCCGAGCGGCGTGAATTGCCTTGGCTGAAGATCCGGAAAGATTACGTCTTCGAGACAGAGCAAGGCCCGAAGAACCTGGCGGAGCTGTTCGCCAACCGCAGCCAGCTCATCGTCTATCACTTCATGATGACGCCAGGGTCGGATCATCGCTGCGAAGGCTGTTCGTTCCTTGCCGACCATATAGACGGCGTCAACCAGCATCTGAGGCATCACGACGTGTCTCTGGTCGTGGTTGCGCGCGCGCCATTGGCGGAGCTGTTGCCTTACAAGCAGCGCATGGGCTGGAAATTCGACTGGGTGTCGTCCTACGCCTCGGATTTCAATTTCGACATGCAGGTCTCGTTCACCGACAAGCAGATCACGGCCGGCGACACACCTACAATTTCGAGACACGTCCACGGACATCGAAGGATCTTCCCGGCACCAGCGTTTTCTGCAAGGACGAGAACGGCGACATCTTCCTCACTTTCACGTCGCGCGCCCGTGGCGGCGAGGCTCAGATCGGCACTTACGATTATCTCGACATGACGCCGAAAGGCCGCGACGAAAATGGCCCCTATCAAAACCTGATGGACTGGGTGCGGCTGCATGACGAATATCAGGACAGGCACGCGGACAAGCCGAACTGCTGCGACGATTGAAGACGTTCACCTCGGCCCGAACATGCGCTAAGCCTGCCGCCAATCTATAACGGTATCGCCATGCGCTTCCCGGCCCTCCTCACCTGGCTCGCCTACCCCGTCTATGTCTGGCAGGGGCTCGGCGTGCGCCGCCGCACCACCCGCATGTTGCCGGCCCAAGGACCGGTGATGCACGAGATATCGGGCAGGGCGCCGGCAATCTCGCTGCTGGTGCTCGGCGATTCCTCGGCCGCCTCGGTCGGCATCGGCAATTCCGAGCACGGGCTGGCCGCGCAGCTTGCCGTCATGATCGCGCAACGCACCGGCAACGCCGTGCGGTGGCGCGCCGCCGGCTTCAACTCGGCAACGTCGGGGCAGATCCGCGACCATGTGCTGCCCAATCTGTCGGCCGATCCATGGACGCATATTGTGCTCGCCATTGGCACCAACGACACTAAGAATTTCCACTCGGTGCCGCGCTTCAAGAAAGAGTTCGGCGGCCTGCTCTACGCACTTCGGGCCAAATGGCCGGAGGCGCGTGTCGTCTGGTCGCCGGTGCTGGAGTTCACCCGTGCGCCGGCCATGCCGCCGCTGCTCGGCAAAATCCTCGAGATCCGCGCCACCACAATGAACCGCATGGGCAAGCGCCTGTGTTTCGAGCGCGGCGCCTTACCCGTGCCGCGCCTGCCGATCACCAATCCCGAAGAGGGTTTCGCCTCCGACGGCTTTCATGCCTCGGAAGCCGGGTATCGGGCCTGGGCCGAACACCTGGTTGGGCAGGTCCTCGCCGATTGACCAGATCGGCACGGGTTCGGGCTAGCCGGTTTCGGAGAACTGGATCGATTATTTTCGAAATACTGTTGATTTCGACATCCCTCCAGTGGATTGGAGGAAGAGTATTCCAAGTCAAAACAACATGAATGCGCCAGCCCGGCGTTACTTCTGCAATGCCATCTTGCGGATTCAGGACTGCTGCGTCATTCTGCCATTGGGCAAGGGGTGCGGGGTGGCATGTCGAACATTGCCGGCAAAGCATATGCAATGAATGTGCTGACGCCAATGCGGCCTTGGCGGACATGGATCCAGCACCTGATTTTCATGGTGGCGCGCGCCGGGCCTGCGCAGCTGTCGGGCTTGCTTGGGCTGAAGCTCATTCACTTCGCGCGTTGGGTGATCATCCGGCGCGACCAATGGCCTGATCTCGGCCAGGGCAAGCAGGCCATCCAGAACGACTACATGCTGTTCCTGTCCAATTTCAACGGCACCTGGGATCAGTATATCGACGCCTTCGCCGACGGCATCCCGAGCGGCCTGGACATGTTCTGGTATGCCAGCACCAAATATCCGCACTCGATCCCGATCTCGAGTTTCAAGGACTATATCGGCGCCAACCAGATCCATACCAACTACTATTACAACGCCACGCCCGGGGCAGCACAGCGCGACATCAAGGCAGCGCTGCGTGTCCGAACGAGGTGCTGAAGCTCGCCAGGATCCACGCCAGCAGCGACCCGAAGGCCTTTGCGCAGGCCTACAGGGAAGCGCTTGTGAAGGTGGCCAATTCGCTGGCATCGCCGGGCTTTGCACCGATCGCCTCGGTAGCGACGCGCAAGGCCGACAAGGCGCGGAACGAATTCATCGACATGCTCGAAAAGAAGCGTCGGGCGGCCAATGCCAAACCTTGACGGTGGCCACTATTTCCTGACGGTCCTCGCCCCGATCCGGGTCGACATCATGATCGACCCCGACGAGATCGGCCGTTCGCGTTCGCACCGTCAACTGCTGGCCCAGAAGCTGGCGTTGCTGGCCACCGGCAAGCAAACGGCGGAATCGCCGCCCAATGCGCGGCCCTCGCCCTTCTCACTCAACACTTTGAACCACCTCGCCCGGTTCGTCATCATCCATGGACCAGCCTTCAACGGGCGCATTTCGAGCGATGCGCTGGTCAGCGCCGTGCGTGCCGTCAATCCGCTGGCGCCGCAGCCCGTAGATCAGCTGGGTACGCCTTATCTGCTGTTCGCGGCCGATATCGACGCACAGGCTGAAGGCGATGCTCTACGCGCCTACACCGATCAATTGTGGGCGACGATGAAACGCGATCTGGTGATCATCTTCGGCCATTGCGTCGGCTTCGACGGCATCGATTCCGCGGACGGGTTTCACGCCTATATCAAGCGCTGCCAGATCGAGACGACGATGCCGTTCAACGACTACTGGCCGGACGGCCTCGACGTCAAAGAAAAGACGCTGGAGATCGGCGCGCTCAAGCCGGTTGGCATCGCCGCCGCTGGCGCGATCGTAATCTGGCTTGCGGTCCTGCTCCTACACGGCGTCTTCGCTGTCTTCGGCGTGCACAACGCTTTTGCGCAATGGATCGCGACGGCAGCCATATGGGGCGTCGCCGTGGTTTCGCTGCTGGCCGTCCTGACGTTGCTCATGGCCTGGGGGTTGTATCGCAAGGTCTTCCACCTGGGCATGACGCCCTTCCCGACCGCACCCGGCGCCGACCTGCCTTCGGTCCTGAAGTCGCTGTTCATCCAGCAGCATTTCACCCGTTTCGCCATCGAGGCGCAGGGCCTTGACGACACAGGACTTCACGCCCGCTTCGGTGCCTTTCTCGGCGCCGTAAAGCCGGACGATCCGGCGGAACCAACACAGCAGGCCGGTGAAATCCGGGCGCCGGCGGCGGAGTGGGCGCGATGATCGAACTCGACCTTCCCGACATCCAGGGCAACATCCATCGCCCCTATGGCCGTTTTGGCTTTCCGCACAGCCGGCACCTGTTTTTCACCATCGCCGATGCTGCCGCCGGCCGGCTGTTCGTGCAAGGCATCCGGCCGCGCATCACCACCGCCGAGCCATGGGGAAAGTCCGAGGCTGGTGGCGCTGGACCCACACTGCTGCGCAAACCGCCGATCACGCTCAACATCGGCTTCACCTTTCTCGGCCTGCGCGCACTCGATCTGCCGACCCGCACGCTGCGACTGTTGCCCGACGAGTTCATCGACGGCATGGGCTGCCGCGCCGACATCCTCGGCGATGTCGAAGGCAGCGCGCCAAGGCATTGGGACCCGGTGTGGCACGCGCATCTCGACGGCAGCGTTCGCCCGGTTCATGTCTGGGTGTCGCTCAATGTCGGCGCCAATCCCGACGGCACGCCGCTGCCTGAACTCGGGCTATGGACCGCATGGCTGCAGGAGCTTGCGGCAAAATCCAATGGTGGCGTTGCTCTGCTCGCAGGGCACGGAGCTGACGGACAAGGCCTTTGGCAGGATTCCGCCGCGCTGATGGACCCCGGTCCTGACGGCACGATGATCCCGCAGCCGAAGGAGCCCTTCGGCTTCACCGACGGCATCAGCGATCCGGTCTTTCGCGGCCAGTTCCAGGCCGACGCAGAGGCGCGCGCCGTCATCGGCGCTGGCAAGATCGCTGAAGGCCCCTACGATCCCAAGACCAGTTGGAAAGCGCTGGAGACCGGCGAGTTCATCCTCGGCCAGGTCGACGAGGGCCAGGAATTTCCGGTCGCCACGCAGCCGTCCGGCTTTGCCCGCAACGGCACCTTCATGGTCTGGCGCAAGCTGCGCCAGGACGTGCCTGGGTTCGAGGCCGAGATGCGGCGGCAGGCGGCCTTATGGAAGCAGGTTACCGGCATCGCCGACGACGTGGAGGCCTATGAGACCGTCTCGGCCAAGCTGGTCGGCCGCTGGCGGTCCGGCATTCCGCTGCTGGCCGCGCCGAGTTGGGCCGATCACCAGCGTCTGATGACCGAATGGGCCGATTGCATCGACCCCGCGCTGCGCAAGCCGCGCGACGACGCCAGGCACCAGGAGCGGCTGGCGGCGTTTGCCCAGCTGCTCACCGGCTTCCGTTACGGCGATGACCCAGACGGCGCCAAATGCCCGTTCGGCGCCCATATACGCCGCGCCAATCCGCGCGACATGCTCGATCCGCTGCTGAGCGAGACGCATGGGGCAAGCACGCTCACCAACCGCCGCCGTATCCTGCGCCGCGGGCTGCCCTATGCCGATCCCGACGGCGAACAGGGCGTCATCATGATGGCGATCTGTTCAAGCATTTTCCGGCAGTTCGAATTCATCCAGCAGCAATGGATGAGCTACGGCCTGGATTTCGAAGCCGGCAACGACACCTGCCCGCTGACCGGCAACCGGGCCGAATCCAGCAAGCACGTCATTCCGGCCGGACCGGCCAATGCCACACCCTTCATCGCGGCGAACCTGCCTGAATTCGTGACGACGCGCGGTGGCGATTACTTCTTCGTCCCCAGCCTCACCGCAATTCGCATGATCGCCATGGGAACGGTCGATCCGACCTGACACAGCAGCCTGCCTGCTGCGGCAAGGGGGAGCGACAGACGCTGTGCTATGTCCAGTGCCCCAGCGCGCCGGCCAGCGCGATGGCCGCCATTGCAAGCAGAGCCAGCTTCCAGAAGTCGCCGCGCCGCCTCAAGCCAGGCCAGCCGAGCGGCTTTATCAGCTGGATAGCCATCACGCCGATGATGACAAGGGCGAGCAGTTTCGACATGCTGCCTTTGACCAGCATCACGGACGGCTGTCAAAGCGCTTCTTGCATGGTCTCCGCCAATCCGGCCATTCCTGACAAAAGGCTCGTTTCCGAGCCGCCGGCAACGCGCCTCGCAGCTTTCTTCAGCGACCTGACAGGCTCCTGACAGACTGCTGTCAGGAGGGGTGTGCGATAGTGTCTCCATCAGAGAAGAGGAGACGGTCATGAACAGCTTTGGTATTTTGAACAGCGTACAGCACTATGTCGGCAAGATCCGCACGATGCGTAATGAAGTCCGTACCCAGCGCTTCTTGAACTCCCTGCCGGCGGACATCCGCAAGGACATTGGCTGGCCCGATATGTATGAGGGTCGCAGCCGCATTCGCGAGGTCTGAGGCTTTTTTCATGACAATGCTTGGATGCGGCCCCTGCAACGCCCAGATCATTGACATGAAACTCGGCCAGCGATGCCCTGGGACGGCGCAAACCTTTTTTGCGCTCGCTACCGACGATGCTGAAGGCTCCTGACAGAATGCTGTCAGGAGCACCATGCCATAAACGTGTCAGGAGACATGGATGGTGAAAAGCTGGAACGAAAGGCTGAACACGCCGGGCATCACTGGCGTGAAACCGACGCCCCGCACGATAGGTGACGTCGTCGAAGGTCAGCCGATGCTGGTGCCGACGGCCCGCCAGGTCGATGATTTCATCCGCTCCATACCCAACGGCGTCGAGATGGACGTCCGCGCCTTGCGCACCGCTCTCGCCATCGAGCACGGGGCGCAAGTGACATGTCCTGTCACCATCGGCTATCATCTGCGCACTGTTGCAGAAGCCGCCAATGAAGATCTCGAGCGCGGCATGGAATTGTCAGCGATTGCGCCGTTCTGGCGCGTGCTCGACACCAACGCGCCGACGACGAAAAAACTGTCCTTCGGCGCGGAATTCGTCGCCGCGCAGCGCAAGCGCGAAGGATTGAAGCCATAGTGGATGTCGCCCGGAACCGGTTTGGGGACCACGACATTCATAGAAACGCAGCCGAGGGACCATACGATGCGCCGTGCCGACAGGCTCTTCCAGATCGTGCAGCATCTGCGCGGTGGCCGGCTGGTCACCGCCCAGAAACTCGGCACCTGGCTCGAGGTTTCCGAGCGAACCATCTACCGCGACATTGCCGACCTGCAGTCGACCGGGGTGCCGATCGACGGCGAGGCGGGCGTTGGCTACATGATGAGGGAGGGTTTCGACCTTCCGCCGCTGATGTTCACGCGTGACGAGATCGTCGCGCTGGTCGCAGGCGCCCGCATGGTGCGCGCCTTTGGTGGTGCGGCCATGGCGCGTGCCGCCGACGAGGCGCTGGTCAAGATCGGCGCCGTGCTGCCCGACGCCGAGAAAGACCGCATCGCCCGCACCGAGATCCACACGCCGATGTGGGTGGTGAGCGACGCCGCCCGCGAGGCGATCGACCTGATCGAGCGCGCCGTCGAGAAGCGCCAGGTGCTGACCATCGACTATCGCGACGAGGCCGGTCGCGGCACCGCGCGCGATATCCGTCCGCTCGGCCTATGGTTCTGGGGCAAGGTATGGACGCTGGTCGCCTGGTGCGAGATGCGCGACGATTTCCGCGCCTTCCGCATCGACCGCATCGGCTCCGTGGTCATCGCCGGCCGTATCTTCAAGCCGGAGCGCGGCAAGCAGCTTGCCGATTTCTACCGCGCGGTCGAACGCTCCGAGGATTACGGCATGACGCCGGACCGGGCTGCTCGAAGCTGAGACTTCGACAGTCAATAAAAAGCCCGCGCGAAGCGGGCTTTTTTGTTGGTCTGTCGCAGACCTTACTCTTCGTCTTCGTTCTTGGACTTCAGCGCCGAGAGCTTGGCGAACACGGCATTGGCGTCGAGCTCGGCATCCTCATCCTTCGGCTTCTCCGGCGCCGGCACCAGCCGCTCGGTCAGGGCCGCCGGCAGCAGCGTGTCACCGGCCGGCTGCGCCTGTTCGCGGCCGCGCGAGGCGCGGTTGACTTCCATGTCGAGGTCGATCTGCGAGGCGAGACCCAGCGTCACCGGATCCATCGGCTGCAGATTGGCCGAGTTCCAGTGCTTGCGCTCGCGGATCTGTTCGATCGTCGACTTGGTCGTACCGACCAGGCGCGAAATCTGCGCGTCCTTCAATTCCGGGTGGTTGCGCACCAGCCACAGGATGGCATTGGGCCGGTCCTGGCGCTTCGACAGCGGGGTGTAGCGCGGACCTTTGCGCTTGGATTCCGGCACCCGCACCTTGGGGTCGGACAGTTTCAGGCGCTGGTTCGGATCCTTCTCGGCGCGCGCGATCTCGTCGCGGGTCAGCTGTCCCGTCATGATCGGGTCCATGCCCTTGATGCCTTGCGCCGATTCGCCGTCGGCGATCGCCTTGACCTCGAGCGGATGCAGTCCGCAGAACTGCGCGATCTGCTCGAAGGAGAGCGCGGTGTTGTCGACCAGCCAGACGGCGGTCGCCTTGGGCATCAGCAGCGTATTGGCCATTTCAAAAATCCTTCTCGTTCGCCCGCGTTCCCGCGCGGGCGGTGGTTTAGAGCCACCAAAATGGGAAATTCGCGGCCTGTATAACCGCTCCGCCGCCGTTTCGCAATGTTTTTGGCGCGGGGCAGCCGCCGGACGCCAGACTGCGTGAGGCCATAAAGGACCTCGGCTTCGGCGATCATTTGACGCCGAGGTGTAAAAAGGGGTCCAAAACGACAAAACCCGCCGGACAGGGTCCAGCGGGCTCGGAACCGGCGACGGTAAACGTCTGCTGCGGCTCTTTGCTTCCAGCACATGGCCAGGCCTTACGGCCGGCCATGCTCCGAATTAGATGGCCTTGCGGGCAATCCGCTCGATGTCGCCGCGGCTGATGCCGAGGTCGCTGAGCTGACGGGCGTTGAGCTTGTTCAGCTCGCGCACGGTTTCGTTGTACATACGCCAGTTACGGAAAGCGCGGATCGGGTTCATGGTATTCCTCCAGTTGTTGGATCAAATCGTTTCGATGCCGCTTAGATAGGCAGTGCTGCCCATGAATTGAACAGACGTCTTTGCATAGCCGCAATGCAAATGCTGCATTGCACCATTAAGCCTCTGTTCATCTAGCCAGCAGGCCGAGCGCGGAGGATGTGCCGAGATTCAGGTCAGGCCGAGCCGAAAACGGTGGCTGCCGAGAACCGGAGCGGAGCGTACTTAGGTACGTGAGCAAGGGAAGCGCAGGCAGCCGCCGTTTGCAGGCCGGCCTCACCTGAATCTCGGCACATCCTAGCCGACGTCGAGAACGATCTTGCCTATATGCTCGCCCTCTTCCATGCGCTCATGCGCGCGCCAGGCGTCGGCCAGCGGGAAGATCATGTCCATGACCGGCGACACTTTGCGTGTGCCGAGCAGCGGCCACACCTGCGCTTCGAGCGCCGCAGCGATCGCTGCCTTGAACTCGACCGTGCGGGGCCGCAGCGTCGAGCCGGTATGGGTCAGCCGCTTGACCATGATTTTTGAAAAATCGGCGCTCGCCACCGCGCCGGCCTGGACGGCGATCTGGACAATCCGGCCCTCGACCGCCGCCGCCTCATAGTTGCGCGCGACATAGTCGCCGCCGACCATGTCGAGAATGACGTCGGCGCCCTTGCCGCCGGTGGCTTCCTTGACCGCGGTGACGAAATCCTCCTCGCGGTAGTTGATCGCCCGGTCGGCGCCGAGCTTCAGGCAGGCGTCGCACTTCTCCTTGCTGCCGGCGGTGGTGACGACATAGGCGCCGAAGGCCGACGCCAACTGGATCGCCGTGGTGCCGATGCCCGACGAGCCGCCATGCACGAGCAGTGTCTCGCCTTTCTTCAGGCCGCCGCGCTCGAACACATTGTGCCAGACGGTGAAATAGTTTTCCGGCACGGCGGCCGCTTCTGTATGGGTGAAGCCGGCAGGCAGCGGCAGCACGCTGCCGGCATGAACCTTGACATATTCGGCATAGCCGCCCCCCGGAGTCAGCGCGCAGACCCGGTCGCCGATGCGCCAGCGCGAAATCTCGTCGCCAAGTGCTGCCACTTCGCCCGATGCCTCGAGGCCGGGCAGGTCTGAGGCGCCGGGCGGTGGCGGATAGGCGCCCTTGCGCTGCTGCACGTCGGGCCGGTTGACGCCGGCCGCACGCACCCGGATCAGGATTTCGCCGGGGCCGGGCACCGGCACGTCGCGCGTTTCCGGTTTCAGCACCCGCGGTCCGCCCGGTTGCGAAATTGCAATGGCCGTCATCCTGGTCGGAATTTTATGTCCGCTCGCCATGAAGTTTTCCATCCCGATCCTGCCGGTCTGTCGCCGGCTGCCAGTTTCTTGCCGACTGTTTGCATCAGCACCCCTGCCCTATGTATGCTGATTGCCGGATCAGGCAAATGGCCAAATCAGCGAGGAGCGACGATGGCGATCTTCGACGACGAACCCAAAAAGAAATCCAGGCCGCATGAGATCGGACAGGATCTGTCGCTGCTTTCGGTCGGTGACCTGACCGAGCGGATCGGCATCCTGCGCGACGAGATCGCCCGGCTGGAAGCCGAACTGCAGACCAAGGGCAGCACCAAATCGGCGGCCGAAGCCCTGTTTCGCCGCGGCTAGTTTTCGCGTTGGTTTCGGCATCGGAGCATCCGCCGCCGAAAAGCCCGAATGCGCCTGTCTTCAGAGCTGCTCCCGTCTTCAGAAATGACATTCCCCTCCAGCCGGATCAACCAATGTTTGCAAGTTACAGACCGATCCTCTCGCTGCTTCGCGGCACTGCTTTCCTGCTCGCGGCTTCGGGATTGCACGGCCTGCTGCTGCCGTTGCGCGGCCAGATCGAAGGGTTTTCCACCGCATCGCTCGGTCTGATGGGCACCGCCTGGGCCGGCGGCTTCGTCACCGGCTGCTTCTTCGCACCGCGCCTGGTGCGCCGCGCCGGGCATGTCAGGGCGTTCGGCGCCTTTGCCGCGTCGGGCGCCATCGTCGCCCTGCTCACCGGCCTGATCATCGACGAATATGTCTGGATCCTGCTGCGCGCCTTCACCGGCTTCACCATGGCCGGCGCCTTCATGGTCATCGAAAGCTGGCTCAACGAAAAGGCCACCAATGAGAACCGCGGCACCGTCTTCGGCCTCTACATGATGGTCACCTATGCCTCGATCATGGGCGGCCAGATGATCGTTGCCGGCGGCGACGTCAAATCGGCATCGCTGTTCATGATCACCGGCATATTGTTCTGCCTGTCGCTGATCCCGACTGCGGTGTCATCGGCCTCGTCTCCCAAGCCGTTGCAGGACGTCAAGCTCGACGTCAAAGGGCTTTATGCCAACTCACCGGTGTCGGCGGTCGCCTGCCTGCTGGTCGGCATCGCCAACGGCGCCTGGGGCACGCTGGGCGCCGTCTACGGCGCCCGCATCGGCATTTCCACGGCCGAGATCGCGTTGATGATGAGCCTTGTGGTTGTTGCCGGTGCCGCCATGCAGCTTCCGGCCGGGCGCCTCTCCGACAAGACCGACCGTCGTTTCGTACTGGCGGGCGCCGCTTTCGGCGCCGCACTGTTCGCCATCCTGATCTTCCTGTTCGAACCGCACTTCTCGGTTCTCGTCATTGTGCTCACCGCCGCCTATGGCGCCTTTGCCTACACGCTCTATTCGATCGCGGTGGCGCATGCCAACGACCACGCGCGCGCCGAGGATTTCGTCAAGGTCTCGGGCGGCCTGCTGCTTTTGTATGGGTTCGGCACCATGATCGGCCCCTTGCTGGCCGCCGCTTTGATGGGCTGGTTCCGCCCCGAAGGCCTGTTCCTGGCCACCGCTATGGCGCATCTCAGCCTCGCCGCCTACACGCTGCTGCGCATCAGCCGCCGCGCGCCGGTGCCGATCGAAGACCGCGACGCCTTCAAGACCCAGCCGGCCGATCGCTCGGTCACCCCTGAAGCATTGCGGCTCAGAAAAGCGGAAGCTGACGGTTGAGATTTGAAAAACTTTGCCCCACAAGTATAGTCATGATCTTTTCTGACGCCTTCATGGCGATTGCCGATCCCAACCGGCGCTATCTCCTGGAAGAGCTCCGGCGCGGCCCGAAAACCGTCAACGAACTGGCTTCGGGCCTGCCAGTCTCTCGCCCGGCCGTGTCCCAGCATTTGAAAGTATTGCTGGACGCCGGCCTGGTTCAGGCCAAGGCCGAAGGCACGAGGCGGGTCTATACGGTCAGCAGTGCCGGCTTCCTCAAGCTCAATATTTGGCTAGACCAGTTCTGGGAAGCATAGGCCGGGCGAACGCGGAAAATACAGCCGGTCCTTGCCCCCTTGCCTTACGACAGGAGGACCACCGATGCGACGCGAAACGCTTCTTGGTGCCGTGACTGCGGTTAATCTGGTTTTGGTCGCCGCCACCGCTTTGATGCAGATTCTCCCGGCCAAAGCGCAAGACAGCGCAGGCATCCTGCGCGGCAGCGGTCTTGAAATCGTCGACAGCGAAGGCCGGCTGCGCTCCAGCATTTCGATCCTGCCGGCGACGGCAGGCGAGGTCGAGACCGTGCTGTTCCGGCTGATCCCCGAAAACGGCCAGCCCTCGGTCAAGATCGCTGCCTCGACCGCCAGCGCCGGGCTGAGCTTCGTTGGCGGCGACGATGTCAGCTATGTCATCCTCGAAGCCGACGGACCCGAAACCCGGCTCAAGATGGTGGAGCCGGAAGGGCGCGAGAAGCTGATCGCGCCATAGGCGAGATCGTTCAGATCAGCCGTTATTGTAGGGAAAGAACTTGAAATAGGGCTGCGCCTCCTCGACCACCCTGGCGAAAGAGGGCCGCTTGAGCAGGCGGTCGTGGTAGCGTTTCACGGCCGGATATTTGTCGCCGAACGGCTCGACCTTGTTGGCGTAGAAGAGCGCCGGCGAGGCCGCACAGTCGGCCATGGTGAAGCTATGGCCGGCCGCCCAGATTTTCGAGCGCATCTCCTCCTCGGCGACCGCGTAGGCGTTGCGCAGTTGCGCGCGCGCCTCCTCGACCCCGAACGGATCGGTGTTGTCCTGCGGCCGCAGCCTGTCGCCGACGATCTTTTGCATCGGCGCCTGGACGTAGAAATCATAGAAACGGTCGGCCTGGCGGACGGCCAGCGCCAGATCGATGTCTGTGGGAATGAGTTCGACCGGGCCTGGATAGTGCGCGGCGAGATATTCGATGACGATGGTCGATTCGAGCACCGTGCGCTTGCGCGCTTCGTCACGCAGCGCCGGCATCTTGCCGGTCGGAGACACTTTCAGGAACGCCGCGCGCGACTGCTCGTCGCCGAGATCGACGATGACCGGAGTGAAAGGGATCTCGTTCTCATAGAACGCGATCAGCGGCTTCCAGCAGAACGAAGCCAGCGGATGAAAATGGAACGTCAGGGACATGCTTTGCTCGCTTGTTTTCGAATTCGTTGACACTGCCTGACAACACCGAAATGTCACCTGGCTTTTCCGCAGAGGAGCCTGTCAGCCTCTGTCAGGGCTTGGTATGGGCAATGATAGCTGCTGCAATCGTGTCCCAATCCTGGGGATGCAGTTCGTGGCCACCGCCTTCGATGCGGACAAGCCGTGCGCCGGCGATGGCATCGGCAAGGGCCGCGCCATGCTCAACTGGAAAGATCGGATCTGACGTCCCGTGGATGACGAGCAGCGGGGCCTTGATCTCCTGCAGGCGCCCTTTCAGATCCTCGCTGCCTTTCAGCATGAAATGGTTGGTCGCGCTCAAAAAACCGCCGGATCGGTCATAGTCCTGTTCGATGAATGCCCGCATCGCCTTCTCGTCGAACGGATGCGCGGTGCTTGCGATGGCGTGGGTGTCCTTGACGACGAAGCCGACCACCTGCTCGCGGTTCGACCAGTCGACCTTGGCGCCGTCGGCCGAGTGCTCCATATAGGCCTCGGTCGTCCCCGGCAGATGCGATGTATCGATCCCCACCGGCGAACTGCTGATCACCGTCAATGTGATGACACGCGAGGGGTGTCTCAGCGCCAGCCGTTGCGCGATCATGCCGCCCATCGACATCCCCACCACATGCGCCTTCCCGATGCCGTGGCTGTCGAGGACGCGCACGGCATCGTCCGCCATGTCGTCGAATGTATACGGCGGCTCGCCCGGCGCATATTTGGTCGACAGGCCGGTGTCGCGGTTGTCATAGCGGATCACGAAACGGCCTTCGCCGGCAAGTTTTTTGCAAAGCGCCTCCGGCCACCACAGCATCGAGGCCATGGCGCCCATGATCAGCAGCATGGCTGGATCCCGGGGGTCGCCAAACGTCTGGGAGACGATTTCGGGTGCTGCGGCCTTTGTCATGGGAATCTCCTCGCTTAAGCTTCAAACTGATTGCATTTTGCAATCGGTTGCACGATAATAAAACTGATACGATAATGCAACCGGTTTTTTAGGAGAGTCGGATGAAAACCGAACACCGCTCGGGATGCCCGATCAATCTGTCGCTGGAAGTATTCGGCGACCGCTGGAGCCTGATCATCCTGCGCGACATGATTTTTGGCGGCAAACGCCACTTTCGCGAGTTGCTCAACGGCTCGATCGAGGGCATCGCTTCCAACATCCTGGCCGACCGGTTGAGGCGGCTGATGGAACTCGGCATGCTGACCAAGGCTGACGATCCCTCGCACAAGCAGAAGGCGATCTACAGCCTGACCGAGATGGCCATCACGCTGGTGCCGATCATGGCGCATCTCGGTGCCTGGGGCCGCGTCTGGCTGCCGGTCAGCGAGGAGTTGTCGATCCGCGCCGAATTGCTGGAGAAGGGCGGTCCGCCAATGTGGGAGCAGTTCATGGACGAGTTGCGCCACGACCATCTGGGGACGCCAGTTGCAGCGGCGGGGCGGCCTTCCGTCCGCGCCACATTGCAGGCCGGATACGAGGCGGTGGTCGCTCGCAAGGCGTCGAGCGCCGGCCAGGCCGCCGCCTCCTGACCAACTTATTTTCCCATTTATGGGGCGGCTCTGCTATCAAGGGGCTGAAAAACATAATTTATGGGATTGGATAACGCTCTTGGTTGAGAACTCTAAGGATACCGCCCGCGCCCGGGCAGATATGCGTTTCAAGAAGCAGGAAGATGCAGCCACGGTGCGGCAAAAGGCGATGGCGGAGTATGTCGCAGAGGCCGACGCCCGCCAGGCCAAGACCAACAAGCTGCGGGCACTGCGCCTTGCCAAGGAAGCCGAAGATCTCGCCAACGCACCTGCCGCCCCGGTCAAGAAGCCGGCGCGGGCCAAGAAAAAAATCGCCTGACGATTCCCATGGTCAATGGCAGACTGGAAGCGGCTGAGCATATCGGCCGCGCCCCTGTAACCGCCTGCCATTTCGCTTTCCCACGCGAAGCAATTTCAACCGCAACCGGGATTTCGCATCTCGCGTGTCAGGCCGATGATCGACGCGTTTTGAACAGGAGACAGCCATGACCGCACTGACCCTCGAAAAGGCCAAGCACATCATCGACGCCGCTTTCGCCAAGGGCGCCGAGCTGAAGCTGAAGCCGCTCGGCGTCTCCGTGCTCGATGCCGGCGCTCACCTCGTCGCCTTCCAGCGTCAGGACGGCGCCTCGTTCCTGCGCCCGCAAATGTCGGCCGGCAAGGCCTATGGCGCGCTCGCCATCGGCATGGGCTCGCGCCGCGTCGAGGCCTTCGCCAAGGAGCGGCCGCATCTCGTCGCCGGCATTTCCGACGTCTCGGGCGGGCGCGTCCTGCCGGTCGTCGGCGGCGTGCTGATCCGCGACAAATCAGGCGCCGTCATCGGCGCCGTCGGCATATCGGGCGATACGTCGGACAATGACGAGGCCGCCGCCATCGCCGGCATCGAAGCCGCCGGCTTCACCGCCGATCCGGGCTGAGGCTTCGGCTAGTTCAGGTTGATATCCCGGCTCGCAGACCGCATCGAGACCGAGAAACCGGCCAGCACGTCGAACAGGGCGATCGCCATCAGCGTGAAGAAGACGGAATGCGCCGCGCCCTTCACCAGCAGGAACTCGACCAGGAACGCCACGAAGACCAGCGTCGACAACAGATGGTCCATGATCGAGGCGTTCGTGGTGCGCACCGATTTCACCATTTCGAGGAACAGGAAGATCAGCCCGATCACCACCATCAGGTCGCCGAGCGTCATCGAAAACACCCCGCCAGACATCATGCGGAATGAGAAGATTTCGGTGGCCCACGGATCGTCGCCACTGCCGAATATTCCGAGGAGTCCGAGATTGTAGGCCACGAAGGGCACGATCAGCAGCGGGATGGCACCGAACATCAGGCGTCTCCTCTAGCAATTCCAGGAAGCGGTTTCCCACAGGAATTGCACAAAACAATGGGGGCACCTTCTGTAGAGTGCTCCGCAGGCACGCCGTCAAGATTTTTCGCTGACAGCCGTGAACACGGTCGAAGACCGGGTGCAACAACCATGTCACCCGGCTCAGCGCCTGAACTGGCCGGTGCGCACCGCAGCGCCGATGGCGTTGAGAATGAAAAGGCCGGCGGTCATCGATGTAATCTCGTTGACGTCGCGCGCCGGCGCGATCTCGACGATGTCCATGCCGACGACGCGCCCCTTGGCGAACAGCCCTTTGATCAACTCGATCGTCTGCCGGTAGCTGATGCCGCCAGGTGCCGGCCCTTCGACCGCCGGCATGACAGCGGGATCGAGACCGTCGGCGTCGATGGTCAGGTAGTAGCGGCCGCCATCCGGGATGCGCTTGAGCAGCGCCGCCGTGCCGATGTCCTGCCATTCATCGGCGGTGACGATGTTGGAGCCGTAGGCGCGGGCCGCCTCGACCTCCTCAAGCCGGGCGCTGCCTTGTCCGCGGATGCCGAGGTGGAAAATCCCGGCGATATGCGCCATCTCCGAAGCGCGGCGGATGGGGCTGGAATAGCCTTCCCTGACGCCGTTGACGTTGTCGCGCCAGTCGAGATGGGCATCGATCTGCACCAGGGTGATCGGCCCTTCGCCGTCGAGCGCCCGGAAGATCGGGATCGGAATACCGTGATCGCCGCCGATGGTGATCGGCAACGCACCGGCGGCGCGGATCTTGCGGACCGCCGCTTCGGCCAGCCCGTAGTGGCCGCCGGCGGCATCGCCGGGGACATCGCCGACATCGACCACCTTGACGTCCTGTCCGTCGAACAGGGTCCCGCCAATGTCGAAATCATAACGGTCGAGCCCGAGACTGATGCGCTGCGAGGCGCGCCGAACCGCGGTCGGCGCGTTGGTCTGGTCGTTGATCAACTCGTCGATCGTGTAGGGACTGCCGTAAGGCATGCCGATGATGGCGACATCGGCCTTCAGCGCATCGAGATCCTCGACCAGCGGAAAATTCATGAAGGTCTGAAACACATCGCGCGGCGTTGTGGTGGGCTTGGTCATGCGGTTTCCTCTGTCGCCCCTCCAACGGTGCAGGCACGTGCTTCAGCCGCAATCGCGGCGACGCAACGCAATACAGCACCGCGACGGCTGCGTGTATCGCCAGCGACGGTTCGGCCTTTGGCATAGAGAACGGCGCGAAGCAGCCAGGCGGCCATCAAACGCAAAAAGACCGGCCAATGGCCGGTCTTTTTGGTATTCAACCTTCGAAAAGCTGGTCTCAGCTTTCCTTGGGCGTCAGAACCTGGCGGCCGCGATACATGCCGGTCTTCAGGTCGATGTGGTGCGGGCGGCGCATTTCGCCGGAATTCTTGTCCTCGACATAGGTCGGGGCCTTGAGAGCGTCGGCCGAGCGGCGCATGCCGCGCTTGGACGGAGAGGTTTTTCGTTTCGGAACGGCCATGGATATGCTCCACTACATGGTCAAAATGCCCCGATAGCCCTCGTGAAAGGGCCGCGTCAGGGCCATAATCTGAGAAAGTCGGGTGCCTATACACGCCCTGCGCCGTTTTGGCCAGCACTGCGGCAAATTTTTTTGAGCCGGCAGCGGTTCATCCTAATCAAGACAACCGACATAGGCGCCGGAACGGCCGGCACGGCGCTCGATCAGCGAGGCCAGCCGCCGCAGCCCGGGACCGGGCTTGGCCGGATTGCGGGCGATCGGATTGGGCAGCGAGACCGCGAGCAGGGCGGCCTGCCGCCGCGACAGCCGTTTTGCCGAAACGCCGAAATGATGCTGGGCGGCGGCCTCGATGCCGTAAATGCCCGGTCCCCACTCGGCGATGTTGAGGTAGATCTCCATGATCCGCCGTTTCGACATCACCGCGTCGAAATAAACGGCCAGCGGCAGTTCGACCACCTTGCGCACCGAGCCCAGCGGCCGCGACCACAGGAAAAGGTTCTTCACCGTCTGCATGGTGATGGTCGAGGCGCCGCGCGTTGGCTCGCCGGCCAGCGCATCGTCGACGACGCCGCGCAACTCGCCGAGGTCGATGCCGCGATGGAAGCAGAACTGCCCATCCTCCGACATGATCACGGAATTGGCCAGCACCGGCGAAACATCGTCGATCGACACCCAGCGCCGGTCGTAGCCGGAAAACGTCGCCAGGTCCTTCACCATCAAGGTCGATATCGGATGCACGAAGGACGGCAGGTAAAGGAACGTGAGCACAATGGGTATCGCCGCCAGCACGGCGGCGACGACCAGGCAGCGCCGAGCCAGGCGCTTCAGACCGGCGCGGTTCACGCGCCTCGGTCGCGCCATGTCCAGCCCTTCGATTTCATGATCGACGATCGGTTCCGTCAAGCCGCCCCACCCGCGCCACTCTCCCGCCTCCGGCATAATGGCGCGAGGCTTCTTGCGCAACGTCTGAGTGTCGGCTACCGCTCCCGGCCATGACGAAAGACGAGCAAATGGCCTTTGAAGCCGCACTTTTGGTGCGGGCGGCGGCGATCGAGACCGAGCTCAGGCTGTTGCTCGACGGCCGCACGCTTGCCGGCGAGATCGCCCGGCCGGAGCGCCTGATGGCGGCCATGCGGCATGGCGTGCTGAACGGCGGCAAGCGGCTGCGCCCCTTCCTGGTCATGGAAAGTGCCGCGCTGTTCGGCGCCGATGGCGAGGCCGCATCGCGCGTGGCGGCGGCACTCGAATGCGTGCATTGCTATTCGCTGATCCATGACGATCTGCCTGCTATGGACGATGACGATCTGCGCCGCGGCCAGCCGACCGTGCACAAGGCGTTCGACGACGCCACCGCCTTTCCCGTTCCGCCGGCCCCTGCTGCATGGTCGGCGGCCAGACGCTCGACCTCGAAGCCGAGCGCAGCCGGCCGGATGAGGCCGGCATCATCCGGCTGCAGGCGATGAAAACCGGCGCGCTGATCCGCTTCGCCTGCGAATCTGGTGCAATCATTGCCGGCGCCGCCTCGCAGGACCGCGACCGGCTGGCCGAATTCGGCTCGGCGGTCGGGCTTGCCTTCCAGCTTGCCGACGATCTGCTCGACCTGACCGCCGATGCCAGCCAGATGGGCAAGGCGACCGGCAAGGACGCCGCTGCCGGCAAGGCGACGCTAGTCGCGCTGCACGGCACGAATTGGGCGCGCAGCCAGCTCCATGGCCTGGTCAAGCAGGCGCATGAATTGCTTGAGCCTTACGGCGAACAGGCCGCCCTGCTGAAGGCTGCGGCAAGTTTCGTGGCAATCCGCAACAGCTGAGGTTTTGGCTATTGGCAGATGGGCGCTTCCGTGGGCTCGCTATCTGACCTTGACGACGACCTTGCCCTTGGCACGTCCTGTTTCGACGTAAGCCAGCGCCTCGTTGGTTGCTTCAAAGGGAAAGACCCTGTCGACAACCGGGCGGATCGCCCCATCTTCGATGAGGGACGTGATTTTGCTCAGCTGATCACCTTGCGCCCACATGAACAGGAACGAAAATCCCACGCCTCGGCGCTTGGCTTTGGTCCGGATACCGCGGCTCAGCAGGCGCAGCAGGAGCCTTAGCACCACGTTCAGTCCCAGCTTCCTGGCAAATTCGGGATCCGGCGGACCGGAAATGGAGATGAGCTTGCCGCCCGGCTTCAGCACATTCAGGGATTTTTCAAGGGTCTTGGCGTCCTGGCTGTTCACGACGACGTCGTAGCCCGACAAGACGCTCTCGAAGTCGTCTTTCTTGTAGTCGACGACGACATCGGCGCCGAGACCCTTGACCAGGTCGGCACTCGCCGCGCTCGCCGTTGTCGCAACGGTCGCGCCGAGGTGCTTGGCCAGTTGGATGGCGAATGTCCCCACGCCGCCGGAGCCGGCCTGGATGAAGATCTTCTGGCCCTTCTTCAGCCCTGCCCTCTCGATGAGAGCCTGCCAGGCGGTCAGACCCACCAGAGGGATCGAAGCCGCTTCTTCCATGCTGAGGTTCGCGGGCTTCAGGGCCGCATCGGCTTCATCGATTGCGATGCGTTCGGCAAATGTCCCGATCCGACCGTCGCGCGGCCGCGCATAGACAGCGTCGCCGGGTTTGAATTTGCGGACTTTCGAGCCCACCCTGACAACCCTCCCAGCCACGTCGTGGCCCAGGATGAAGGGCCGGCGATAGGGCAGGATGAGCTTGAATTCGCCGGTTCTGATTTTGGAATCCAGCAGGTTCACCCCTGCGGCATGGACCTCGACCAGGACATCATTGTCCAGCAACTCCGGCTCCGGCATCTCGGCCAGCCGCAGAATGCCTTTCTTGTTATATTTATCGACAACGAATGCCTTCATGGCTGTGACTTTCCGAAAATGTCTGTTGGTGTACCGTTGTGCGCGAAATTCTCCGTCTCGCCGTTGTTCAGACCGGCAGACGGAATTGCTTGCGCAAGGTCTTGTCGAACATCTCGGCGGGGGCAAAACGGCGCAGGAGGCTGACCTGCCGCGCGGCCTTGCCAGCGGTGTAGCGCCGTCGCGGACGGGCATCGGTCGCCGCCTTGACGACCACATCCGCCACCACTTCCGGCCGATCGGCTTTGGGCATCACGTCGCGAAGCAGCGCGTCGACCCCGGCTCGGGCCTGATCGTACTCTTTCAATACGGAATCTGGCTCGATGCCGTTCTGGTCGAAGACGGTACGCACGTATGCCGGCTCGATGACCGATACGCGAATATTGAAGGCACGCACCTCGTGGTCGAGCGATTCCGAATAGCCCTCGAGCGCATGCTTGACTGCCGAATAATGAGCTGCGTATGGCGCAGGTACCAATCCCAGAATCGAGCCGATGTTGATGATGCGCCCTTCGCCGCGCCGCCGCATCGACGGCAACACCGCATTGGTCATGCGCATGACGCCGAACAGATTGACGTCGAACAGGGTTTGTACCTGTGCAACCGAGGATTCTTCGGCGCCGCCAAGCAGGCCGACACCGGCATTGTTGACCAAGAGGTCGATCCGCCCGGTCTGCGCCAATACGGTTGAAACGAGAGCGCTGACGGAGTCGCCATCGGTCACGTCGCACGTCAGCATGGACACCTGCGTCGGACCGTTGCCGGGCTTGCCACGACTTGTCCCGAAGACGGTATATCCTGCCCGCGCCAAGGCCTCGGCGCTGGCGCGGCCGATGCCCGAGGAGGCTCCGGTCACAACAGCGGTTCTTCCCGAAAATGCACTCATTTGATACTCCGGAGACATGAGGGCTAGCTTTTTGCCATTGATTGGATTACGATCGTAATATCACATTACGAGCATAATGCAATAGCAAGGAGGAATAGCCGCCATGCGCTACGAGAAGGGCCGAAAGGACGCGTCACGCGATCGGATCGTGGAGGTCGCCGCCCAGCGTTTTCGCGGTGACGGCATCGCCGCGTCGGGATTGGCAGCCATCATGGGCGACGCCGGGCTGACGAACGGAGCCTTCTATCCGCATTTCCAATCCAAGGCGGAGCTTGTGCGCGAAAGCCTGGTTGCGGCCATGGAGACCCAGTCGCAGCAACTGCAGGAGGTATTGGCCGCCGGTGGCCCGGAGATGGGCATAGCGGTGTATCTGTCGGCTGAGCACCGGGATAATCCGGGAACGGGCTGCGCCAACGCCGCGCTGCTGCCGGAACTCGCGCGTCAGCCGCCCGAAACGCGCGAAGTCTACACCGAACGCTTGCTGGTTTTGGTGCGCCAGTTGTCTGCAGCGCTTCCGCAGACCAGGGATCCGGAAGGCGCCGCCATGGGTGTCTTTGCGACCCTCATCGGCACGCTTCAACTGGCCCGCGCGGTGGCAGGGACGGACTTGTCGGATCGCATCCTCGCGGCAGGAGCAGATGCGGCGCGCAGGCTGATCCGGACACCTGAGGATGAGAAGGCATCCTAGACTAGGCCGTGAGCCCATAAACGCGAACAAACTGAGATCGGTGGGAGCGGTCGGTCAGCTCGCGAGCGAACCGGCCAGATGCGGCCATACTGAAACCGAATTCGCGGACTAGACCGCAAAATCCTCAAGCAGGCGCGAGATCGTGCTCCGCCCCAGAGCACTCATGGTCGGATTGGTCACCCGATAGTACCAAACGAGACCCATCGCCTGCTGGAAAGCCCATGCAGCGCCGCGCCTCCATTCCAACTCACCGGCCTGAATAGCTTCGCGAAAGGTTGCCCGACGGGCACGGTCGAGTAGGTGCCATGCAACGACGAGATCGAGCGCCGGATCGGCTGGGCCGAAGCTGCCACCGTCAAGAACTCCGACCAGACTTTCCCCTTGTACCAAGAGGTTTGCCGGGATGAGGTCCTTATGGCTCATTACCTCGGAAGCTGCAGGAGGCAGTTCGCGTAGGACAGCCCATAGGTGCCGGAGACGCGCGACGTCGAGAAGGTCTTCACTATTGGAGAAGCAGACCTCCATCCAATCGTCATGATCTGAGAGGCTCCCGCCTCGCCCTCGCCCATCGAAACGTCGCCCCTTCACATCTCCCCTGCGAAGCGAGGTCACGAGACGGGCAAGATCGAGTGAGAAGGCTGTTGAGCCGCTCAGCCCGTTGGGCGTCGCCGTTTCGCCCTCAATCCAACTCTGTACGAGCCAGGGCATGGGGTAGGCTGGGCTCGGTCTGCCTAGCCCAATCGGTTGAGGAGTTGGAAACGGGCAATATTCCTTCAGTTCGTTCATCGCAGCCGCTTCCGCCCTCAGCAGGATGGTGCATTGGGTTTGGTCCATCAATCGCAAGGGGAAGCGTGCGGCGTATTTCGAGCCGATGCGGAAAATTGCGTTGACGGTACCTGCTGTTACGAGCGGCACGATCTTCTGATCTTCATACTGAGGGAACTGATCGCGGATCAGGTCTCGTGCGAGGTCGATTTCGATGTGCATCTGGTCGCTATGCATGAGCTGCCGCTCCCAAGTGGTTTGACCACATATGCAGTGACTGTATGTCCTCTATTTGCCCTGCTGGCAGGTGACCAATAGCCGGAATGAGGTCGTTTGCCGACTGCCCGTGGCTGTGCGCTTGTGAGTCTACTACCTAATGCAGATGCCGGAGCTTGTCTGGATTGCGCATGACATAGATGGCCGCGATCTTTCCACCCTCGATGTCGAGCGCGGTCGTCTGCAATTCACCATCGGCTTCCAGCGTGATGAACCCTGGCAATCCGTTGATGAAGCCGACGCGAACCAGCGTCGAGCCGTTCTCGCGCAGCCAGACCGCCACCTGCTCGTACTGCTTCATGACGGCATCGAAGCCGAGCAGCGGCTGCATGGCTGCCGGACGCTTGCCGCCGCCATCGGCATGGGCGCTGACATCTTCCGTCAACAGCGCGCCGAGCGCCTGCATGTCGCCGCTGCGCGAGGCCGTGAAGAAAGCCTCGGCGATCTCGAGGCCACGCTGCTTCTCCACCTTGAAGCGGGGCCGGGCCTGGCGGACATGGGCGCGGGCACGCGCGGCAAGCTGGCGACAAGCGGCTGGGTCGCGGTCGAGGGCGGTCGCGACCTCCTCGAATTCCAGCCCGAACACATCGTGCAGCAGAAAGGCCGCCCGCTCCAGCGGCGAAAGCCGCTCCAGCACCAGCATCAGCGGCAAGGTGACGTCTTCCAGGTCGTCCTCTTCCACGATCGGCTCGGGCAGCCAAGGACCGATATAGGTTTCGCGCTTGTGTCGCGCGGATTTGAGCTGGTCGAGGCAAAGCCGCGTCACCGTACGGCGCAGGAACGCTTCGGGCTCGCGCACCTGCGACCGGTCGGTTCCCATCCAGCGAATGAAGGCCTCCTGCACGACATCCTCGGCGTCGGTCACCGAACCGAGCATGCGGTACGCGACCCGCATCAGCTTCGGCCGCAGCGGGCCGAAGCCCGCTGCCGCATCCTCGGTTTCAGCCGGCGTCATCAGGCCGCTGCCGCCTTGGCGCTGGCGCGTATCGCCGCAGCATCGGTGTAGAGCCCAAAGCCGACAGCGATGCGGTTCCAGCCATTGATGATATTGATCAACACGGTGAGCTTCACCTGCTCCTCGTCAGTGAAATGCGCCTTCAGATCATCATAGGCGCGTTCGCGGTCCTGTCCTTCCGAGAGGCGCGTGAGCGCATCGGTCCAGCCGAGCGCGGCACGTTCGCGGTCGCTATAGCAGGGCGCCTCGCGCCAGGCCGGCAGCAGGTAGATGCGCTGCTCGGTCTCGCCATTCTCGCGTGCTTCGGTCGCATGCAGATTGATGCAGTTGGCGCAGCCATTGATCTGCGACGCCCGAAGCTTGACCAGCTCGTTGAGGCTGTGCTCGAGCCCGGCGGCGACAGAGAGCTCGTTCGATGCGCGCTGCCACTGCTTGATCAGCGCAGGGGCAGCGGCGAAGAGGTCCAGTTTGGCGGTCATGATTGCAGTCCTTGTTGTTGGGTACACTCTCATGACGAGACAGGATCGGCTGGTGTGACATCAGGCCAGATTTTTTTGCGCAACAGCTGAGATTGGCGCAGGGGATGACGCCGATCCGAGCTTCACAGTGTCGCCTCGGCGAAGATGCGGGACGCCCATTCCAGGAAAGCGCGTAGCCGGGGAGCAAGCTGCCGGTTCTGCGGATAGAGCGCCGATAATGGCGTCGGCGTCGGCGGAAAATCCTGCAGCACCTCGACCAGTGTCCCGTCCGCCAGATCTTTTTCGAGCCGATAGCGTGGTGCTTGCAGAAGCCCGAAGCCCAGGCGCGCCAGCGCGGCCGCGGTGTCCGAATTGTTGACCTTCACCCGGCCCGGCAGCGTGACCCGATGCACCCTTGTGCCGATCGTGAACTCCAGCGGCAGGACTTCGCCTGTGCGCGAGGAGACGAAACCGATGGCCTGGTGGCCTTCCAGGGCGTCAGGCGATGCCGGCACTCCCTGGCGCTTCAGATAGATCGGGCTGGCGCAGGTGATTTCGCCGATCATCGCCAGCCGTCGCATGATCATGCCGCTGTCTTGTGGTTCGCCCGCACGGATGACGCAATCGACCCCTTCGCGTACCAGATCGACCAGCCGGTCGCCCTGGCCGATATGGAGATCGATCTGGGGATAGCGTTCGAGGAACGCAGGCAACTCCGGTAACAGGAACCTCTGCGTGAGCAGCGGATGCGCGTCGATGCGCAACAGGCCGCGCGGTTCGGCGCTGCGGAATCCCGCCTCGGCATCCTCCACTTCACCCAGGATCGAGAGGCAGCGCTCGTAATAGGCCTGTCCATCAAGCGTCGTGGCAACGTGGCGCGTGGTCCTGTCCAACAGCCTCGTCCCGAGATGATCCTCCAGGTGTTTGATTGCTTCGGTCGCGGTTGAACGCGGCAAGCCGAGATCGGCCGCCGCCGCCGTGAAATTGCGCCGTTCCACCACGCGAACGAACAGCCGCATCCTGTCGAGTCGATCCATAGCCTATTGTTCGCTCCGTCCGAATACTGCTGTCAAGAGTTCGCCGATTATTCGGATAACGTGGCAGGATATATCCATTCCTGCAGCATTCAACCTGAAGGAAACTGAAAATGCCGTTTGCCAACTTCAAGACACCGCAGGCCGCTCTAACGAAGACACAGAAGGAAGAACTCGTTCACAGGACCACGCAAATGTTCGTCGAGTATTTCGGCGAAGGCGTTCGCCCCTACACAATGGTGCTGATCGAGGAAGTCGCCGACGGAGGCTACGGTCGCGCTGACGAAGTCTTCGTCATTCCGGATGCCTACCGGGCCAAGGACGCCTGAGTTCGGGATATCGCATCCAGTCCGTGCTTGGCATATATGAATGCAACGGCTCCGGCGCGAACGAAATTTTAATGTAAATCAAGCGTAATCCCGACCATTAAAATGATGCGTATGTGTTGGGGTTGCGCATGCCGGAATACTCTTCCTTCATCCGTTCGATCCGGATCCGCTATATCTCGGGATTGCTGATCTTCGCGCTGGCCTCCGCCGCCGTCATGTTTGCGCTCAATCGCGTCAATTCATTTCGTCACGACGTCGACGCGCTGAGCAGCAATCTCGTCGTCTTCACCCGCGATCTGCGCAACGCCTCCAGTTTTGCCGAAACCGCCAGCACCGCCTGGCGCACGGAAACCCGTGACGGCCTTGCCGCCGCCGCGCGAGGCCATTCGCAGCGCCTGACCGGAGAGATCGAAACGCTCTCGGCCCAGCTTGCCGCGATCAAGCCGAGCCTGTCGGCCAGGACCCTCAACGAACTCTCCTCCGCTTCCGTCAACGGCGACCTGTTCTGGTCGTCGCGCGATATGGTGCGCAACTTCAACCTGATGTCGGCGGCGCAAAAGACCGACGAATGGAGTTCGCGCGAAATCCTCAACCAGAACGATCTGTTCGTCCAGCCGATGCTGGTGCGGGTGCGCACCGCCATGGACAGTGAACGCCATCTGGCCGACGCCTCCAGCGACCGGCTGCTTTTGTGGGCAAGCGGCCTTTTGTTCGCGGTTCTTGCCATTGCCGCCTTGTGGATCTTCCGGCCGATGGAAAAGGCGATCCGCCGCGCCTTCACCGAATCCGCCGCATCCTTGTTCAAGGCCGAAGCGGCCGACCGAGCCAAATCGGAATTCCTGGCCAATATGAGCCACGAGATCCGCACGCCGATGAACGGCGTGCTGGGCATGGCCGAGCTGCTCGCCAAGACCGACCTGACCGCGCGCCAGAAAACCTTCACCGACGTCATCGTCAAATCCGGCAATGCGCTGCTCACCATCATCAACGACATCCTCGATTTCTCCAAGATCAATGCCGGCCAGCTGACGCTCGATCCGGCGCCCTTCCGGCTTGCCGAAGCGGTCGAAGACGTGGCGACGCTGGTGTCGGCGCGCGTCGCTGAAAAGAACCTCGAACTGATCGTGCGTGTCGATCCGCGCCTGCCGGCCCATGTTGTCGGCGATGCCGGACGCTTCCGCCAGATCGTCACCAATCTGCTCGGCAACGCGGTGAAGTTCACCGAAAAGGGCCATGTGCTGATCGATGTCAGCGGCGAGGTGGTCGACGGTCTGGTCCAGCTCAAGGTTCGCGTCGAGGACACCGGCATCGGCATTCCGGCCGAGAAGCTGGAGAACGTGTTCGAGAAATTCGCCCAGGTCGACGGCTCGTCGACGCGCCGCCATGAAGGCACGGGCCTCGGCCTTGCCATTGCCGCCCGCCTCGTCGACCTGATGGGCGGCAAGATCGGCGTCGAAAGCGAGATCGGCCGCGGCTCGGTGTTCTGGTTCGCCGTGCCGCTGCCTGCGCATCAGCAGGACTCGCGCGACGAGATCGTGCCGGTCGACGTCACCGGCGCCCGCGTGCTGGTCATCGACGACAACCCGGTCAACCGCGAGATCCTGCTGGAACAGCTCAGAAGCTGGAGCTTCGACTGCGCGGCTGCCGAAAGCGGTGCTGTCGGCCTCGCCTTCCTCGATCGGGCCAGCCAGCTGGGTGCGGCGGTCGACTGCATTATCCTTGACTACCAAATGCCCGGCATGAACGGCGCCGACGTCGCCAAGGCGATTGCCGCCGACAGCCGTCTCTCCGCCATCCCGATGGTGCTGTTGACTTCGGTCGACCAGGTCGATTTCGGCAAGATGGTCATCGATTTCGGTATCGCCGCGCATCTGACCAAGCCGGCGCGCTCGGCCATCCTGCTCGGCACCGTCATCTCGGTCATCCAGAAGGCCCGCGCCCAGATTGGCAAGGCCCAATTCACTCGCGAGCCCGTGGTTGCGCAGGCGGCGCCTATGGCGCCGCCGGCCTTCACCGTCATTCGCGGTCCGGTAATGCCTGCCGCCACAGTGCCCGAATCGATGACCACGCCGAACGGCCCGATCGATATCCTTATTGCCGAGGACAATGACGTGAATCAGTTGGTGTTCGGCCAGATCCTCAATGGGCTTGGCCTCAGCTACCGCATCGCCGGCAATGGCCGCACCGCCGTCGAGATGTACCGGGCGCTGCGGCCGAAGCTGATCCTGATGGACGTCTCCATGCCGGAGATGAACGGCTACGAGGCTACCCGCGCCATCCGGGCGGCGGAGGCGGCGACAGGCAACCACACGCCGATCATCGGCGTGACCGCGCACGCGCTGAAGGGTGACCGCGACAAATGCATCGAGGCCGGCATGGACGACTATCTGCCCAAGCCCGTTTCGCCCGACCGCCTCGGTAGCAAGATCGGCACCTGGCTCAGCGAGACTGTGGCGGCGAAGACGGCTTGATCCGTCAGCGTAACCGGCCGATGGGAATGATTTCCGACGAGGCGTCGACATAGGGTTCGCCCTGCCAGCCGCCGAGCCATTGCTCCACCAGCAGGCCGGCTTCGTCCAGCATCCCGGCGAGATCTTCCTTCTTCGGAAATGCGATTCTCGATGCGGCACTCAGAACGGGTCTGCCGCCTGGAATTTCATAGAAGGTCGAATAGGCCACGACGCCGGTGGCGGCATCGTATGCGGCATCATACCAGGCCTTGACGGTACCGAGAGCGGGATGCGCTACCATCCGCTCGGAACGCTGCGGCGTCCATTCAAGCCACGCCTTCGCGGCGGCGTCGCGGGTGTCGAAAACGAAGCGCCCGCCCGGAGCGAGATGTTCGGCGATGGTGCGCAGCACCGCCCGCTGGTCGTCTTCTGTCAGAAAAACCTGGAACACGTGACCGGTCAGCAGCACCAGGTCGAAGCGTCGCCCGAGCCGCACCGTTCGCGCGTCTGCCTCGATCCAGTCGACCTTGTCGCCGCCGATCCTGCGGCGCGCAACGTCGAGCATGGCCGACGCCGGATCGACGCCAGTAACGCTGCGTCCCCTGGCCATTTCGGCGGCCAGTTGACCGGTGCCGCAGCCGAGATCGAGGATCGAGCACGCATCTTCGGCAAGGCGGATGCAGCAGTCAAAATCGGAACGGTGATCCTGGTTCTCGATGTCATAGAACTGGACGAAGTCGGGATCGGTGTAGATGGGATCGGTCATACCGCCGCCTGTACTTGAAAATGTTCACCTCGTGCGACAGGCGCACCCCCGTCGACGATGGCATTCGCTTCAGACGGCCGCGTCCAGACCATAGCGCCTTATCCAGTCTAGGCTGGTAGCGTCCGAGAGTTTTGCAACGCCAGGCTTCACATCCTCCGCGTTCGGCGCCTGAACGCCGAGCGCTGCACAGATGGTCATCAACGTAGCCGCCTGATCGCTTGAAAGCCGCTCATAGCCAATCAGCAGCGGCATTATCCCCTGCTCCGCAAACCATGTGTTCCAGGCCGCGTCATAGGCTTCGAGTTTGGCGAGCTCATGCTGGATCCGCTCGAAATCGTATCGGGGTTCCTGCGGCGGCGCGACCCGTTCGATCTCGGTTCCGTCAGGCGCGATATGCCAAAGCCCGGTCTGCTCCGCCTTGATCAGCGACACCGCCTGCGCCAGCTTGTTCTCGCGCGAAAGATGGATGTAGAGGACACGGCCGAAGGCCTTTTCAAAACGCGCTTTGTCGGATGGGAGGTCCGGGAAAATCCGGCCGAGGATCGTCTGGAGCTCATCCAGATTTTCCCGCATCAGGCGCAGGCCGAAGACATTTGTCCCGCCCTTCCCGGCCCGGATTGCCGCATCGAGATAGGCGACATCGAACTCATGCGCGCTCATTGTATCGCGACTGGGCAGGCCCCACTCTTCGGCCCATTCCGCTATATTCTGCCGCCGGTAGAACGAGTGCGGATCGCCGGCCATCTTGGTCGATGCCAGCAGGCCGCACAGCAAAGTGCTTCCGGTTCTGGGCGTGCCGCAGATTATGTAGCCGTCTAACATGCAAGGTCCTTGCCGCTCTTCGGAGTCAAGGCAACCCAGGCCAAGGGCCGGCCTATAGCGTAAATTCCTGCTGGATGCGACGGGCGCATTCGAGCGGCGTGAGTTGGCTGGTGTCGACTTCGAGGTCGTAGCCTATGCCCGTGTGGACGCGAGGATACTGCCAGCGCGCCAGTCCGGGCAGCCTGTTGGCGCGCGCGGCTTCCCTTGCCTCAAGGACTTCCAGCGGCGCGAAGACGCCGACCAGATACAGGTCGAAACCCGACAGCAGCTCGACATACTCCGCTATCTCGTCATTGAAGATCACGTCGTCGACGATGAGATCGTTGCCTTGCCCGGCCATGGCGGCGATGGCGTGGCGCATGCCGCGCATTGTTCGCGCGCCGACCGGCCCGCTCCTGATCACCACCGACGGCTTGCCGTTTTCCAGCACGGTCTCAAAGGAAAACCCGTCGGCTTGATCCTGAAGCGCCTCCGGCAGCATGTCGATGAAGGCATCCATCTGGACATGCAGGAAGGGCGTGGCGGTGATCGTCTGCAGGGCTCTGGCAATCGAACTCTTGCCGGCGCTGCCGACACCATTGAGCAGGACGATTTTGGCAGTCATATCGTCACCCTCGTGCCTACCGGTTGCGCACGACGATACAGGCGCCGCCGACGCTCTGCAGCTTTTGGCAGATGACATTGGCCGCAGCGCGGTCGTCGACACCGATCCTGACCGCATAAATGCCCCGCCGGCCGATCGGCGTGCGCACCCGGCTGACCACCGGATCATGCCCGGAAAGCAGCGCCGGAAACCGGCTCCTGACCCGCAGCCATTGATTGATCGCAGCACCGCGGCGGAAATTGCCTGCCACCTGCACGCCCCATGGCTTCACATTGATCGAAGCCATCGCCACGGTTCTGGACATGATCACTGGCAGCTTGCGGCAGGCGACGGCAAAGCTGGTCTTGGCATCGAGCGGCGCGACCGTTCCGGCGTAGGCGCTGTCGGAGAATTTGTCGACCGGCTCGCCCATGACGTCGAAGACGTAAGCTTCGGTTTCCATCGGCAGGAAGCCGCCGGAGCCGAGCCAACGCGACACCCGGTTCTCGCCGGCATTGTAGGCGGCCGCCGCCAAGCCGAGATTGCCATAGCTGACCTTCATCTCGGCGAGATACTTCGCCGAGGCCGGGATCGCCTGGTCGATGTCGAAAGGATCGGCCAGCCCGCGCATTTTTGCGGTGCCCGGCATGAACTGGGCGATGCCTTCAGCGCCGACCGGGCTCACCGCATTGGGATCAAACCGGCTTTCCTTCCAGATCAGCCGGGCGAAGAAATCCTTGGGCAGGCCGTTCTGCTCGGCATGCGCCTCGATCAGGTCGCAGACGCGGCCGATCAATCGTTTCGCCGCAGAGCGCGATTGCGGTGGATCGGCGAGTGCCTGTCCGGCGCAACCCAGCCAGCAGAGCAGGACCACAGCGGCTTTAAACAGCCCCCGCACGGCCTATTCCGCTGCGGCCTTGCCGTGCTGTCCAAACCGCTGCTCGATGTAGTCGGCGACCATTTTCTCGAAATCGGCGGCGATCGATGGGCCGCGCAGCGTCGCCGCCTTCTTGCCGTCGACGAAGACGGGCGCCGTCGGCGTCTCGCCGGTGCCGGGCAGCGAAATGCCGATATCGGCATGCTTGGACTCGCCGGGGCCGTTGACGATGCACCCCATCACCGCGACCTTGAGGTTCTCGACGCCGGGATATTTTTCGCGCCACACCGGCATGTTCTTGCGCAGGTCTGCCTGGATGTTCTGCGCCAACTCCTGGAACACGGTGGATGTGGTGCGGCCGCAGCCGGGGCAAGCGGCGACGATCGGCACGAACTGGCGAAAGCCCATGGTCTGCAAGAGCTCCTGCGACACCTGCACCTCGCGCGTGCGGTCGCCATTCGGCTCCGGCGTCAGCGAAATGCGGATGGTGTCGCCAATGCCTTGCTGCAAAAGGATGCCCATGGCAGCCGACGAGGCGACAATGCCCTTGGAGCCCATGCCGGCTTCGGTGAGGCCGAGATGCAGCGCATGGTTGGAGCGGGTCGCAAGCTCGGTATAGACGGCAATCAAATCCTGCACGCCGCTGACCTTGGCCGACAGGATGATCTTTTCGCGGGCCAAGCCGATTTCTTCGGCCATTTCGGCCGACAGGATCGCCGACTGCACGATCGCCTCGCGGGTGACCTCCTGCGCCGTCAGCGGAAAGCCTTGGCGCTGGTTCTCGTCCATCAGCCGGGTGAGCAGCTCCTGATCGAGCGAGCCCCAATTGACGCCGATGCGCACCGGCTTGTCGTGCTTGATCGCCATTTCGACGATCGCCGCGAACTGGCGGTCCTTCTTGTCCTTGAAGCCGACATTGCCGGGATTGATGCGGTATTTGGCCAGCGCCTCGGCGCAGGCCGGATGATCGGCGAGCAGCTTGTGGCCGATATAATGGAAATCGCCGACCAGCGGCACATTGATGCCGAGCCGTTCGAGCCGCTCACGGATGCGCGGCACGGCGGCGGCGCTCTCGTCGCGGTCGACGGTGATGCGCACGATCTCCGACCCGGCGCGATGCAGGGCAGCAACCTGCGCGACGGTCTGGTCGATATCGGCCGTGTCGGTGTTAGTCATCGACTGCACGACGACCGGCGCGCCGCCGCCGACGGTCACACCGCCGACATCGACGCTGACCGAGGTGCGGCGCGGAAAGGGCGAGGAAAAATATCCGGTCATGCCGGCAGCCTCTTGAGCTCCTGAGCGACCTGCGTTCGCGTTGACGCGCAAACCTACGCTCAAACAGTTATCAGCGCATTGCGCTGAGGTTCGGGCATGAGGTGGAGGAGCAAAGATGGCTTGTCAATGGCGACAGGCAGGCAGAGCCGCCAAATTGCAGCGGCGCGGCTACCCGTCACAGACGGTGTCGACCGGCCAACAGTGTCGGAAACAGTAACAAGTAACCGCCTCCGGCGGCGTGTCGCCACCGGAGCGATGGATGCGCGCCGGAGCGGCGCGTCTAGTCCAGGAAGGGCGTCAGTGTGTCGTCGGTTTCGCCTTCAGTTTCTCAATCTCGTCCTTGAGTGCCAGCTTGCGTCGCTTGAGATTCACGATTTCGAGGTCGTCGACCGATGGATGATTCATGGCATCATCGATCTCGCGCTCGATATCACCGTGTTTCCGCTGCAACTCATCAAGATGGGATGCAAGAGACATGATTGGTTCTCCCTTTCATGGTTTCCTCGATTGCAGCCGTCAAAGGCACGTCCACCGCAGGTCGTTCTGTGACGGCACCATGACACTCTGCCACCATCCAACTGAGATGTCGAATGCTGCGTGGTAGCATTCCACGACAATGTGAAATGTGGTATGGGCTGCGCGCCGGCTACAAAACCCCGCCGGTCCCGCCCAATCAGGCCCATCATTGGGCGCCGCAGACGTGCAGACGGTAGATAATGTCCGAACAGGAACAGGCTGATATCCGCCTCGAATTTTCTCGGCTGAAACAAGAGCATGCCGATTTCGACGCGGCCATCAATGCGATGATCGCCATGGGTTGTGATCCCTTGCAGATCCAACGCATGAAGAAGAAGAAACTGTTCCTCAAGGACCGGCTGATGGCGCTGGAAGACAAGATCATCCCGGACATCATCGCCTGAGCGATAGCCTCGGAGCCTGACCCCTTACCCCGGGATCGAAAGCCTTGCGGCGCGTTCACGCAACAGCGCAATAAGCTCGTCGGTCTTTTCCTTCGCGGTGTCGATCGGAACCACCAGGCACATCGTTGCCTCAACCTTGCCTGTGACAGAAAAGACCGGAGCGGCCAGGCATTTGGTATAAGCGTCGACCAGCCCCGAGGTGATGCAATAGCCGGTCGTCCTGGCCGTCGCGATATCGGCGATGAAATCGTCGAGCTGCAGCCTGCGGCCATCCGGCAGCAAAAGGTCGTCGTCCGACACCATGTCCTGGATAGTAGCCCTCTCAAACCCGGCCAGAAGCAGCCGCCCTGATGCCGTCCATGGCAGCGGGATCTGCAGGCCGGTGGCCGAGCTGATGCGGAACGGCCTGGTGCCGGGGCTGGAATGGACGATGGTGTAGCGGCCGCTTTGCAGCATGCACAATTCGGAGGTCTCGCCGGTCTCGCGCGACAGATTGTCGACCTCCTGCCGGCCCCTGCGGAGCAGGTCGTTGCCCCGGACATAGTCCATTCCGTAGAGATAGAGCTTCTTGCCGAAATAGACCCTGTTGCCGTCGCCCTCCATCTCCAGGAGACCCGCATCGACCAGCGAGCGCACCAGCGTGTAGGTGGTGGAGCGCGGCGCATTCACCCCTTTGGCGAGGTCGCCGATGCCGATGGCGCGCTGCGTGACATGCAGGAACTCCAGGATCTCCAGCACCCGGTTGAGACCCTTTTCGCGCGAGCCTGATGTCCGTTCAGCGGCTGGGCCAAGAACCGGCTGATCGGTGACGTCATTGGCGTCTTGCATTGTCGATTCCTAATGTTAGTATCTGTCTTGTATAGGATACATGTGTCTTTTGTAAGAGACAAATCGCATGCAACACATGTGCCTGTAAGGGGAACTCAAACGAACAGGAGGTCGCAGTGAACGACACATCCAAGCGAGATTTTCTGAAACTGGGCATGGCCGGGCTGGCAACGGCCGGCGTTATGACCGCGGTCAGCGCCGAGAAGGCGGCAGCACAAGCCGCATCCGACAGCGTGCTGCGCACCGCGCTCGACCGCGGCAAGCTGATCGTCGGCACCGGCAGCACCAATGCGCCGTGGCATTTCGAGAACGATGCCGGCGAACTGGTGGGCATGGACATCACCATGGGCCGCATCCTGGCCAAGGGGCTGTTCGACGATCCGAGCAAGGTCGAGTTCGTCATGCAGGACCCGGCGCAGCGCATCCCCAATGTCACCACCAATAAGGTCGACATCACCATCCAGTTCATGACCATGACCGCGCAGCGCTCGCAGCTGATCCACTTCTCGCGGCCCTACTATGTCGAGGGCGTCGCCCTGCTGACGCTGCCGACAGCGGAAAACAAGACCTTCGACAAGCTGCTCGCCGGCGGTTCGGCGACACGCATCTCTATCCTGCAGAATGTCGACGCCGAAAGCTCGGTCCATTTCGCGCTTCCCGAGGCGCAGGTGTTGCAGATCGACACCCAGGCCAATGTGCTGCAGGCGCTGGAATCCAAGCGCGCCGATGCCGCCGCCGTCGATCTTTCCACGGTGCGCTGGCTGGCCTCGCGCAACCCCGACAAATATTTCGACGCCGGCAAGAGCTGGTACTCGATGCTTTACGGCGCGGCGGTCAGGCAGGGCGATCTCGACTGGCTGACCTACGTCAATCAGACCTTCACCATCGCCATGTTCGGCCACGAGACGGCGCTCTACGACGCCGCCTTCAAGGATTATTTCGGCCAGGAGCCGCCGGCGCGCCACCCCGGTTTCCCGGTTGTATGATAACAATCTGACGTTAGTCGGTGGGAGGGTGCCCGGCACCCTTCCACCATCTTCTTTGACGTTCCTCGGCATCGCGGGAGACGCATGGGCTATACGCTCAACTTCAACCTGATCTGGCGGCATTTCGACAAGCTATGGGGCGGCCTGCTGCTCAGCCTTGAGCTTGCCGTCATATCGATCGCCATCGGCATCGTCATCGGCCTGGTGCTGGCGGTCTGGTATGTCTCGGCCGGGCGCGTGGTGCGGGCGATCATCGCGGCTTACGTCGAATTCATCCGCAACGTGCCGCTGATCCTTCTGGTCTATCTCGTCTTTTACGGCGTGCCGACGGTGGTCGATCTCGCCTACAGCGCGCCGACCTCCTTCGTGCTGACGCTGTCGGTCTATAGCGGCGCCTATCTGGTCGAGGTTTTCCGCTCCGGCCTCGAAGCCGTGCCGCGCGGCCAGCTCGACGCCGGCAAGGCGATCGGCCTCACCCCATGGCAGCGGCTGGTTCACGTGCGCCTGCCGACTATGTTGCGCATCACCTTGCCGGCACTGTCCAACACCTTCATCTCGCTGTTCAAGGACACGTCCATCGCCTCGGTCATCTCGGTGCCGGAGCTGACCTATGGCGCCCAGTGGATCAACTTCAACACCTTCCGCATCGTCGAGGTCTATCTGGTGACGACGGCAATGTATCTGGTGACCGGCTACGCCCTGCTGTTCGGGCTGCGGCTGGTCGAGCGCCGGTTCAGGGCGGCGCGCTGACATGCTGAGCCAGATCCTCTACGCCTTGCCGTTCCTCGCCCAGGGTTTCGCCGTGACCTTGTGGGTGTCGCTGCTGGTCGTTGTGCTGTCGCTGATTGCCGGCGTCGCACTCGGCGTCGGCCTGGTCTATGGCCCGGCGCCGCTGCGCTGGGCGGTGCGCATTTTCTCCGACACCATCCGCGGCATCCCGATCCTGGTGCTGATGTTCTTCGTCTATTACGGCCTGCCCGCCGCCGGGCTGCACCTGCAATCCTTCTGGGCCGCCGTGCTGGCGCTCACCTTGTTCAAGACGGCGCAGGTCGTGGAGTATGTACGCGGCGCCGTCGGCTCCATTCCCAAAGGCCAGTCCGAGGCGGCGATGGCGATCGGCCTGACCTTTCACCAACGGCTTACCTCCGTCATCTTTCCGCAGGCATTCCGCCGCTTCCTGCCGCCCTGGATCAACGGCGTCACCGATGCGGTGAAGGGCAGCGCGCTGGTCTCGCTGCTCGGCATCACCGACCTGATGCAGGCCATCAACCAGGTGATCGGCCGCACCTATGAGGCAATGCCGCTCTATATCCTCGGCGCCTTGATCTATTTCGCCGTCAACTATGCGCTTTCCTACGCCAGCCGGCGGCTGGAACGGCGCTTCGCCTTCATCCGGGACTAGCACGATGGCCACAAGCTCGAACGACAATCCAGCCCTTCTCGACATTGCCGGGGTCTCGAAAGCCTTCGGCTCGGTCGAGGTGCTGCGCTCGGTCAGCCTCACGGTTGAGAAGGGCGAGGTGGTCACCGTCATCGGGCCTTCGGGCAGCGGCAAGACGACCCTTTTGCGCTGCGTCAACTTCCTCGAAAGCTATGACTCAGGCTCGATCCGTATCGACGGCAAGGAGGTCGGTTTTCGCGAAGCCGGCGCGCGCCAGCGGCGCAGCGAGCGCGACCTGGCCGCCATGCGCGCCGAGACCGGCATGGTGTTCCAGAGCTTCAACCTGTTTCCGCACCTCACCGCCGCCGGCAACATCATGCTCGGCCTCATCAAGGTGCGCGGCAAGAGCAAGGCCGAGGCGCGCCAGATCGCCGAGCATTGGCTGGGCCGCGTCGGCCTCGCCCACAAGGCCGACAGCCTGCCGGCGGAACTCTCCGGAGGCCAGCAGCAGCGCGTCGGCATTGCCCGTGCGGTGGCGATGGAACCAAAAATCCTGCTGCTTGACGAGATCACCTCGGCACTCGACCCCGAACTGGTCGGCGAGGTGCTGGCCGTTGTGCGCAGCCTCGCCGAAGACGGCATGACCATGGTGATGGTCACCCACGAGATGGCCTTTGCCCGCGACGCTTCAAGCCGCATCGTCTTCATGGCCGATGGCGGTGTCAGCGCTGTCGGCCCGCCGAAGGAAATTCTCGCCCAAGAGACCACCAATGAGCGCCTGCGCACTTTCCTGGCGCGGTTCCGCGCCTCGCAGTTCTGACGTGGGCGGCTGAAGCCGCCCCAAGGAGAATTCTTCCATGACGCCTTACATCCGGCTCGCCGAACTCGGCCTGACGCTGCCCGAGCCGCCGACGCCGATCGCCAATTTCGTCACCCATGCCGAAAGCGGCCGGCTGATCTTTCTCTCAGGTCAGGGGCCGCTGCGCGCCGACGGCACGCTGTGCACCGGCAAGGTCGGCGAGGACGTCACCGTCGAGCAGGCCTATGAGCATGCCCGCCTCACCGGCCTCAATCTGCTGGCCGTCATGCATGCCGCGGCCGGCGATCTCGGCCGCATCGTGCGCGTCGTCAAACTGCTCGGCTTCGTCAATGCGACGCCGACCTTCGGCGACCACCCGAAAGTGGTCAATGGCTGCTCGGACCTGTTCGCCAACGTCTTCGACAAGATCGGCGGCCATGCCCGCTCGGCGATCGGCGTCGGCTCGCTGCCTGGAAACATCACCGTCGAAATCGAAGCGGTCGTCGAGATCGCTGCCTGACAGCCAAGGGATTTGCTGAACATGAAAACCTATTCCGACACCGGCTCCAACACCACGATCCGCGAACGGCTGGGGCTGCGGCCGATCATCAACGTCTCCGGCACTATGACGACACTCGGCGCCTCGATCATCGTTCCCGAAGCGATCAACGCCATGGCCGAGATCGCCTCCCAATGGGTTGAGATGGACGATCTGCAGCGCGCCGCAAGCACGATCACCGCCCGCCTTACCGGCGGCGAGGCCGGCTTCATCACCGCCTGCTGCGCCTCAGGCATCACCATGGCGATCGCCGGGGCGATGACCGGCACCAATTTGCTGGCGATCGAACGGCTGCCCGACGACACCGAAGGGCTGAAGTCGGAAGTCGTCATCCAGCTTGGCCATGTTGTCAATTACGGCGCGCCGATCGACCAATCGATCCGCGTCGCCGGCGCTAAGGTCATTCCGGCCGGCACCGTCAGCGTCACCCAGGACTACCATGTGCGCGAGGCGATCAACGAGCGCACGGCGGCAGCGCTCTACGTCGTGGCACACCACACCGTGCAATACGGCATGCTTTCCCTCGAGGAATTCTGCGAGATCTGCCACGCCAGGGGCGTGCCGGTGATCGTCGACGCGGCTTCCGAATATGATCTGCGCAGCTTCCTGGCGCGCGGCGCCGACATCGTCGTCTACAGCGGCCACAAATTCCTCTCGGGGCCGACCAGCGGCATCGTCACCGGCCGCAAGGATCTTGTCCGCGCCGCCTATTTGCAGAACCGCGGCGTCGCCCGCGCCATGAAGGTCGGCAAGGAAAGCATCGCCGGCACCATGGCGGCACTGGAAGCCTGGGAAAAGCGCGACCATGCCGGCATCCGCCGGCGCGAGGAAGCGGCGCTCAATCTCTGGAAGGGTGCGCTGCAAGGGATACCGGGCATCGCCGCCCACATCATTCCCGACCCGACCGCCAATCCACTTGACCGGCTGCAGATCTTCGTCTCGCCCGAAAGCCGCTTCACCGCCGCCGGCCTTGCCTCGGCACTTGCGGCCGGCTCGCCGCCGATCATCGTGCGCAATCACGAGGTCGAGCGCGGCCATTTCTTCCTCGACCCGTGCAATCTGCACCCCGGCGAGGCCGAGATCGTCGCCGAGCGCCTGCGCGCCGTTCTGACCGCGGCCGACCGGCCGGCGGATGCGCTGAAACAGCCGCGAAAGGATTCGTCCGGCGCTCTGCGCTGGCCGGATTGATCGCCAACGAGGCCAAATAAAGCTCATGCACTCCGGCCGATCACGCGACTGTGAACAGCCGGATTTGCACACTGCGGGAATAAACCGCCGTCAAAGCAGGTCTTCTCGGCATACGCCATCGCTGGCGTTGAGGAGACGGATATGCCGCATCATTACTGGGATCGCGATCATGGCCACGGCACCAGCCGTCGTCATGCGCTGGACCGCATGAGCGTCACCAGTCCCCTTTCCATGGCGCTTGACACCGGTGACGCAGATGAATTCACTTTCGCTACTGCAGGCGGCTTTGCCTGTTTCTGCGGGGTTCGCCCGCACAAGCAGGGCGAGACCGGCGCTGGCTGAGAGCGCAAGGCCTGTTCGTCCTAGAGTGTCCGATCATGGTGCTGCCTTGAGCGAGAGGGCCTTGGCTGAACGCTTCAACGAGGTGGTTTTGCCGCATCTCGGCGACGCGCTTGCGCTTGCCCGCTGGCTGACCGGCAATGCCGCCGACGCCGAAGATGTCGTGCAGGACGCCTGCATCAAGGCGCATGCCGGCATGTCAGGCTATGCCGGCGGCAACCCGCGCGCCTGGCTGCTGACCATCGTGCGCAACACCGCCTACACCTGGATGTCACGCAATCGGCCGCGCGGCATGATGGCTGTCGGCGACCTCGGCGATCTCGACGAGATGGCGGCTGCACACGGCACGAGTATGCCGGACGAGGAAGGTCCAGAGGCGAGCCTGATCGCCAAGGCCAATACGGCGGCGCTGGAAGCCGCGATCGCCGCGCTGCCGCAGCCGTTCCGCGAGACGCTGGTGCTGCGCGACTTTAACGGCCTCAGCTACCGCGATATAGGGACGATGCTCAGCGTGCCGATCGGCACGGTGATGTCAAGGCTGGCGCGGGCTCGCGGCCTGCTTGCGTCGGAACTGGGGAGAGCGCCATGACCGCCCATGATGACGGACTGCCCAACGATCCCGAAGGCATCAGGCTGATGATCCACGCTCTGGTTGATGGCGAACTCGATGCGGCCGCCGCACTTGCCGTGGAACGCCGCATCGCCGCCGATCCGGCGCTTGCCGCCGAGCATGCCCGCATCCTTGCCTTGCAAGGCGCGGTCGGCCGCTTGCCGCGCCCCGATGTCAGCGATGCCTTTCGCGCCCGCATCGCGGCGATCGGTACGGCATCGGCACAACGGCCGCAGGACGAGGCACCGTCGGCGCTGCCGGGATTGATCGCCGGTGCAGCCCAGCAACGGCGAGCGACCGATACGCGGCCGTCCCAGGCAAGGCCATCGCCAAGGGTGCGCCGCTTCGGCGCCTTCGACTGGCGCGCCATGGCGGCGTCGATCGTCATGACCGCAGTGCTGGCCAGCGGCGCCACGCAATGGGTGATGTTCAATGCCGCATCGGACAGCGTCGCAGCAGAGATCGCCGGCGACCATCGCCGCAGCCTGCTCGCCGCCAGCCCGATCGACATCGTCTCGTCCGACCGCCACACGGTGAAACCATGGCTCGATGCCCGCATCGGCGTGTCGCCGCCGGCGCCCGATCTTGCCACGGATGGCTTCGCGCTGATCGGCGGCCGGGTCGAGGTGGTCTCGGGCCGTCCCGTGCCGGCGCTGGTCTACCGCCACCGCGAGCACCTGATCACGCTGGTGGCCGAGCCGCAGCAAGGCGGTCGCGTCACCGAACCGAAGGACGTTTCCTCGGGCGGCTTCTCCATGGTGCACTGGAGCGACGGCGCCTTCTCCTACTGGGCGATCTCCGACATGGAGCGCCCCGAGCTCGACGATTTCGTCGCCCGCTTCCGCAAGGCAGCGGTATAGAGTGACTTGTGGCTGCCGAGCTCGGCGGCTGCCGCCTATCCTTGCGGCTTTGCGCGAATTCCGCTAAGGCGCGCCTTTGCCGCCGGGAGCATGCGCTTGACCGACCACCGCGCCGACGTCGCCATCATCATGGGCAGCCAGTCCGACTGGGCGACGATGCGCCACGCCGCCGAAACACTGGAAGCGCTGGGCATCCCTCACAAGCGGCTGATCGTCTCCGCCCACCGTACCCCCGACCGGCTCTACGATTTCGCCAAGGGCGCCAAGGCGGCAGGCTACAAGGTGATCATTGCCGGCGCCGGCGGTGCCGCGCACCTGCCCGGCATGACGGCGGCGATGACGCCGCTGCCGGTGTTCGGCGTGCCGGTCGAATCCAAGGCGCTGTCCGGCCAGGATTCGCTGCTCTCCATCGTCCAGATGCCGGCCGGCATTCCGGTCGGCACGCTGGCCATCGGCAAGGCCGGTGCGGCCAACGCCGCCCTTCTGGCAGCCGCCGTGCTGGCGCTCAACGACGACAAGCTTGCCGCCCGTCTCGACGCCTGGCGCGCCGCCCAGACCGCCAAGGTCGCCGCCGAACCGACGGACGCGCCGTGAGCCTGCCCGCGGGATCGACCATCGGGATCATCGGCGGCGGCCAACTCGGCCGTATGCTGGCTGTTGCCGCGGCGCGCCTCGGCTACCGCACAATTATCCTCGAACCGCAGGCCGATTGCCCGGCGGCTCAGGTCGCTAACCGCCAGATCACCGCCGCCTATGACGATGCGGACGCTCTTGCCGAACTGGCAGCAGCCAGCGACGTCGTCACATATGAATTCGAGAACGTACCGGTGGCGGCCGCCAGCGCGCTTGCCGCCAAGGTGCCGGTCTATCCGCCGCCGCGTGCGCTGGAAGTGGCGCAGGACCGGGTGGCTGAGAAGCAGTTCCTCAACGGCATCGGCATAAAAACCGCGGATTTCCGCGCCGTCGACAATGACGACGAGCTTACGGCGGCGCTGAGAGAGTTCTCGGGCAGCGGCATCTTGAAGACCCGCCGCATGGGCTATGACGGCAAGGGCCAGCGCGTCTTCCGCAACATGGAGACGGGCGGCTTTGCCGGCACCTGCGAGGCCATGGGCAATGTGCCGCTGATCCTGGAATCCTTCATCGCTTTCGAGCGAGAGATTTCAGTGATCGCCGCGCGCGGGCTGGACGGCGCGGTCGCCGCCTACGATCCGGCCGAAAACGTCCACGGCGACGGCATCCTGCATACCTCGGCCCTGCCGGCCCAAATCAGGCTGGAAACGGCGGCGGCGGCGCAAGCGGCGGCGGCAAAGATCCTGTCGGCCCTCGACTATGTCGGCGTCATCGGCGTCGAGTTCTTCGTTCTTGCTGATGGCTCCCTGCTGGCCAACGAAATGGCGCCGCGGGTGCACAATTCCGGCCACTGGACGGAAGCCGCCTGCATCGTTTCACAGTTTGAGCAGCATATCCGAGCCATTGCCGGCCTGCCGCTGGGCAACCCCGGCCGGCATTCCAACTGCGTCATGGAGAATTTGATCGGCGACGACGTCCTGCGCGTACCCGCTCTGCTCGCCGAGCCCGATCTGATGCTGCATCTCTACGGCAAGGTGGAAGCCCGCCCAGGCCGCAAGATGGGCCATTTCACGCGCATCAGCCGGCGTAGCTGAGCAATTCCAGGAAAGCGCGCGCTTTGCCTGAGGGGCGTGGACCCTATTGCAGCTCGTTGTTCAGATCTCCGTCTTCGTCGGGGCTGGCGCAACCCGCGTCGCCTTCCTGGCAATTGGCGCCGGACGTCAGCTGCTTGGTGCGCTGCTCCGTCAGTTCGGTCAGGCATTGCGAAACCTCCATCGGATGGATGGAGCCGCCTTCGCTGTCTGTCGTGGCATAGGCGCATTCGGCATCGCGGAAGGCGATCCAGGCGCGCTGCGCGACCTGCAGCAGCTTCCTGCTCTTGTCGTCGTTGCGGCCGATCAGATCCTTGTAGGCCTGGTTGAGCTTGGCGTCAGCCGCCTGATAGTCCTCGCCGGCACAGATATTCATCATCTGCTGGCTGTCGTCGTTGCGGTCGCATTCCTGCGCCTGTGCGGTGGAGGCCGCTGCCAGAACGGCAAGGCAGGCGGACACAAACAACAGGCGCATGGACCTCTCCAAATCAGCTGGCAGGGCGCCGCACCATTCCAGCCCGCCTTCGGCGGCGCAATGGCGTCGAGCCGAGATGGCGGATATTTGATGCCAAAGCCGTTCTCAGCCTCTATGCGGCATGCTTGCGGTTGACACGGGCAAGGCTCCTCGTTTATGAGCCACGCAAGTTCAAAGGCGCGTCTTCTGGCGCGCCTTAATAATTCGGCCCGAACTGGGCCCAGACCACGGGCAAGACAATGAAGATCAAGAATTCGCTCAAGGCGTTGAAGGCGCGTCACCGCGACAACCAGCTGGTTCGCCGCAAGGGCCGCATCTACATCATCAACAAGACCGCTCCGCGCTACAAGGCGCGCCAGGGCTGAGTTTTCGGCCGGAGGCTGTTGCCTCCGTCCCTGTGATGTTATTTGCCGGAGATCCGGCACTTTCACGCTAATTTCAGTTTGACGATCCGCCGTCCGGGGTTAGATTCGGACGATGCGGATTCTTTTTGCATTTTTCTCGGCCTTTTTCCTGTTCAGCGCCACAGCGGCGCGAGCGGATGATCCACCGGCCGCCACGACGCCGCCGGTTGCCGTGACCAAGGAAGCCCGGCTCGACCAGCTGTTTGCCGACCTGAAGCGCGAGCGCAACGAAAAGGCTGCCGAGCGCATCGCCGGGCGCATATGGGGCGAATGGTTCCAGTCAGGCAGCGCCTCGATCGACCTGATGATGCAATGGTCGCAAAAGGCGATGGATGACCAGAAGTTCGACGTCGCCCTCGACTTCCTCGACCAGGTCGTCACCCTGCAGCCCAAATATGCCGAGGGCTGGAACCGGCGCGCCACCGTGCACTACATGATGAGAAATTTCGGGAAATCGATGTCCGATATCGACCAGACGCTGCAGCTGGAACCACGCCATTTCGGCGCGCTTTCTGGCCTGGCGCAGATCATGGCCGCCACCGGCCACAAGCAATCGGCGCTCGAAGCCTGGCAGAAGGTGCTGGCCATCTACCCGATGATGCGCAGCGCCCAGGACCAGGTCGCAACCCTTTCGGAAGAGCTTGCCGGCGAAGGCATTTAATCTAGGCAGTAGGGAATAGGGCGTAGGCAGTAGGGTAAGCGGTTGAACCCACCTACTGCCTACTGCCTACTGCCTACTGCCTACTGCCCAAAACTTATCCCCCTCCACCCCGTACCTCTCCTCATGAACCTCATCTACGCCGCCTGTGCCTTTCTCCTCGCGCTCGTCTTTGCCCTTGCCGGTGTCACCCGCGCCGGCGCATGGCTGATCGAGTGGCGCAATCCGCCTGCCGACGAATTTGCCGACATTGACGACGCCCGCATCCACTATGTCCACGTGCCGGCGCCACGAAATGCCGAGCTGCCGGCGATCGTCTTCATCCATGGCGCCAGCGCCAACCTTAGGGATCAAATGCTGCCGATCAGGCCTTTGCTCGAGGGCCGCGCCGAAATGGTGTTCCTCGACCGGCCGGGCTTCGGCTGGTCGGAACGCGGCCCCGGCAACAATGAGAGCCCGTCGGCGCAAGCCAACACCATCGCCAAGCTGATGGACCGCATCGGCATCCACAAGGCCATCATCGTCGGCCATTCCTTCGGCGGCGTGGTCACCGCCGCCTTTGGCCGCGGACATCCTGACAAGACGCTCGGCCTCGTCTTCCTGTCGCCGGTCAGCCACCCTTGGCCGGGCGGCGCGACCGCCTGGTACTACAAGCTGACCGCCACCCCCATCATTGGCTGGCTGTTCTCGGAGACTTTGACCTATCCGACCGGCACGCTGCAGATGAACGGCGCCACGGCTTGCGTGTTTTCGCCCAACAAGGTGCCGGACTTCTATGTCGGCAACGCCTCGATCCCGCTGGTGCTGCGTCCCGGCGCTTTTCGCGCCAATGCCATCGATGTCGCCGGCCTCTACGACTATGCGCTTAGGGCCGCGCCACATTACCGCGACATCAAGGCGCCGACGGTCGTCATCTCGGGTGACCGCGACAAGGTGGTCTATGCCTCGATCCATTCGGTCGGCCTGGTCAGGGACATCCCCGGCGCCGAGCTGATCTGGGTCCACAATCTCGGCCACAAGCCGGACTGGATCGCGCCAGACCTCGTCGTCGGCGCCGTCGAAAAGGTCGCCGGCAAGGACGTCGACCTGCAGGCGCTGGCGAAAACCGTGGAGGCGCGGATCGCCGGCGATGCCTACAATGAGGGGCAATGCCCCGATATCACGGTGCCCGACGCAGAACTCGCCCCGACCTGATCGCCTCATGTATGTCCTGAAGCACGGCATCAAGAAAAACCCGGAGAAGCGATGGGCATTGCCGGACCGCATCTTCTTCGGCCATGGCGGCTGCGCCATTCTCGCAGGCGCCTTTCTCGAGCATCCTCCTCTGGAAGGATTTTACGGCGAACGTATCCTTCCAGGCGAGGGCTTTTCCGGAAACCACATCTACGTGACCAACGGCGTGATCGCGTTCGACTACCATGGCTATTCAGCCCGTGAGCGGCTGCTGGAACACCACAGAAGAGGCTGGGCATCGCACAGCCCCGGATGGCACTGCGCAGTTACCAGGGTCGATTTCGATCTGCTCGACACGGTCGAACTCAACCGGCGAAAGATACTGGGTCCGGACCAGTACCTGCACGACCCCGTCCCCCGGGCTCGCCGCTTCCTTCGGCGCATCGATCACGCCGAAGCCGCGGCAAGAGCGCTGCGAACTGTGACGCGTTGAAGCCTCTCTCAGCCTATGTTGCGGCTGACTTGCGCGTCCGATCCGACATAGGCGATGCGCAACATGTTGGTCGAGCCCGGCGTCCTCAGCGGCACGCCGGCCGTGATGATGACGCGGTCGCCCGGCTGGCCGAACCCCTCTTCGAAAGCGATGCGGCAGGCGCGGTCGACCATGTCGTCGAGATCAATGGCATCGGGCGAGACGACGCAATGCGTGCCCCACAGCAGCGACAGCCGCCGCGCCGTGTTGAGGATCGGCGACAGCGCGATGATCGGCACTTGCGGCCGCTCGCGTGCGGCGCGAAGGCCGGTGGTGCCCGACGCCGTATAGGTGATGATCGCCGACAGTTTCAGCGTCTCGGCGATCTCGCGCGCGGCGAGCGAAATGGCGTCGGCGCCGGTCGCTTCCGGCTCCGAGCGCTGCGCGTTGATGATGCCGGCATAGGTCGGGTCGGTTTCGACCTTGGTGGCGATGCGGTTCATCATCGCCACCGCCTCGACCGGATAGGCGCCGGCCGCCGACTCGGCCGAAAGCATGATGGCGTCGGCGCCCTCGAACACGGCAATCGATACGTCGGATACTTCGGCACGGGTCGGCACCGGGGCGGTGATCATCGATTCCAGCATCTGCGTGGCGACCACAACCGGTTTGCCGGCGCGGCGCGCGGCGCGCGTGATCTGCTTCTGGATGCCGGGCACGGCTTCCAGCGGCATTTCCACGCCGAGATCGCCGCGCGCGACCATCAGCGCGTCGGACAATTCGATGATTTCGGCCAGCCGGGCGACGGCCTGCGGCTTTTCGATCTTGGCCATGATCAGCGCCCGGCCGCGCGCGATCTTGCGGGCTTCGGCAAGATCTTCCGGCCGCTGGACGAAGGACAGCGCCACCCAGTCGACGCTTGCCGCCAGCACCGCATCGAGGTCCTTGCGGTCCTTCTCGGTCAGCGCACCGACCGGCAGGTCGGTGTCGGGCAGGCTGACGCCCTTCTTGTCGGAAATCGTCGTGCCGGCGACCACCGTGCAGGTGATCGACTTGCCGTCGCTCTTCAGAGCCTTCAGCTCCAGCTTGCCGTCGTCGATCAACAGACGGTGGCCGGCCTCGACCGAGCTCAGGATTTCGGGATGCGGCAGGTAGACCCTGGTCGAATTGCCGGGCTCGGGATTGTTGTCGAGCGTGAAGGTCTGGCCAGCCGTCAGCACCTCCTTGCCGTTGGCGAACTTGCCGACGCGCAGCTTCGGCCCCTGCAAATCGGCCAGGATGCCGATCGGACGGCCGACCTTTTCCTCGACGGCGCGTATGCGGCCGACCAGCGTGCGCATCAGCTCATGGTCGGTGTGGCTCATATTGATGCGGAAGACATCGGCGCCGGCTTCGAACAGCTTCTGCAGCATCTCCTCGGACGAGGAGGCCGGACCGATAGTGGCGAGGATCTTGACCTTGCGGCTACGTCTCATTGACTGTTTGTTCCCGGGGCGGCTGGTGCGCCTCCCGTTGTGGACTCATCGGTCAGCTGGACCATCCAGCTTGCCTGCTCGCCCGTGTCATATTCCTGGAATCCGGCGCGCTGGAAGCCCCGGGCGACGCAATCGGTAACGCCGGCGATCTTGAACTCTTTTTCGGCCACGCACATGTTGATCGGGCCATCCCAACGCCCGCCACGCTCGGCGTCTTCTGCATAAAGATAGTAAAACCTTGATGACAGCGGCCCTTCGATCAGCGTCTTGCAGCTCGATCCTTCGATGTGCCACCAGCCCTCGGTGATCCAGCCGGCCTTGGCGCGGTAGCCGATGCCGACGCCGACCAGGTTCTGCGTGGCGTTGCAGACGCGGAAATCGGCGCGGGCGGGCGAGGCCGCGACCAGCGCGGCAAGTCCCACCGTCAAGGCCAGGAGCGGCACAGCAAAGGCGCTGCGCGCACGCGGCCTGCCGGCGGAACCCATCCCGAAACCCCTCAACAACGTCATCTGCATCTCTCAACGCCCCTTTTCGGAAAAGTCCGGGCGCATGTCAACGCGCCGTTCTGTCCAACTCCAATCGATTTAGAAAGGCCCCCGACACGCAATTTGCCGCGCGTGACCGGATTTTCGCAGAAACCGTGGCCAAACAACGGCATTGCGCCAGCGTCCTCTTCGTGGAATGACGATACCACCCTCCCCGGAAGCCAGCGAACAGACCTTTTCAGCCAATGACCCGATCCACAGTTTTCGCGCCTTTCGATCTTGTCGAAGGCGACCGCAAGCGAGGCATGGTGCTTGTCGCCGACCATGCCCGCCGCGACCTGCCGGAGGAGTATGGCAGCCTCGGCCTGCCGGCGGCACAACTCGAGCGTCATATCGCCTACGACATCGGCGTCGAGACGGTGACGCGCGAACTGGCGGCAGCACTCGACGTGCCGGCGGTGATCGCCAATTTTTCGCGCCTGCTGATCGACCCCAATCGCGGCGAGGACGACCCGACGCTGATCCGTCAGCTCTATGACGGCACCGTGGTGCCGGGAAACTACCCGATGGCACCGGAAGAACGCGAAAGGCGGCTCGACGGCTTCTACCGGCCCTATCACGACGCGGTCGGCGCCATGATCGCCTCGGTGGCGCAGGCTTCAGGCAAAGCGCCTTTCATCTTCTCGGTGCATTCCTTCACCCCGGCCATGCAAGGTATTGCGCGGCCCTGGCATGTCGGCATCCTTTGGGACCTCGACGACCGCGTAGCGCGGCCGCTGATCGACATGCTGGCGCAGGACAGAAACCTCGTCGTCGGCGACAACGAACCCTATGATGGCGCGCTGCGCGGCGACACCATGTTCAAGCACGCCATCGTCAACGGCTTTCCCCATGCGCTGATCGAGATCCGTCAGGACCTGATCGCTAATCAGAAGGGTGCGATCGCATGGGCTGAACGGCTGGCGCCGATCGTTGACGCCATCGATCGTCGTCCCGATATACATGACGTGAAGATGTTCGGCTCGCGCACCGGGCCGCTGTGAGGATCAAGACATGACCGAGCTCAGCGACGAACAGAAACGCGATTTCGAAGCCGCCGCCTTCCGCCGGCTGATCGAGCATCTGCGCGAGCGCAGCGACGTCCAGAACATCGACCTGATGAACCTCGCCGGCTTCTGCCGCAACTGCCTGTCGAATTGGTACCGCGAAGCTGCCGAGGCTGAAGGCCTTGCATTGTCCAAGGATCAGTCGCGCGAAATCGTCTACGGCATGCCCTATGCCGACTGGCAGGCGCTCAACCAGACCGAGGCTTCGGACGCCAAGAAGGCCGAGTTCGAGGCGAGGCGGCCGAGGGATCATTGAGCTAGTGGCGCGGTTTACAGGAATCGACGTCGGCAGGACAGAGGGGGGCGCGAAGGAACGCTGCCGACGGCTTCGTCGCCTGCAACTTGGCCCACACGCTTTCGCAGCTAGGCGCTTGACTGCAAATTGAATCGATCTAATTTGCCGCGCAAAGCCATTTTTGACCGGATTCGAACCCATGGACGCGCAAAACACCATGCAGGGCGCCATTCGCGGGCGATGGGCCGTAGCAAGCATCTTCCTCGCCAACGGCTTCCTGACTGGCAGTTGGGCGCCGCAGATTCCGGTGTTCCTGACCCGGCTCGACATCACAAAATTCACGCTCGGCCTGCTGATCCTGTTGTTCGGCGTCGGCGCGGTCGCGGCCATGAGCTGGTGCGGCCATCTGATCTCGAAACATGGCTCGCGCACGGTGCTGCGCTGGTTCGGCCTGTGCGGCAGCCTCGGCCTGCTGGTCGTGGCGCTGGCGCCCAACGTGCCGCTGGCGGCGATCGCCATGGTCATCTTCGGTGGCTCGATCGGCGGCATGGATGTCGCCATGAACGCCAATGGGGTGGTGGTGGAAAGAAGGCTGTCCCGCGCCATCATGTCGTCGTCGCATGGCTTCTGGAGCCTTGGCGGTTTCGCCGGTGGCGGCCTGGGCGGCTACGCCATCCAGACCTATGGCCATCTCGCCCATGCGGCTGTCGTCACGGTCATCGCTTTTGCCGTCATAGCCCTGGCGGTCGGCTACCTCATCGCCGAGGACAAGCCGCAGGCCGCCGAGCATCATAAATTTGCGCTGCCGTCCAATCCACTGGTCTATCTGGTCGGGCTGATGGCGCTGCTGACGATGATTTCCGAGGGTGCGGTGCTCGACTGGGCGGCGCTTTATCTGCGGCAGGAACTCGGCGCCGACCTTGCCATTGCCGGTCTTGCCTACGCCGCCTTCTCAGGCGTCATGGCGATCATGCGCTTTTTCGGCGACGGCGTGCGCAACCGCTTCGGCGCGGTGGCGACGCTGCGCGGCTCGGCGGTTGTGGCCGCCGCCGGCATGCTGGTCGCCGGCCTGTCGCCTTCGCCCTGGGTCGCCATCGCGGCCTTTGCCCTCTGCGGCTTCGGCATCGCCAACATGGTGCCGATCATCTTTTCGGCCGGCGGCAACCAGGAAGGCATCTCGTCGGGCACCGGCATGAGCGTGGTCACCACAATGGGCTATTCCGGCATATTGGTGGCGCCGTCGGCGATCGGCTTCGTCGCCGAGCATTTGAGCTTTGGGCCGATCTTTGTCGCCATGTCGGGGCTATTGATCGTCGTGCTCTTGATGGCCGGGCTCGCTCACCGCGCCGAATTCGCGGCCGCTCCCGCCGAATAGCGCTTCAGCTCCTCGTAGAGGAAATCGGCGACGCGACGGATGCGCACGCTGGTGCGCACATCGCGATGCATGGCCAGCCACACCGGCAGGCTGGGCAACGGCATGCCCGGCAGCAGTTTTTCCAGCAATGGGTCGCTGTCGGCCAGCGGCTCCTGGCCGAGGCCAATGCCGTTTCCCGCCCGCAGTGCCTCCCACAGGACGATCTGATTGTCGGTCCTGAAACGAAAATTGCCACGGGTGACCGGGATGCCGAACTGGGTAAAGCCGCGGATCATTTCGTCGCTGCGGTCGAAGCCGATCAGCGGATGGTCGACAAGGGCGGCGGGCACAAGCGGGCGGCCGTGCCGGTCGAGATAGGATTTGGCCGCGCAGCAGCACAACGCAATATCGCAGACCTTGCGCGCCGTCAGCTCGTTCTGCGCCGGCTTGACCATGCGGATGGCGATGTCGGCATCCCGGCGCAGCAGGTTCTCGACCTGGTTCGAGGCAACGATCTCGACCTCGATGCCGGGCTCCTCGATGCCAAGCCGCGCCGTCATCTTCGGCAGCACATAGGCGGCCACCACTTCGCTGGCGGCGATGCGCACCGTGCCTTCGATCGCCTCGACCGAGCCCAGCGCCAATAGCGAAAAAGCGCTCGCCTGCTCGCTCACCACCTTGCCGCGCTCAAACAGCGTGGCGCCGGCCTCCGTCAGCGCATAGCCGCGCCGCCCGCGCCGGAACAGGGTGACGCCGAGCGCCTGTTCGAGCTCGCCAATGTGGCGCCCAAGCGTCGGCTGGCTGGCCGACAGCTTTCGCGCCGCGGCCGACAGGCTGCCGGTTTCCGCCACGGTGACGAAGCTCTTGATCAGGTTCCAGTCGATTTCAGTCATTCATTTGTGAATATCAAAACTGCATCCGTAGTCAATTTTCATTCGAATGTGGAGGCATCATATTCGGCGCGCCAACACAAACACGGAGACGAAAAATGACCAAGATCGCAATTCTGGGCGCCAATGGCCGGCTCGGCCGCGTGGTTGGCAAGGCCTTCATCGACGCTGGCTTCGACGTCCGCGCCGTCACCCGCGCCGGCAAGGTGCCAGCCGAACTGAACGGCGCGACGGCCGTCGCGGGCGACGCCATGGACCGCCAGTCGCTGATCCGTGCGACCGAGGGCGTCGACATCGTCTTCAACGGCCTCAATCCGATCTACACCGACTGGGGCAAATGCCTGCCGATGGCGGAGAACGTCATGGCCGCCTGCCATGCCAACGGCGCGCTGCATCTCTTCCCCGGCACCGTCTACAACTACGGCTCACCGATGCCTCAGGTGGTGACAGAAGATACGCCGTTCCGCCCGACCACCGAGAAGGGCCGCATCCGCTGCGCCATGGAAGCGCTGTTTGGCCGCGAGGCCGACGCCGGCCGGGTCCGCACCATCATTTTGCGGGCCGGCGATTTCTTCGGCGGCACCGGCAGCGGATCGTGGTTCGACCTCGTCGTCGCCGCCAAGATGAACAAGGGCGTCTATACCGCGCCCGGCCCGGCCAACCTCGTGCATGAATGGGCCTATCTACCGGACTTCGCGGTGGCCTTCGTCGGGCTGGCGCGCAATCAGGGCAAGCTCGGTTTCTACGAAGCGCTCAACTTCCCCGGTCATGCCGTCACCGACATGGACATCAAGGCGGCGGCCGAGAAGGCGCTGGGCCGTCCGCTGAAACTGACCTTCATGCCCTGGTGGGTGCTGCGCGCCGGCAGCCCGTTCGTGGCGATGTGGCGCGAGATCGTCGCGATGTCCTATCTGCGCTTCGAACCGCACCGGCTCGTGTCCGACCGGCTGGAAGGCATCATCGGCGAAGTCCCGCACACCCCGCTGGATCAGGCTGTGGCAGAGGCGCTCGATGACATCGGCATCACCGCCCCTCGTGCAAAAGATGCAGCGTAGGCATACAATGTAGGGCGTCAGCCACGCTTGGCATGGAACCCAACTCGCACCTGGCCCAATCGCGGAAATGAGCAACCGGATGGTCATTGTGAGGAGACTGGTTATAACGGTCGGCGAGACACTGACACCAAGGGGAGACGATGCGTTACATACGTCCGCTTTCAATCGAAGATGCCGTTGGCCTGCTGGCCGGCGCTTCCGGCACGTCAGCCATTCTTGCCGGAGGCAGCGACCTCCTGGTGAGGATGAAGGGCGGCTTCGTCGAGCCCGACCTGATCGTCGACATCAAGGCAATCGAGGGCCTGAGCGAGATCAGGGAGACGGCCAACGGCTTTAGCATCGGCGCCGCTGTTCCTTGCGCGGTGCTGGGAGAGAACGCAGCGCTGAAGAAGGCTTGGCCCGGCGTCGTCGAAGCGGCGAAGCTGATCGGCTCGAAGCAGGTGCAGGGCCGTTGTACGATAACCGGTAATCTCTGCAACGCCTCGCCGGCCGCCGACAGCGTCCCGGCTTTGGTGGCGGCCGGCGCAAAGGCAGTGATTGCCGGTCCTTCCGGCAAGCGCACCATTGCCGTGGAGGCCGTGCCGATCGGGCCCGGCAAGACGTCGCTCGCCAAGGGCGAGATCATCGAGGCGATCCTGCTCGACAGCCAAGCGCGGCGTTCCGGCGACGCCTACCTCCGGTTCATTCCGCGCACCGAGATGGACATTGCGGTGGTCAGCGCCGGCGTGAACCTGACGCTCGACGAGCATGGCGTCATAACAGCCGCCCGCGTGGCGCTGGGCGCCGCGGCCCCGACGGTGCTTCTGGTCGAAGAGGCAGCCGAGGCTCTCATCGGCCGGAAGCTCGACGAAGCAGCGCTTGAGCGGCTCGCCAAGATCTGCGCGGGGGCCTGCCGGCCCATCGACGACAAGCGCGGCACCATCGAGTTCAGACGAAAAGTTGCGGGCGTGCTGGCCAGACGTGCCGCGACGACCGCCTATGCACGTGCAGGAGGCAAATGATGGCCGGTGTAGCAGTTTCAACGACAATCAACGGCGATCACGTCGAGTACCTTTGCCAACCCGACGAGACGTTGCTCGACGTCCTGCGCGACCGGCTCGGGCTGACCGGCGCCAAGGAAGGCTGCGGCACCGGCGACTGCGGCGCCTGCTCGATCATCCTCGACAACCGGCTGGTCTGCTCGTGTCTGGTGCTCGGCGCCGAGGCCGAGGGCCGAATTGTCGAGACCGTCGAGGGCATGGCGCATGGCGAGAAGCTGCACACATTGCAGCAGAAATTCCTCGAACATGCGGCCCTGCAATGCGGCATCTGCACGCCCGGCTTCCTGATCGCGGCGAAGGACCTGCTGGCGAAAAACCCCGATCCGTCCGAGGAAGAAATCCGCTTCGGCCTCGCCGGCAATCTCTGCCGCTGCACCGGCTACGACAAGATCGTGCGCGCCGTCCAGGACGCGGCCAATGTGATGAAGGGAGCGTAAGCCATGAATTTCGATCCGCGCTTTTCGGGCCGCAAATTTGCATCCGTCGGCACCCGCCCCATCCGCCCTGACGGCATCGACAAGGTGACGGGACGTGCGCGCTACGGCGCCGACTTCAACATGGCGGGGCAGCTGGTCGGGCGTGTTCTCAGAAGCCCGCATGCCCACGCAAAGATCCTGAAGATCGACACCTCGAAGGCGGAAAAGCTGGCCGGCGTGAAAGCGGTGATCACCGCCGCCGACCTGCCGGATCTCACCGATGGCGACGCCGCCATGTATGACGTCCTCGACAATTGCATGGCGCGCACGAAGGCGCTCTATGACGGCCATGCCGTGGCCGCGGTCGCGGCTGTCGATGCCCGCACGGCGCGGCAGGCGCTGAAGCTCATCGAGGTCGACTACGAGCTTTTGCCGCATGTCACCGATGTCGACGAGGCGATGAAGCACACAGCCCCCTTGATCAACGACACGATCTTCACCGAGGGCCTCGAGGAAAAGCCGAAAAAACCGTCCAACGTCACCAAGCGCAGCCAGTTCGGCCATGGCGATGTCCATCAGGGTTTCGGACATGCCGATTTCATCGTTGAGCGCTCGTTCAAGACCGAGCAGACACATCAAGGCTATATCGAGCCGCATGCCTGCGTGGCCAACGTCTCGTCCGACGGCACCGCGGACCTCTGGGTCTGCACGCAAGGACATTTCGTCTACCGCCAGCACTGCGCCCAACTGCTCGGGCTGGAAGCCTCGAAGCTGCGCGTCACCTCGTCGGAGATCGGCGGCGGCTTTGGTGGCAAGACCCATGTCTGGGCAGAACCGGTGGCGCTCGCGCTTTCGCGCAAGGCCGGCCGGCCGGTCAAGCTCGTCATGACACGCGACGAAGTGTTCCGCGCCTCTGGCCCGACCAGCGCCACCTCGATCGACGTGAAGATCGGCGCCCGCAAGGACGGCACCATCACCGCGGCCGAGGCGACGCTGCGCTATTCCAGCGGCCCCTATGCCGGCACCTGGGCCGAGATCGGCGCCATGACGGCGTTCGCCTGCTACAAGCTCGATAACGTCAAGACCGTGGGCTTCGAAGTGCTGGTCAACCGGCCGAAGACGGCGGCCTATCGCGCGCCCTCCGCACCCATGGCGGCGTTCGCCGTGGAAAGTGCCGTCGACGAGCTGGCCAAGGAGCTCGGCATGGATCCGGTCGAGTTCCGCATCAAGAACGCCGCGCAGGAAGGCACGAGATCCTCCTACGGCCCGGTCTACGGCCCGATCGGCATCGGCCCGACGCTGGAGGCGGCGAAGACCCATCCGCACATGAAGGCGCCGCTGGGCAAAAACCAGGGCCGCGGCATGGCCTGCGGCTTCTGGTTCAACTTCGGCGGCCAGACCTGCACCGACCTCAACATCGGCATGGATGGCTCGGTCTCGCTGGCCGTCGGCACCGTCGACGTCGGCGGCTCGCGCGCGTCGCTGTCGCTGGTGGCGGCGGAAGAGCTCGGCATTGCCTATGAACAGGTCAAGGCGGTCGTCGCCGACACGTCTTCCCTCGGCTACAACGACATGACGGACGGCAGCCGCGGCACCTTCTCGTCGTCGATGGCGACGATCTCGGCCGCCCGCAATGCGATAAAAATCCTGCGCGACCGCGCCGCGCAGATGTGGGACATCCCGGTCGACGACGTGGTCTGGGAAAACGGCCACGCCATCGCCAAGGGCGAGAAATACGGCAACCTCGCGGCATTGTCGCTGAAGGAGATCGCCGCCGCGTCCGGCAAGACGGGCGGGCCGATCGCCGGTCACAGCGAGCTCGTCGCCGACGGCGCCGGCGTCTCCTTCGCCACCCATATATGCGATATCGAGGTCGACCCCGAGACGGGCGCCGCGCGCGTGATCCGCTACACGGTGATCCAGGATGCCGGCAAGGCGGTGCACCCGACCTATGTCGAGGGCCAGTACCAGGGCGGCGCCGCACAAGGCATCGGCTGGGCGCTCAACGAGGAGTATATTTACGGCAAGGACGGCCGTCTCCAGAACGCCGGCTTCCTCGACTATCGCATCCCGGTGTGCTCGGACCTGCCGATGATCGACACGCAGATCCTCGAGATCCCCAACCCCAACCACCCCTATGGCGTGCGCGGCGTCGGCGAGACCTCGATCGTGCCGCCGCTGGCGGCGATCGCCAATGCGATGTCGAACGCCGCCGGCGTGCGCATGACCCACATCCCGATGTCGCCCCCCCGCGTTCTCGCCGCGATCGAGGCGGAACGCGAAGGCAGGGCATGATGCCGAAAAGTGTGAAGCGGTTTTCGGATAACATCATGCTCCAGCAAGAATAGGGGTCCGGCAATGGTCGAAGTCACCCTCTGGGGCGCCCTCGGCCAGCTCGCCGGAGGCAAGAGCAAGGTCGAGGTCGAGGCCAAGGACATAAGGGAGCTGTTCAGGAAACTGGCTGAACAGTATCCCGGCATCGAGCCCTGGATCGAGAAGGGCATCGCGGTGGCCATCGACGGGACGATCTATCGCGATACCTGGTCGAAGGAACTGCCGGCGGGGGCGGAGATTTTTCTGCTGCCGCGGCTGGCTGGGGGGTGACGGGACCGCCCCGCCATCGGCTAGCATCAAGGCCTCGAACGTCGTGGTTGGGCCGTCAGCAGACGGGCAGCTTTAGGGCCACAAAGCTAGTGCGGACGCCTCCTGTTCGACTGGTGGCTTGATCTGACCTCAAGCGCACTGAGGCGATGGTCTGCGTCGGGACCCAAAGATAACCCTAGGTCGGCAACCACCGCGGCGGCGCCCCGGCTTCGGCCGCTGACGAAGGGGCCGTCACGGTCGGTACCCTCACACGTTTTTGACCTGTTAGTCTGGCAACACTTGGAAAGCTTGCCGCTTCGGTGCGCTCGATCATCGCCGATCAACCGTATTAGGTGGTGAGATCGAGCACCTTCTGCCAGCGTGGATCGTTGTGAAGCAGGTCGAAATCGGAGTCGTGCAGAACCCAAGCCTTCATTTCATGGTGGGCCCGTGGCATCACCCTTTCGAGCAAGTCGAACGCCCGATCGCGATCGCCAAGCATGCTATGAAAGCAAGCAAGGTTGTATTGGGTCAGGACGTCGTCGGGATCGATGGCCTGCGCGCGCGCCGCCCACTCCTTTGCCCGATCGAACTCTCCCAATTCTAAGAGTGCGTTGGCGCCGAGATAGGCGGGCCGGGCATTTTCAGGGTTCCTCGCCAGTTGCCGCTCCGCGCGCTCGAGGCCTCTGCGAGCCGTCTCCAATCTGTCGACATTTCGCCCGAGCGAGCGATAGATCTGCACGAGCAACATCGATGACTGATAGTCATTGGGGTCGATCTCGGCCGCGCGCTCCCAGTGAGTGGCGGCCGTCTCCAGCTTACCCTGTGCGAAGCAGCAGCGGGCGTAGAAGTAATGCGCTTCGAACAGATTGGGATTGCCTGCGATCGCCCGTTCAAACGCCGTTTCGGCCTCCTTGTAGCGTTGGCCGACCGCCAAGGCGAGTCCGCGGGAGGCGTGCGCTTCGGCCAGACCGCTGTCGATCTCGAGCGCCCTCGCAGCGTTGGCGAGGATGCCCTCGAGCGAAACCTCCTCGCTATAGTCGAGAAAGAGGAACGAGTCGCAATCGGCGGTACCGGCATAGGCCCGCGCATAGAGCGGGTCGAGTTCGATCGCCATGGCGAACATTCGCCTGCCCAGCCTGTAATATGATTTCGAACCGCGGTGGAAAAACTCCCGCCCCCTGAGATAGTAAGTATAGGCCTCGACATTCTCAGTCGGCGCCAGCTCGATCGCCTCTTTTTCTTCCGGCAGCAGCTTGACCTTCAGCTGGTCGACGATGGTGTGAGTGATCTCGTCCTGGATCGCGAAAATATCGGTCAGATCGCGATCGTAGCGGTCGGCCCAGACGTGCCCGCCATCCGCACCGTCGATGAGCTGTCCGGTGACGCGCACGCGCGACCCAACCTTGCGCACGCTACCCTCCAGAACAAATCTGACGCCGAGTTCCTGTGCTGCCTGCTGTACCCTGATAGGCTTGCCCTTGTACGTGAACACCGTGTTGCGGGCGATGACGTGCAGCCCCGAGATCTTCGACAGGTCGGTGATGATGTCCTCGGTGATGCCGTCGGAAAAGTATTCCTGCTCGGGGTCGCCGCTCATGTTGTTGAAGGGAAGGACGGCGATCGACGGCTTTTCCTTCGCCGGCCCCGACTTGGGTTGCGCAGCGCCGCTCGTCACGCGTGGCGGCGGAGCGGCCTGGAAGAGGTTGACGTTGTAGACCCTGACCGGCCGGTCGATGTTCTTGAGCGCCTGCTCGCCGGTATCCTCGAACGTCAGATCGAGCCGGTTGCCGACATTGTCGCGGACCGACCCGGACACTGCGACGCCGCCCGGCTTGGCGATGCTTTCGATGCGCGCCGCGATGTTGACGCCGTCGCCATAGATGTCGTTGTCCTCGAAGATGATGTCGCCGAGATGGATGCCGATGCGGAACTCGATGCGACGGTCCTCCGCCACTTCGACGTTGCGCTCGCGCATCTTGCGCTGGATCTCCGTGGCACAGGCAACGGCGTTCACCACGCTCGGAAACTCGACAAGCATGCCGTCGCCGGTGAGCTTGACGATGCGGCCCTGGTGCTCGGCGATCTTGGCGTCGGTCATCTCGCGCCGATGCGCCTTCAGAGCCGACAGTGTACCAGCCTCATCCAGCCCCATGAGGCGGCTGTAGCCAACCACATCGGCGGCGAGGATCGCAGTCAGCCGGCGCTCCATGAGGAAATCCGGATTTTCAGAGAAGCCTAGAGTATCAGGTTCAGCGGTACGTGCCATATGTAAATCCCGCTGGCGCCGCCCTGGGTATCACCAGGAGGGATTTGTGGTTCGGAAACGGTTCGATTAAGCGAAGCTGCGCCTCCGCCGGAACCGCTTGGCTCTTTTGGCAGGCCGACCGCGCCTGCGTCCAAAACTGATGTCCGGCTCTAGGCTGAATCGACATTCACCGCATCCATAGCATTGCGCAAGCGATCTGGACGAAGCTGAGGAAGTATAGGGCGCGCCGATCGTATCGGGTGGCTATGCGTCTGAAGTGCTTGAGCTTGTTGAAGCAGCGCTCGATCATGTTGCGCGCCTTATAGGCCTCGAAGTCGTAAGGGATCAGGGTCTTGCGGGTCGGATTGCAGGGGATGACGGCCTGCGCGCCCATTTCGATGACGATCGCGCGCAGGGCATTACTGTCATAGGCCTTATCGGCAAGAACGCGTTTGGCCTTGAGCCCTTCAAGCAAAGCAGGCGCTTGGGTGACATCGCCACGCTGACCGGGCGTCAGGATCAGGCGCAGCGGGCGGCCGCGACCGTCGACAGCCATGTGGATCTTGGTAGTCAATCCACCTCGGGAACGCCCCAAAGCCTGGTTTTGGTCCCCCCTTTTCCGGTCGCTGCCTGCTGGTGGGCGCGAACCAACGTGCTGTCGAGCATCACATAATCGTTGTCGGGATCAACGATCAGATCGGCAAAGACACGCTCCCAAACACCAGCCTTCGACCAGCGCCGGAACCGCTGGTGCAGCGTCTTCCACTTGCCATAGCGCTCAGGCATGTCGTGCCAATGCGCTCCGGAGCGCAAAACCCACAGCACGCCGTTTACGAACAGGCGATTGTCTAACCCGCTGCGGCCAGGATCGCCCGCCTTTCCTGGCAACAGCCCTTCGATACGCTGCCACTGCGCGCTGCTCAGTTCATATCGCCGTGCCATCCATCGCTCTCCAGATCGAATCTGGAAGCCTATGAATCATGCATCAACGCGATTTTGAATCCTGAATGTCGATTGGTCCTAG
>NZ_JBWLUX010000046.1:0-41416 GCF_057784315.1 Mesorhizobium sp. CNPSo 4684 | reverse complement strand
GTATTGCCGCCTTGTGGGATGATGCCGACGAACAGGACTGCCTGTTTCCGCTGGCGCTTGGCGCCCAGGGCGGTTGCCAGATCGGCGGCAATGCGGCCAGCAACGCCGGCGGCATCAACGTGCTGCGCTACGGCATGGCGCGCGATCTCATCCTCGGCCTTGAAGTGGTGCTGCCGGACGGCGAGTTGTGGAACGGCTCTTCCGGTCTGCGCAAGAACAACACCGGCTATGATCTGAAGCAGCTGTTCATCGGTTCGGAAGGGACGCTCGGCATCATCACCGGCGTCGAACTGAAACTGTTTCCAAAACCGGTCCGGACCGAGACCGCCTATCTCGGCCTTGCCTCGTTCGAAGCGGCAATCGCGCTGTTTCGGCAGGCCCGCCGCGCCTCGGCCGATCTGATGTCGGCGTTCGAGATCATCGGTTCGGAATGCATCGCGCTGGCGCGCCTGATCGACGTCAACATGGTGTCGCCGGTCGAAGCGCCCGTCCATGTATTGATCGAACTGTCGGCCAGTGCGGCGATCGACCTGCGCACGCTGCTGGTCGATTTCCTGACTGAAGCCATGGATAGTGGCCAGGTCATCGATGCCGTGCTTGCCGAAAGCAGCGCCCAGGCAAAATCCTTCTGGGCAATCCGCGAAGGGCTGGTCGAGGGGCAGGCCAAGCGTGGCTATCATGTGCGCACCGATCTTTCGGTGCGGATCTCGGACATCCCTGCCCTCATCGACCAGGCCCGCCGCTTCGTTGCTGAGGACCATCGCGGCTGGGTGCCGCTGGCCTATGGCCATGCCGGCGACGGCAACATCCATTTCAACGTGTTGCCGCCGGAAGGCCTCGACGAGCGCGAGGCCCGCGCCCGAGGCACTGACATCACCGCCGGACTCTACCGGATCGTCAATTCGCTCGGCGGCTCGATCAGCGCCGAGCATGGCATCGGCCGCACCCGCCACCGCACCTTCATGGCCGGCCTGGCGCCTGCTCATCGCCGGCTTATCGGCACGCTGAAGAATGCACTCGACCCGCAAGGGCTGATGAACCCCGGCTGCCTTCTGCCGGCAACGGAGACCGCTCCATGAAGCAAAGACTGGCTGCCATCGGCACCGTCGAGACGCTGCCGCACCGCGTCGCGACCTTCCTCGGCCGCGAGATCGAATCGGGTGACCTCAGTCCGGGCACACGGCTGCCGACGGAACAGGAGCTTTCGGAGAAATTCGGCGTCAGCCGCAATGTCGTGCGCGAAGCGATCGCGCAGCTCAGGGCCGACGGCATGATCGAGGCGCGGCAAGGCATCGGCGCCTTCGTGTTGGCGCCGGAGCAGCGGGCGTCGATCCGCATCGACGGCGAGGCGCTCAAAGAAGGCCAGAACATGGAGCGGCTGTTCGAGCTGCGCTGCATCCTCGAAGCCGAATCCGCTGCGCTTGCCGCCGAACGGCGTGGCCAGGAGCATCTCGACGCCATCAAGGCGGCGCTCGACCGCATGAGCGGCGAGGAACGCTGGGAAGAAGGCAGCATCGACGCCGATCTTCTGTTCCACCGTGAGATCGCGCGCGCCACCGGAAACAACTACATCCACACCTTCATTTCCTTCGTCTGCGAACAGATCCGCCGCTCGATCTACTACGCGCGGCAGACCAACCCGCTGCACGATCTGGTCGAGATCAATGTCGGCGAGCATGTGCGCATCTACGAGGCGCTGGTTGCCGGCGATCCCGCACAGGCGGAAGCGGCCATGCGCACCCACATCATCGGCGCGGCTCAGCGCGTCGGCGTCAAGTTGCCGGCCGCACGGCGCCTGCCCGCCAGCAAAGGGATTTAGCCATGCCGCTCGGAGGCGCTTACGCGATTTCGGATGTCTGCCTGCTGGTCGAGGACATCGGCCGGACCGTGGATTTCTATGTCGACAAACTCGGCTTCCGGCTGCGCCGCCGCGCCGAAGGCTTTGCCGATTTTCATGGCGAGGGCGTCACGCTCGCGGCGTGGGAGATCGACCACATCAGCCAGCATACCGGCGTGTCGAAGCTCAGATCGCCGCGTCATGCGCACAAGGTTTGCGTGGCGGTCAGGCTCGATACGCCAGCCGATATCGACCGTTTGCACGGCGAGCTCAACGCTAGGGGCGTGCCGTTCCACGGCCCGCCGGAAAACTATGTCTGGAACGCGCGCTGCGCCTATTTCACCGACCCGGACGACACACTCTGGGAACTATACGCCTGGCTCGACGGCGGCCCCGGCGACTACCACGACGAACAGCCGTAGACGACAGCGCGCCGTGGGAGCGGTGCGCAATGAACAGAGCAACGCTTGCAACAGGAGCGAAAAATGAGTGGGAACAAGCGATACAACATGAACCGCCGCAGCTTCGTGACATCCGGCATCGCCGCCGTGGCAGCCGCATCGGCCGGGATGCAGCTGGTGCTGACGCCGGGCGCCAAGGCGGCCGGCAAGGTCGTCATCCAGTATGACTGGCTGGTGTCGAACGGACAGATCGGCGACATCGCCGCCGTCGCCAACGGCTATTTCAAAGACGCTGGCCTCGATGTTGAGTTCAGCCCCGGCGGACCGAACTCCGCGACCGTGCCGCCGGTCGTCTCGGGTTCGGCCCAGCTCGGCCAGTTCTCCGAAACGCCGCAACTCTTTGCCGCGCGCGCCAGCGGTGTGCCGGTCAAGATCATCGCCTGCGGCTTCCGCACCGGCCCCTATGCCTTCACTTCGAAGCCGGCCAAGCCGATCCGTGGCGTCGCCGACCTCAAGGGCAAGAAAATCGGCATCCAGCCGACGGCGCGTTTCGTCATCGACGAGATCCTGGCCAAGAACGGCATCGACCCCGCTGACGTCACGGTCGTCAATGTCGGCTTCGACAAGGCGCCGCTGGTGCGCGGCGATGTCGACGCCATCGGCGGCTGGATCACCAACACGCAGGCGCTGAGCGTCGTCGGCGACGACCGCATCGACCTTCTGGTTCGCGATCTTGGCTTGAGTTCCTACGCCGACGTCTATTTCGCCACCGACGCGGCGATCGAAAAGGATCCCGAGACGCTGGCCAAGTTCATCGGCGCCGTCGGCAAGGGCTGGGGCTGGGTGCATGCCAATCCGCAGGAAGCGGTGAAGAAAATGGTCGCCGCCTATCCGGAAATGGATCTCGGCTGGGAAGAAAAGACCGTCAATCTGGTGCTGAAACTGTCCTTCGATGGCGCGACGGCCAAGGATGGCTGGGGAACGTTCGACCCCGCCTCAATCGAGGAGCAGCTGGCGCTGCTGGACAAGGTCGGCCAGTACCCCAACGGACGCCCCGCCGCAGCCGATGTCTACACCACAAAAATCCTCGAAATGTCGGTCGCAGAGCGGCCCAAGCTCGACGCGCCCGCCGCCTGATGGCAAACGCGATCGAGGCAGAGAAGCTGGATGTCGGCTATGGCGGCCGGCATTCGGCCGTCAAAGTGCTCTCCGGCCTCGACCTCACGGTTGCGGCCGGCTCATTCCTGTCGATCCTCGGACCATCGGGCTGCGGCAAGTCGACCTTGCTCAGGGTCGTTGCCGATTTGCTCGACCCACTTGGCGGCACGATCAGCGTGCTTGGCGACACGCCGCATGCGGTCCGCTCGCGCCGGGATGTCGGCTTCGTCTTCCAGGATTCGACACTGCTGCCCTGGCGCAGCGTGCGCGACAATGTGCGTTTGCCGCTGGGCGTCGGGCAAGGCAGCCTGACCCGCCAGATCGAAGACCGCTCAGAGGAGTTGCTGGAGCTGATGGGGCTTGGCGGTTTTGGCGAGCGCCTGCCGCACCAGCTTTCCGGCGGCCAGCGGCAGCGTGTCGCGATCGCCCGCGCCCTGCTCGGACAGCCGAAACTGCTGTTGATGGATGAGCCGTTCGGCGCGCTCGACGAAATCACCCGCGACCGCCTCAATGACGAGCTGCTGGCGCTGTGGCGGCGCAGCGGCACGACCATCCTGTTCGTCACCCATTCGATTGCCGAGGCCGCCTATCTCGGCGAGCGGGTGATCGTGCTGGCCGCCAATCCCGGACGTCTGGTCAAGGATCTCGACATGCGGCCGTTCAAGCAAGACGGCAACCGCTGCTCGCGCGAGGATCCGGCAATCGTTGCCGCCATGGCGGACCTGCGCAAAGCCCTGGAACTGGCCTCATGAGACAGGAGCCTTTGCCACCCGCGCTGGCGATTGCGCTGCCCGTCCTGGGGGCCGCCTCCATTCTGATCACCTGGCAGTTCCTGCTGCCCTGGCTCGGCGTTCCGGCCTATATCGTACCGACGCCGACAGCCATACTCGGCGTCTTCCAGAAGAGCTTTTCCCTGCTGCTCGGCAATCTCTGGCCGACGCTGATCGAGGCGCTGGCCGGCTTTGCCATCGGCAATCTCGCCGGTGTGCTGCTGGCGGTGCTGTTCGTACACAACCGCGTGCTGCAGGCGGCCTATTTCCCGATCGTGCTGTTCTTCAACACCATTCCGATCCTGGCGCTGTCGCCGATCATCATGCTGATCTTCGGGCTGGGCATGACGCCGAAGATCGTCATTGCGGCGGTGATCTGCTTCTTCCCGACGCTGGTCAACATGATCCGCGGCCTGGATTCGGCAAGCAGCAACGAGCACGAGCTGTTCCGCGTGCTGTCGGCAACGCGCTGGGAAGTCTTCTGGAGCCTGCGCCTGCCGCGCGCGCTGCCGATGCTATTCTCATCGCTCAGGATAGCCTCGGCGACCGCCGTGATCGGCGCCATTGTCGGCGAATGGATCGGCTCCGACAAAGGGCTCGGCGCACTGATCATCCAGGCGTCCTTCAACTACCAGTCGGACCGCCTCTATGCGGCGATCGTGCTGTCATCGGGCCTGTCGATCGTGCTGTTCTGCCTCGTGGTGCTGATCGAGCGCCGGGCGATCAGATACTGATCGCCGTCAGGCGGGATCGCGGCGCCGCCAAGTACTGCCGGCCGGTCAGGATTTGACATGGATGTCTCGCGGAAATTTCGTCAGCGTCTCATTGCCGGTCTCGGTCACCAGAATGGTTTCGCTGACCTCGATGCCCCAGCCATCCATCCACATGCCGAGAATGGAATGCACGACATTGCCTGATAGCAGCACCGTCTTGTCGCCGGGCCGAAGGCTGATCGTGTGCTCGCCCCAGTCCGGCGGATAGGCGACGCCGATGGAATAGCCGATGCGCGATTCCTTCTTCAGCCCGTAGCGCTGGATGACCTTGCGCCAGGCGGCTTCGACCGCTTCGGCCGATGTTCCTGGCCTGACCGTATCGAGCACCGCATCCATGCCTTCGATCACCGCCTTTGCGGTGTCGGCGACACGCGTCGGCGTCTTGCCGAGCTGCATCGTCCTGGCGAGCCCGGCGGCGTAACGGCGGCAGACGCCGGCGAGTTCCAGCGCGATCGTCTCGTTCTTCCCGAACCGCCTGTCGCTCCACATGATGTGCGGCGCCGAAGCATTTTCGCCGCCGAGGATCGTCGGCGGCAGTGCCGTGATGTCGCCGGCAAAATCAGGACTGCCGGCAATCTGCGCTGCCTGGATGGCGGCGATCGCATCGCATTCGCGCACGCCTGGCACGATCACTTCGAAGGCTCGTGCGACCGCTGCTTCGGCCAGCGTCGACGCCTTGCGCAGATAAGCGATCTCGGGCGCCGATTTGACCGCACGGATCCAGTTCACCAGGAGATCGGCGTCCTGCCATTTCGCGTTTGGCAATCCGGCGACGAGCCGGGTATGGGCCTTCGGCGAGAAATAGTAAGCTTCGAGCTCGATGCCGATGTGTCTGCCACCCCAGCCCTTGGCGACAATCCAAGCAGCGATCCAGTCCATCGGATGACGATCGGCTCGCTGGACATGGTCTTCGGGAAAGCCAATCACATTCTCAGGCTTCATCCAGACCGTCAGCAGGCCGCCGGCCGCATCCATGGCGCGGCCGATCCAGACCGGCTCGGCCTCCTCATCGATCGGAACCAGAACCACTTGCGGCGTGTAGAACGACCAGCCGTCATAGGCGGTGATGTAATGCTGGTTGGCGACGTCGTTGACGAAAAGCAGTTCGATCCTGCGCTTGGCCATCTCGGCGCGGATTTTTTTGAGACGCTGCTGGTACTCGTCGCGCGCAAAAGGCAATTCGATCATCGGTTTTCCCTGCTGGATCATCGGCCGGGCGAAGCCCCGCCCGCCTGACGTCATTCACCATTGCGGGGGTTTAACCCGGCTGCAATCGGCCAGCGCAGCGCATGGGACAGGTCCTGCATCGCGTCCGGAACCGTCACAAATTATTTTTGAATTCCATTTGACTGAATAAATTGCCTGTGCAAGTCTCCTCTCTCCCAGGGAGAGGGAAATGGCACTGCGGGGAACCAACCAGGAGTTCGGACGGCCCTACAACCGGCGCATCGTGCTGGAGTCCATCCGTCTGCACGGCCCCATTGCCCGCGGCGACATTGCCAGCCGCGTCGGCCTCACCGTCCAGACCGTATCGACCATCGTTCGCGAGCTCGAAGAGCACGGCTATGTGCTGTCGCTGCGCGAAGAGCCGCGCGGGCGCGGACTGCCGCCGGCTACGCTCCGTATCAACCCCGAGGGCGGCTATGCCGTCGGCATCCACCTCACCCCGCTCGGCATCGACGCTGCGCTGATCAATCTCAGCGGCGATGTCATCGAAAGCACGCATCGCGAGGCGCCGCATGCAACGCCCGACCATGCCTTCGACCTGATCGGCGCCATGGTGCCCGAACTGACCGCGTTGCGGCCTGGCGGCCGCGTGCTTGGCATCGGCATGGCGCTGCCCGGGCCTTTCGGTGTGGAATCGATGAGCTTCGTCGGCCCCACGACCATGGCCGGCTGGAAGGATGTCGCGCTGCCGGAGCGGCTGGCGGCATCGACCGGGCTGCCGGCCTTCTTCGAGACCGACATGGCGGCAGCTGCCATGGGCGAGCGCCTCTACGGCCTCGGCGCCGGCTATTCCGAATATTACTACCTCTATTTCGGCGTCGGCCTTGGCGGCGTCATCGTCCATGACGGCGCGGTGATGCGCGGCGCCTGGGGCAATGCGGGCGAAATCGGACACATCCCCGCCGTTCCCGGCGGCGAACTCTGCCCCTGCGGCAACCATGGCTGCCTCGAACGGTATCTCTCGCTCGAAGCACGTCGCCGCCGCAACATCAGCGATGCCGCATGGGTGGCCGAAGTTGCGCCGATCTTCCGCAACACGATCGTCACCATCGAGAATGTGTTCGATCCCGAAACCGTCATCCTCGGCGGGCTTGCGCCCACCGACCTGCTCGAAAAGCTGGTCGGCGCGGCAGGACAGCTTCCCAACTCGGTCTCGGCGCGGCGCGACCGCAAGACCCCGCGCGTGACGGTGGCGACCGGTGGCCAGCATTCGGTGCTGCGGGGCGCTGCCGCATTGGCGGTCTCCGGTGTGTTGTCGCCGCGGTTTGGCCAGATGTTCATCGCCGAGCGCGAGCGCCGGTCCGACCTCATGCACAGCAAGGGAGTGGCGGCATGACCGAACCGCTGCTGGTACTCGAAAACGTCACCAAGAATTACGGCGCCATCCAGGCGCTGAGAGGCATCAGCTTCTCGATCGGCAAGGGCGAGGTCGTGGCACTGCTCGGCGACAATGGTGCCGGCAAGTCGACGCTGGTCAAGATCATCGCCGGCGGCCTCGAGCCGAGCTCCGGCCGCATGCTGTTCGAGGGCAAGGAATTTCTGGCGAAAACGCCGGCCGAGGCCAAGGCTGCCGGCATCGAGACCGTCTACCAGGACCTTTCGCTCTGCACCAATGTCGATGTCGTCGCCAATTTCTTCATGGGCCGCGAGATCACGCGCAAGGTGCTCGGCATTCCGATCCTCGACGAGCGCGCCATGGAAGCCGTCGTCGGCAAGGCGCTGGCCAGTGCGGGCACGCGCATTCCGTCGCTGCGCACCAATGTCGAGCACCTCTCGGGTGGCCAGCGCCAGGCGATCGAGCTCAACCGCTTCGTGCATTGGGGCGGCAAGCTCGTGCTGCTCGACGAGCCGTTCGCGGCCCTCGGCGTAGAACAGACCAGGCGCGGCCTCGAGATGATCCGCCAGGTGGCCAACCAGGGCATCGGCGTCGTCATCATCACCCATATCATGCAGCAGGCCTTCCAGGTCGCCGACCGGATCGTGGTGATCCGGCAAGGCGTCGTGGCCGGCGATGTCGCACGCAACAAAACAAGTCCCGATGCGGTGATCAACATGATCACCGGTGAGACGCTTGCCGGTGCCGGACCGGCAGGTTGAGGGACAAAAGAGGGGTCCGGTATAAAAGAGGAGCGAACGACATGAAGCGAATATTGGTTCTTGTCTTCGGTATCCTGGCACTGGCTCTTGCCTCGCTCACGCCGGCAATGTCCCAGACCAAGGGCACCGTCTACTATATGGTTCCGACCCTGCTCGATGAATTCCAGACCGGCTCGGTGAGCGCGCTGGAGCTGTTCCTCAAGCAGGTCGGCTATGAGGTGAAAACACTCAACGCCGACAACAAGACCGACGCGCAGCAATCCCAGATGAACGACGTCATTGCGCTGAAGCCGGCGGCGATCATCCTGGCCGCCGTCGATTTCAACGCGCTGAAGCCGTCCATCGAAGCAGCCCGTGCCGCCGGCATCCCGGTGGTCGAGTTCGACCGCCAGATCACCTCGACCCCGTCCGACTTCACCTCGGTGGCTGGCACCGTGGAGATCGGCTACGTCGCAGCCGAGCAGGCTGAAAAGCTTCTGAAAGCCAAGAACGGTTCGGTGAAGGGCAAGGTGTTGCAGGTGCTCGGCGATCCCGGTGACCCCTACACGCTCGACATCCAGAAAGGCTTTGAGGAGAAGATGAAGGCGTTCCCGGACGTCAAGATCATCTCGCTGCCCGCCATGCAGTGGGAAGCCAGCAACGCCGGCACCATCGTTGCCGACCAGATGCTGGCCAACCCCGACATCGACCTGATCTTCAGCCATGCCGCGCATCTCTCGGTCGCTGCCGTCGCCTCGCTCGAGGCCGCCGGCAAGAAGCCGGGCGATGTCATGCTGATGAGCTCGAACGGCGCTCCGGTCGGTCTCGACCTGATCCGCAAGGGCTGGCTCAATGTCGAAGTCGAGCAGCCGCTCTACGCGCAGGCTGCTGCCGTCGCCATGTTCATGGGCAAGATCGCCGGCAAGCAGGAAATCAAGCCCGGCGAGTATGACGTGCTCGGCTTGAAGTCGACCGTGACCACGGAAGCCTGGGGCCCGAACATCAAGATCCCGGGTGCCGCCATCACCAAGGAAAACGTCGACAATCCGGCCTTCTGGGGCAACCAGAAGCCGCCGACGGAAACCATCAAGCCGGTCGAATAGCCGCTTGCCAAGCGCTCCGGGCCGCCCAGGCCGCCCGGAGCCTGCCCTTTCACAACGCCGCGTCTGACAAGGACGCTGTGGCGAATTTGAAGCCGCGCCTTGGCCCGACAAAATCAATTTGATTTCGCGGGGGCGCCAACCGGATCAGCCCATGAACCCGCGCACCCGCAAAGCCCTGGAGTTCGTCCTCGACAACCTCGTCTGGTTCATGCTGGTCTTTGTGTTGATCGTCTTTTCCATCTTCGTCCCGAACTATTTCCAGCTTGGCATATTTGCCAACATCATCGAGGCCTCGAGCGTGCTCGGCGTGATGTCGATCGGCCTGTCGCTGGTCATCATTGCCGGCCACATGGACCTGTCGGTCGAATCGGTGGCGGCACTCAGCGCCATGACGGTCGGCATCCTGTTTTGCTCGTCGGGCATCGGCATGGGCATACAGCTCAACCCGCAATGGCTGATGGTTCCGGTTTCGCTGCTGATCGCGATGGCCGTCGGCGGCATCATCGGCGCCTTCAACGGCTATCTCGTGGTCAAGGTGAAGATGAGCGCCTTCATCATCACGCTAGCATCCTACATCTGGGTGCGCGGCCTTGTGCTGGTCATCTCCGGCGGCCGCTCGGCACAGGATCTGGCGCCGGCCATACGCTGGTTCGCCATCCAGCGCCTCGCTGGCCTGCCGCTGACGGCCTGGATCGCCGTCGCCTGTTTCGTTCTCTTCTCACTGATCATGGCCAAGACGCCGTTCGGCCGCCACCTGATCATGATTGGCGGCAATGAGACCGCAACCTTCCGTGCCGGAATCCGCGTCAACCGCAATTTGGTCATCGCCTTCGTGCTTGCCGGCGCCATTGCCGGCCTCGCCGGCTGGCTGCTCGCAATCCGCACATCCGGCGCGACCGCCAATCTCGGCGTCGGCCTGTTGTTCAATGCCTTTGCCGCCGTCGTCATCGGCGGCGTCAGCCTGAAAGGCGGCGTCGGCACCTTGCCCGGTGTCTATGCCGGCGTGCTGCTGCTCTCCTCCATCAACACGGCGATCAACCTGATGGGCCTGCCAGCCAATTACACCCAGGTGATCCACGGCCTGCTGGTGCTCGCCGCCGTGCTGCTCGACGCCTTCAAGCAAACCATTCGCCAAAGACTCGCATGAAAGGACGGCTCGCATGAGCGGACGGCTGCAAGACAAGGTCGCGCTGATCATCGGCAGCGCGCGCGGCATCGGCAAGGGCATTGCGCAGCGCTTTGCAGAGGAAGGCGCAAGGCTGATCCTGGCCGACAGCGAGGCCGAGGCAGGCCAGGCGACCGCCGACGAGCTCGGCGCTGCCTTCATTCGCACCGACATCTCGCTGATGGCCGATGCTGAAGCCGCGGTAGCGCTGGCGCTGAGCCATCACGATCGCCTCGACATCGTCGTGCAGAATGCCGGCATCTATCCCTGGCAGCTCATCGAAAACACCAGCCCGGACGATTGGGACCGGGTGATGGCGGTCAATCTGCGCGGCACCTTCAACGCCACGCTGGCGGCGCTGGCGCCGATGAAAGCGCAAGGCTATGGACGCATGCTCTACACCTCGTCGATCACCGGCCCGCATGTCACCAGCCCCGGCCACGGCCATTACGCCGCCAGCAAGGCCGGCATCAACGGCTTGATCCGCTCGGCGGCGCTGGAATTTTCCGGCTACGGCATCACGGTCAACGGCGTCGAGCCCGGTAACATCCTGACCGAGGCGATCGAGCTGCATCGCGGCGCCGCCTACATCAAGAACATGGAAGACTCGATCCCGCTCGGCCGCCTCGGCAGCCCGCGCGACGTCGCTAACGCCTTCCTGTTCCTCGCCTCCGACGATGCCAGCTACATCACCGGAACGACCATCGTCGTCGACGGCGGCCAGTTGCTGCCCGAGGGCAAGGATTTTAGGCTGCTGCCGCCGTGATCCTTGCATCGATGGGCAACGGACCGGAATGCGCCTCCTGACGACGAGAGGTCACTTTAGCGAAAGATACAGCGTTCCCTGCGTCGGCGATCCAACTTCCCTTCTAAGTTGCATGGAACCCGAATACTTCTCGAAAGTTGTTCATGACGTGCCGATCAAGGGAGGTATTTGTGAATGGCAGACAACATCAGAGCCAGCCATATCTACCAGCGGGCGCATGCTTTGGCACAAGATGGTTTCCACCAGTCGCCGGCCGAGATTGTTGCCGCGTTGCTGGCCGAGGGCTTTCCGGAAGCCGCCGAGTTGCTGAACTCCGAAAACATCCGTGCCGATCTTCGCCGGGTTTGTAGTGCCGCGACCGCCAACGGCCGGTAAGTCGCCACGAACCTGGGACCTCGTTATTGATGTTCGTAAGCGCGGTCTAGGCGGATGTCGGCACCTTCGGCTGGCGCATGCGCCTTCCGGCTGCTGCCGCCGTAGTCAGCCCGATTTCTTGTAAAGCAGCAATTCGGGCCGATATTCGAAATGCATGGTGTCATAGTGATACCAGCGCCCACCCCAGATGAAGCCGTTTTTCTCAAACAGTTCCACGATTTGCAGCGGAATCCGGTTCCTGAACGGAATGTGGGCCTTGGGGTCGGCTTTGTTTCTGTTGTTGTACCAATAGTCGGAGAAACCGACATTGATATCGAAGGCTGCGCCGAAAGAGTGGACGCTCAGGCGGTTTGTGCCGGCGATGGGCCGCCAGACAAAGCCGCCGCCGGGCTTGAGCCCGTAACGGCTGAGCTCCGCGGGCATCGCCTCCAGAGCATCCGAGACCTTGCCCAACCGGTCGTTGATGCCGAAAATTTTGGTGACCTGCACGGTTTTCTTGGCAAGTTTCGGCAGCCATTTGACGTTGGCGATGTGCTTGCCCACTTCCGCGGCGCTTGCCCCGTAAAGCTTCTCGAAGAAAGCTTCGTTGCGGATACGGCCGGGATCGAAATCCTCCGCCGGGACCAGCGCGCCCGCCGCTGCCGTGGGATAGACGTAGCGAAACATGTCTTCGATGTCGGGGCTCTCCAGCAGCGCCTCAGCGTCGCGCGCCTTGCCGTCGTCCCACACCATCGTGGTGCCGTCGGTCCAGGTCAAAACATTACCCGAGATGGTGAAGAGTCCGGGATAGGCCTTGAGCAAGGCCGCTTTGGCGGCCGGCTGGTCCACACCGTCGCCGCCGGCCTCTGTCGCATAGGCGAGGCGCCCGGTGCCACAAATTGCCAACACGATCATCAGCTGAAGCAGCAGGCGCTTGGGACCGTCGATCATTGTCCTGCCTCTCCGGAGAGCCAATCGATTGCTGACCAGGACCCTTATCAAATCCGGAATGATGGCGGCAGCTCCCTGGCCAGAAAACGGGAAATCAGCTCATGCCGGCTGTTGGCAATGGCTTTCGTTCATCTTGCGTTTGGCAAGGCTGCTGTAAGATGGCGCGTGAATCAAAAAGGGAGACAGATCGTGTCAAAAACCTCCAACGCCCTGATCCGGATGGCGTTCACATTCATTTGCCTGGTTGGCCTTGTCTCGGCCGCCTCTATTCTTTTCCCGGCCACCGCATCGGCCCAGCGCATGCAGCGATGCGCTGACGAGGGTGGCATCTGCCGCCTGCCCTATCCAGCCGAAGTGGTCTATGGCGCGCGCGGCCAGACCACCTCCCGCTTTTTCGACCGCCCTGCCGTGCCCTGTTCAAACCGCGTCTTTGGGGATCCCGCGCCCGGCCGCGACAAGGCCTGCTATATCGTGAGGCGCGGCGGCGGTAACGATTATGGCGACAATGACGACGACAATTACGGTGACGACGACTACGGCCAGGGCCGCGGCAGGTGGGTGGCCTGCGCCAGGGAGAATCAGTACTGCGATTTCCGTGGCCGCAAACTGGTGAGATACGGAGCGCGCGGTCAGTTCACGCAAGGCGTGTTCAGGAACGGCGTGCGCTGCAGCAACGACGCCTTTGACGAGGATCCCGCTCCGCGGGCGAAGAAGACCTGCTACATCAGGCAGTAGGTAGCACACCGGCAGAAAGGCGGGCGCGGCCGAATGTGGCCGCGTCCTCGCTATCGGTCATACGCAGCTGAGTTGCGAACATGAAGGCAACGGACGTCGAGGCATGGGCCGGCGTGCGGGATATGGTGGGCGATGACGGGCTCGAACCGCCGACATCTTCGGTGTAAACGAAGCGCTCTACCAACTGAGCTAATCGCCCGCTCCGGGCCGGACCTTTAAGCGGTCGCAACCGGCTTCGCAAGGCCAAATGAGCAGGCGTGAGCTTAGCCGCATAGTGGTTTTCCCGGACAAAGTGCCGCCTGTCAAAAAACCTTCTCCTGTTTGCTGTTATGCTGTCGAGGTGCGCTTGACACCCGGTGGCGAACCCCTTATCCACCGCCCCAACGACGAACACGGCTGACACGTGCTCGTCCATGCGCGGGTGTAGCTCAGTTGGTTAGAGTGCCGGCCTGTCACGCCGGAGGTCGCGGGTTCGAGCCCCGTCACTCGCGCCATTTCTCTTCAAGGGTCACGATCCTTGGTGCAGGAGAAATGTCGACGTTGATGTCAAAAATGTCTTCTTGGATGCATTCATTCAGATCGATCGCCTTGCAGCGATCAATGGCAGCGCCTGGTGCAGCTCAGAGTGCCGGCCTGTCACGCCGGAGGTCGCGGGCTCGAGCCCCGCTCGCACCATTTCCCTCGACGACTTCCGATTCCCGCCTGTAGACCAGGCGGACGACGAGACCGATGTATCCGAGCTGAAGAATGACCATTGCAAGAACAGCCCAGCCGAGCGCCTTCCAGACGGAGCCAGTTGCCATGTCCGCCCAGATCGCAACGACGAACGACGTTGCGAACATGCCCACCAGAAATTGCGGAAAATACATAATGGCCCAGCACCCAATGTTTCGGCGATTCAGGGTTTCGGCGATTCAGGCGGCTTTTTAAATCGGCACCTAAGAGCCCGCCGCTTCATTTTGAGAAGCAGCGGGCCCCAATCGCCCCCCGGCTTGCCAGGAGCGATGGATGCCCCCGGCGTTGCTGACAGTGCAATTGCGGTGCCAGACACGGTGACCCATTACCGGACATCTATGCCAATGGCGCAAGACCGGATTGCCGATTAACATTACCTGTTGCTAATATGACACCCTGGTCGGGAAGGACCAAGGTGGCGCCGTTTTTGGCAGGCTTGTTGGCAGCGACGCTGGTGGCGTCGGAAAGCAGATGCTGGTCCAAGGACACCAACAAGCAAATCTCCGAAGACGCACTGAGAACGATCAGCGCCCAGGGCGGCTTGGCATGCCGCGCCAATTCGGTTGTCTCGATGCATGTTGGCTCGACGACGATCCAGACTGGTAAGGCCCTATATGGGACGTGGTCGAGATCAAACCCTGGCCAGCAGCGCCTCGACCTCCTGCAGCGTCGGCATGGATGGCGCCGTGCCCGGACGCGTCACAGAAATGCCGGCGACGGCGCAGGCGAAGCGGACCGCTTGCAGCGGTTCCACGCCTTTGGCGAGCGCTGCGGCCAGTCCGCCATTGAAGGCATCGCCCGCACCCGTGGTTTCGACCACAGGGCCGGCGCTGACCACGGGGACTTGGTCGGAACGATGCGCGGTGTGCAGCAGCGCGCCTTTTTCGCCGAGCGTGATGATGACCGAGCCGACGCCCTTTTTGAGCAGGCTGTCAGCGGCGCGGCGCGCGTCGTCGATGGAAGAAACCTTGATGCCGGTCAGTTCCTCGGCCTCGGTCTCGTTGGGCGTGACGTAGTCGCAAAGCGTATAGATGCGGTCCGGCAGCTTGGCCGCCGGCGCCGGGTTCAGGATGGTGGTCACCCCTGCCCCGCGCGCGATCTCGAGGGCGCGCAGTGCAGCGTCGATCGGCTGTTCGAGCTGGGTGACGAAGACACCGGCCCCGCCAATTAGGCCGGCATTGGCCTCGATGTCTTCAGGCGAGATCAGCATCGCCGCACCGGGACTGACGATGATGGCGTTGTTGCCGGTGGTCTCCTCGATGAAGATATAGGCGGCACCCGTATAGCTCTGCGGCGTATCGATGACGGCGGATTTCACGCCGGCATCTTTCCAGGTCGCCTTGGCCATGTCGGCGAAAGCATCGACGCCGAGCCGCGTCAGGAAGGTGATGTCGGCGCCGAGCTTGCCGGCTGCCACCGCCTGGTTCGAGCCCTTGCCGCCGGGCCCCAGCTTGAAGGAATTGCCAAGGATGGTCTCGCCCATGCGCGGCTGGCGGTCGGCGCGGTAGGCGGTATCGGCGACGAAGACGCCCAGTATGACGACAGGCTTTGTGACAACAGATTGGCCGGACGCCATTGTGCTATTCCGCATCCGGCGGCACGACGCCCTTGCGGAAGGCAAAGCAGCCATAGAAGCGGCGCTCGCCGGTCTGGATGACGCAATAAGCCTTCTTGGCGCGTTCATAGAAGGCGTAGCGCTCGACCGAAATCATCGGCCAGGCTTTGCCCTCGGCCTTGTCGATCTCTTTTTGCACCTCTTTTTGCACCGGAGGGATCTCGTTGGGGTTGCCGACGATCTCCATGCGGGCGGCCGCGTCGTCGACGAACGTGTCCAGCGGATAGAGCGACAGCACCGCCTTGACCACATCGGCCGCCGGCGCATCGATGTGCAGCAGCTTGCCGAGCACGGTCTGGCGCGCCACCGAATCGGCGGGGAAGTTGGTGTCGGCGATGATCAGATCGTCGCCGTGCCCCATTGCCCTCAGCGCCTGGAGCACATCGGCGTTCAGCAATGGGTTGATCCCTTTGAGCATGGCAGTCCTCTTCAAACAGGTTTGGTCAAAAGTCGATTGGAAATCAGAGCCGGTTGCCGGTCTCAGCGTCGAAGAGATGGACCTGGTCGAGGCGTGGCTTGAGATTGAGCATGTCGCCGGGCTTGAAGTCGTGGCGCTCGCGAAACAGCGCCACCATCTCGCCATCGCCGAAGCGAACGAAGACCAGCGTTTCGGAGCCGGTCGGCTCCACCACCGAGATCTTCGCCGGCACGCCGTCGGCGTGGATTTCGAGATGTTCGGGCCGCACGCCATAGACCACGGCCTGGCCCTCCTTGGCGGCGCTGCCGGCAGCGATCGGGAACAGCGTGCCCGCTATCTCGACCTTTTCGCCCTTCCTCACCACGCCCTTGAGCAGGTTCATCGACGGCGAGCCGATGAAGCCGGCGACAAACAGATTGGCCGGCCGGTCGAACAATTCCAGCGGTGCGCCGACCTGCTCGATGCGGCCATCGCGCATCACGACGATCTTGTCGGCCATGGTCATGGCCTCGATCTGGTCGTGGGTGACGTAGATGGTCGTGGTCTTCAGCCGCTGGTGCAGTTCCTTGATCTCGGTGCGCATCTGCACGCGCAATTTGGCGTCGAGATTGGAGAGCGGCTCGTCGAACAGGAACACTTGCGGGTTGCGCACGATGGCGCGGCCCATGGCAACGCGCTGGCGCTGGCCGCCGGAGAGCTGGCGCGGATAGCGCTTCAGGTAGGGGTTGAGGTCGAGAATGTCGGCGGCGCGCTTGACCCGCTCGGCGACCACGGCCGGATCGGTGCCGCGCAGCTTCAGCGCAAACGCCATGTTCTGCTCCACCGTCTTGTGCGGATAGAGCGCATAGTTCTGGAATACCATGGCGATGTCGCGTTTGGCCGGCGGCAAATTGTTGACGATGCGCTCGCCGATGGCGATCGTGCCGCCGGAGACGGTTTCCAGCCCGGCCACCATTCTGAGCAGCGTGGACTTGCCGCAGCCCGACGGGCCGACCAGCACCACGAACTGGCCATCGGCGATTTCGACGCTGACGTCGTGCAGGACCTTGACGGTTCCGAACGCCTTGGCCACATTGCTGATCGCGACTTGAGCCATCGTCCCCCCTTTTCTCGCGGTGAAGCTAGCCATTGCCAACGGCAAGGGCAAGTCAGTATCTTATAGATAAAAAGTCATTCGTGTTGACAAGGTAATCGATTACGCGAATAGTGGCGAGTGCCAATCCGACAGTCGGATTTTTTCCCGAAAATCGGAGCTTCAGGCGACGCAGGGTGGGGTCCCACGTCCCCGTGTGATAAAGGAGAACCGTCGACGTTTCGGCGTCTGAGGATTGGTATTTCAATTCACGACTGTGTTCTGGGAGGAATAGATGAGAGTCGGTCTGTACGAAAAACTCGTCCGCGCGGGTGCGACCCGGCGTGATGTCCTTAAGGGAGCGGCCAGCATGGCCGCGCTCTCTGCTGCGTCCGGCGCGGGTCTCGGCGCATTGACGCGTCCGGCTTTCGCCGCCGATGATCTGCGCGCGCAGTTGCTGCAGGTCCCCGGCGTCGGCAAGGGTCAACCGACCGACGCCGACTTCCAGAAGGTCGGCGAGATGTGTCTTGGCGCCACCAAGGCCAGTGTCAAGCAAGGCGAGTTTGCCGGTGTCGAACTCACCTTCATGGGTCTCAACAACCAGAACCTGCACAATGTGCTGTATCGCGGCTTCCTGAAGGCGTGGGAAGACTATACCGGGGCCAAGTTCACCTGGATCGATCTGGCACAGGCCGATTATAGCGCCCGTCTGCAACAGTCGATCGCCACCGGTACCGTCGACTTCGACGTCATCGAAATGGGTGCGCCGTTCGAAGGCGACGTTTGCGGCAAGGGGCTGGCCTCAGAGATGCCGGACTGGGTCAAGAAGCAAATCGATATGGACGACCTGGTGGCCTATCTGAAGCCGCCTGTCGGCACCTGGGATGGCAAGCAGTACCGCGTGACCGTCGACGGCGACGCGCACAATTTCAACTATCGCACCGATGTCTTCGCCGACAAGGGTCTCGCCGATGAGTGGAAGGCCGCCGGCAATACAACGCCCTGGGGCGTGCCGACCACCTGGCAGCAGGTGCAAGCCGTAACCAAGTTCCTCAAGGGCAAGAAATTGAACGGCCAGGACGTCTACGGTTACCTTGACGCGCCCAAGGGCTGGGGCGGTTTCGGCTTCTATTTCCTCGGCAGCCGGGCCACCGCCTATGCCAAGCATCCGGACGACAAGGCCTGGCTGTTCGACGCCGACACGATGAAGCCGCGCATCAACAATCCGGCCTGGGTGCGCGCCATCCAGGACGTGATCGATGCGCTGCCGTCGGAGCCGCCGGACCAGATCAACGCCGACCCGAACACCACCGGCTTCCAGCAGTTCCTGGCCGGCACCGGTTCGATGATCTCGTGGTGGGGCGACATCGGCTCCAACGTCAAGACCAACGACTCCTCGGTCGTCGGTGACGTCACCGGCTTCTCGATCCTGCCGGGCTCGGACGATGTCTACAATTCCAAGACAGGCAAGTGGGACACGCTTGCGAGCGGTCCGAACTTTTCGCCGAATTGCGCCTATCTCGGCTGGGGCGTCTATGTCATGGCCCGCGTCGATAGCGACGAAAAGAAGAAGAAGGCCGCCTGGTCGGCGGCAGCCCATCTCGGCGGCAAGGACCTGTCGCTCTGGTGCGCGGCATATCCGTCGGGCTTCCAGCCTTACCGCAACAGCCATTTCAACATTCCGGAATGGGTGGCGGCTGGTTATGACGAGGCGTTCATCACCTCGTATCTCAAGTCGGAGGCTGACAGCTACAACCATCCGAACGCGGCGATCGAGCCGCGCATCCCCGGCATCTTCCAGTATTACAGCGCTGCCGAGGATATTTTGGCCAACACCTTCGCCGGCAAGATGAAGGCGCAGGAAGGCGCTGACGCCATTGCCGCCGCCTGGGAGAAGCTGACCGATCAGCTCGGCCGCGAAAACCAGATCAAGCTCTACAAGGGCTCGCTTGGCGTGTAGCGTGATACTATAGTGAACCCTGACCGGCCTAAGGCCGGTCGGGGATTTTTTTGTAAACGGACGGGACGCGTGGCTGAACAGACCTTGCCCACCAATGCTTGGCCGGCAAACGGCGTTCCATCCGATCTGATCGCGCCTGGCCGCAAGCGGCTCGGCTTTACCTTGATGGCCGCCGCGACACTCGGCCTGCTGGCCGTGATCGCGCTGCAGATTCTTTACAAGACGGAAGTCACCACGCTCGGTTTCGAAACCTGGCGTCCCGTCGTCTATGCCTATGTGTTGTGGGGCGTGGCACTCGGCATCGGCCAGGTGCTGACGCGCGGCGAAGACGGCCAGCGCGCGCTGTTCCTGCTGCCGGCGCTGCTGTTCACCATCGCCATGGTGATCTTTCCGACGCTGTTCGGCTTCTACATAGCGTTGACCGACTGGAACCTCAGTTCGATCACCGGCCGGAAGTTCAATGGGCTCGACAATTTCTGGCAGATGTTGGCCGACCCGTACTACCGCAACGCGCTGTTCAACATGGTGCTCTACGTGCTCGCCGTGCTGGTCGAGTATGCCATCGCCTTTGGCCTGGCGCTGCTGCTCAACGCGCAGATCCGGGCACGCAAATTCTTCCGCGTCGTCTTCCTGATGCCATTGATGCTGTCGCCGGTGGCGGTGTCGTGGATGATCGGCAAATCGCTGATGGAGTACCGTTTCGGACCGGCGGCGACGCTGGCACGTCATCTCGGCTGGGAAAACCCCGCCTTCTTCTCCAACCCGATCACCGCCCGCATCTCGATCATGGTGCTCGACGCCTGGACCTTCATCCCGTTCATGATGATCATGCTGCTCGCCGGCCTCCAAGCGATGTCGCGCGACGTTCTGGAGGCGGCGCGCGTCGACGGAGCCACGACATGGCAGACCTTCTGGCAGGTCACCTTCCCGCTGATGCTGCCGGTGTCGGTGACGGCGGTGATCCTGCGCATCATCTTCAAGCTGAAGTTGGCTGACATCATCATCACCGTGACCTCCGGCGGCCCCGGCGGCGCCACGGATTCGGTGTCGAGCTTCATCTACCGCGAGTACCGCGACCGTTCGAATGTCGGCTACGGCACCATGCTGGCGATGGCCTATCTCGTCATCATCGTGGTGTTCGTGACCTGGCTGTTGAAATTCGCCAACCGCTTCGTGCGCAACGTGAACTGACAGGGGATCATGAGCGTCCAGACCACCGACTATGTCGCTTCGGAAATCCGCTCGCCGGTGGGCTTTTTGGCCAATCGCGTGTTCATTTATGGCGCGCTGGCGTTCTGGGCTTTCATCTGCCTGTTCCCGATCTACTGGACGATCACCACTTCGTTCAAGACCGCGGTCGACGTCACCCAGGGGCACCTCATTCCCTTCGTGGACTTCCAGCCGGACTGGAAGGGCTGGCGCTCGCTCGGCCTGTCGCCGGACTCGATCTTCCGGACCTCGACGGTGCGCGACGAGTTCCTCAAGCGCTTCATGAATTCGGTCATCACCTCGGTCGGTGCATCGAGCCTTGCGATCGTCATCGGCAGCCTCGCCGCCTACGGGCTGACCCGCTATCGCTACCAGTTCGCCTGGTTCAAGAACGAGGACATCTCGTTCTTCTTCCTGTCGCAGCTGATACTGCCGCCGGTGGTGCTGGCCCTGCCCTTCCTGGTGCTCTACCGCGAAGTCGGCCTGCTCGACACGCGCATCGGGCTGATCCTGCTCTACACGCTGATGGTGCTGCCGATCGTCATCTGGATCATGCGCGACCAGTTCAACTCGATCCCCGTCGAGCTCGAGGAAGCCGCCTTGGTCGATGGACTGTCGATCTGGGGCGCCTTTTTCCGCATAGTCATGCCGATTGCGCTCCCCGGCATGGTCGCCGCCTTTATCCTGGCGATGGTGCTGTGCTGGAACGAGTACTTTTTCGCTGCCCTGCTGACCTCGACCGATGCCAAGACCATCCCGGTCATGGTGGCCAGCCAGACCGGCTCACAAGGCATCAACTGGTGGTCGATGGCCGCGCTCGCCACCGCCGCGATCGCGCCGCTGGCGGTCATTGGCATCGCGCTGGAGCGCTACCTGATCATGGGCATGACGGCAGGGGCGGTGAAGTAGGTGGGGCGATGCCGGTCGGCGCCCTGATCGGCTGTTGATAGCCGGGTGTAGGGGCCGAGCGCGGTGGGGCAAGCATGCCGCGAGTTTTCACCTACATCGCCTCTGACGGCGCAAAGAAGCAATTTTCGTGCTCCTCTGTCGGATGCAGGCAGATGTGGAAGTTGTCGTCTCCTGACGGAATGACACTGTCGTAGGGGACAAAATAGCGGTTTTGGTGAGTGACCTTCCGATGGTCTCCCGGCCGCAAGATGATCACGTAGCCATCGGCCTGTGGTGTAACGGTGATGCTGGGAATTCTACCGCATTCGCCTGCCACTAGATCGCCATGACAGCAGGCTGGCGGATAAGTCCAGCCGCTGTCGGTACTGTGCGCAAACGCAGAAACGTTTTGAAGTGCTGCAGCCGTGGCGATCACGCCTGCCAAGCTTGTCATGCGTCGTTTTCCTACCGCGTGCACCGAGCGGCTTCCAAGCTTAGTTGGAACCATTGTACCTTATTCGAACTTGCTAATATATAGACGGAGGGGCTTCCTGCCGTTCGAAGGGCACTGGCTAGCGCAAAAGCGTCGCACGCAGGTGATCGAGGATCATGGCGACACCCTTTTGCCCGAGTTCGGCGGACGCCTCCGGCGCACTTGCCGTGTACCAGCTCGTGTTGTCCGCGAAATGTCCGGCATCGACTGCTTCCGGGCACAGCGCCAGCATCAGGGAGGTCTCGCCGATGCCGGCATGGTCGAACGGGTACTTGCCGTTCATGGCGGCCGACATCAGCGGATGCACCTGCACCCAGTTGAAGAAATTTTCGCCGGCGGCGTGCCCGGCATAATAGTCGGCCATCTCGTTCGAGCCCCACCAGCCCTCGCCGCGCTGCTTCTCGAGGAAGCGGAAGATCGCCTGGCGGCCGGCAGTCTTGAAGGCGAGATCGGTCGGCATCCCCGCCGCGAAATTCTCGGTCTGATGGTGGATGATCGCGTGGATGTTGCGAAAGCCGATGCGTAGCAGGCTGTAGAACAGTTCCTCGCCGAACAGCGCCAGCTGATTGCCGCCAACCTGCACCGAACCGCTGCCTTCGGGCGCCGCCACCGCATAGCTCGCCGCGCCGTAGTAGAAGGACGGCAGGATGACGATGTCGGCTTCCTTTTCGTAGAGCTCCAGCGTCTTGATGACGGCCAGCGTGTCCATGCCGACGGCCATGTGCTCGCCGTGATATTCGAGCACGCCGAGTGGCAGCACGACCGGCCAGTTCTCGGCAATCGCCTTGCGGATCTGGTGCGGCAGCATCAATTCGTAGCGCATCGCGCCTACTCCAAGTTGGTGTGGCGCGCGCGCATGGCCTCGGACGACTGGCCGGTCAGCCCCTTGAGCTTCAGCACCATCACCTCGAACAGCAGGAACAAAGCGCCTTCGAAGACCGAGCCCATCGGCAGCAGCGATGTCTTTTGCGGCCCCTGGTCGCGGGCCATGGTCTGCGCCGGGATCAGCAAGGTGAAGTCGGCGAGTGCGGTCGCACTGCCCTCGGCCTCGGCGGTGAGCAGCAGCACCGTCGCGCCGGCGTCACGGGCAACCTGCATCAAGGTCAGCACCGTCGTGGTCTCGCCCGGACCTGAACTGACCAGGAAGACATCGCCCGGGCCAAGAGGTGGCGTGTTCATGTCGCCGACCACCGACACGTCGAGCCCAAGGTGATAGAGCCGCATGGCGAGGCCCTTGAGCTGCAAGGCCTCGCGGCCGCAGCCATAGACGACGATTTTCTGCGCGCGGGCAAGCGTTGCGCAAGCAGTGTCGATGCCGGCTTCGTCGACGCGTGCCAGCACGGCGCCCAGCTCTTGCAGGGCGGTCGCGAACATATCCGAGCCGGCATTCGTCATCAGGGTTCCGCCAGGGTTGTGGCCGGGATTTCCGGTTGCGCATTTGCCGGGAAAGGCTTGTTTTTGTTCATGCTATCACCGCGAAAATGCGTGTCCAACAGCCGCCGCGGCTTTTGCTGTGCCACCGGCGTGATAGTGTCATGTCAGACAAATCAATCCAGGAAATCTCAAGCGACATGAAGACACGGCATTTCGACCGCATCGGCAATGGCGGCATCGACTTCACCGAACTCGGCTTCGGCAGCGCGCCGCTCGGCAACCTCTACCGAGCCGTCCCCGACGAGGATGCCAATGCCACGCTGGAGGCGGCGTGGGCGACCGGCTGCCGCTACTACGACACCGCGCCGCTCTATGGCTTGGGTCTCGCCGAAACACGTCTCAATGCCTTCCTGCGCGACAAAAGCCGTGACGACTATGTGCTGTCGAGCAAGGTCGGCCGCCTGTTACGCGTTTGTCCGCCGGAAGAGCGCACCGGCATCGGCAAGTTCTTCGACACGCCGACGCGCCGCGAAATCTACGACTACAGCTATGACGGCGTCATGCGCTCGTTCGAGGCATCGCTGGAACGGCTCGGCGTCGACCGCATCGACATCCTTTTCGTCCATGACCTCGACATCTTCACCCATGGCAGCAAGGAAGCGTCCGACCAGCGTATCGAGGAGTTCATGGCCTCGGGCTACAACGGACTGCTTGCGCTGCGCGACCAGGGTGTGATCAAGGCGTTCGGCGGCGGCATCAACGAATGGGAGGTCTGCCAGACGCTGGCCGAGCGCGGCGATTTCGACTTGTTCCTGCTGGCCGGGCGCTACACGCTGCTCGAGCAGGAAGCGCTTGCCACCTTCCTGCCGCTCTGTGAGAAGCGCGGCATCGGCATCGTGCTCGGCGGCCCCTACAATTCCGGCATACTGGCGACCGGGCCGAAGCCAGGCGCCTATTACAATTACTCCGAGGCGCCACACGACATCATGGATCGTGTCGGGCGCATCGAGGCTGTCTGCAAGCGCCATGGCGTCAGGCTGATCGAGGCAGCGCTGCAATTCCCGCTGCTGCATCCGTCCGTGGTGTCGGTCATCCCCGGCGGCCAGCGGCCGGCCGAGGTTGAAAGCAACCGCGCACTGCTCGACGCCAAGCTGCCCGCGGCACTTTGGGCCGATCTCAAGCAGGAAGGCCTGATGAGGGCCGACGCGCCGGTGGGCTGAAGGCTCGCCTCAGCGGGCTGACGGCGTGGGTGTCGCGTTGCCGTCGAGGCAAAAGAAAAGCCGGGCGAACCCGGCTTTTCAAGATTCTCTGAAAAGAAAAAATGGTCTTAGTTGACCGCGTCCTTGAGGCCTTTGCCGGCCGAGAACTTCGGCACGGTACGCGCCGGAATCTTCACTTCCGCGCCAGTCTGCGGGTTGCGGCCAGTCGACGCCGCACGCTTGGAGACGGTGAAATTTCCGAAGCCGACGAGCCGTACATCGCCGCCCTTCTTCAGTTCGCCAGTGATGACGGAGAACACCGCATCGACCGCCGACTGTGCGTCACCCTTCGAAATGCTCGCGGATTCAGCGACAGCGGAAACCAGTTCGTTCTTGTTCATAAAAATTCCCTTCCATGAGAAAAACCGGAACTCTTCGACTCATCCGGCAGGAAACGGACTTTAGAAAGAAGCGCTCCCGCAACCAAGTCGAAAAGCGCGGAAAAAGTTCGAAAAAGCCCGGAAAAGGTGGGTTTTTCACATGAAAAAGCCGGGCTCAATGCCCGGCTCTCTCTTTGTGCACTGCACCTTTAGTATTTTCTAATGCATAGCCCCGAAAACCGTAGCCGGTTTTCGGAAAGGACCATGCGCCAGTCTAGAGTGCTAGAGCGTCCTTTGCGCGTCCAAGTGGACGCGCGGCGCTCTAGTGTGCAAGCGACTTTCCAGCATCGTCGGCGCTGTCGGTCGTGGCCGGTGGATTGACCGGCTCGACCCACTCGATCGGCTCCGGCATGCGCACCAGCGCATGCCTCAGAACCTCGCCGACGCGTGAGACCGGAATGATCTCCATGCCGTTCTTCACATTGTCCGGAATCTCCGCCAGATCCTTGGCGTTGTCTTCCGGGATCAGCACCTTCTTGATGCCGCCGCGCAGTGCGGCGAGCAACTTCTCCTTGAGGCCGCCGATCGGCAAGATGCGGCCGCGAAGCGTTATCTCGCCAGTCATCGCCACATCGGCCCTGACCGGAATACCCGTCAGTACCGATACAATGGCTGTCGCCATGGCGGCACCTGCGGACGGTCCGTCCTTCGGCGTGGCGCCTTCCGGCAAGTGCACATGGATGTCGCGCTTGTCGAACAGCGGCGGCTCGATGCCGAAATCGATGGCCCGCGAGCGGACATAGGAGGCCGCCGCTGAAATCGATTCCTTCATCACGTCGCGCAGATTGCCGGTCACCGTCATGCGACCCTTGCCGGGCATCATGACGCCTTCGATCGTCAGCAACTCGCCACCGACTTCCGTCCAGGCAAGTCCGGTGACGACACCGACCTGATCGTCAGCCTCGACCTGACCGAAGCGGAAGCGCGGAACGCCGAGGTAATCCGAAAGATTGGCGGCGGTGATCGCGACCGACTTCTTCTTCGTCTTCAGGATCTCGGTCACCGCCTTGCGCCCGAGCTTCATCAGCTCGCGCTCCAGGCTTCTGACGCCCGCTTCACGGGTGTAGGTCTGGATGATGCCGCGGATCGCGTCCTCGCTGACCGAAAACTCCTTCGGCTGCAGGGCGTGGTCGCGGACCACCTTGGGCATCAGGTGACGCTTGGCGATCTCGATCTTCTCGTCCTCGGTGTAGCCGGCGATACGGATGATCTCCATGCGGTCCATCAAGGGCGCAGGGATGTTCAGCGTGTTCGCCGTCGTCACGAACATCACGCTCGAAAGGTCGTATTCGACCTCGAGGTAATGGTCCATGAACGTCGAGTTCTGCTCGGGATCGAGCACCTCGAGCAAGGCCGATGACGGATCGCCGCGGAAGTCCTGGCCCATCTTGTCGATCTCGTCGAGCAGGAAGAGCGGGTTGGACTTCTTGGCCTTCTTCATCGACTGGATGACCTTGCCGGGCATCGAACCGATATAGGTGCGGCGGTGACCACGGATCTCGGCTTCGTCACGCACGCCGCCGAGCGCCATGCGGATGAACTCGCGGCCGGTCGCCTTGGCGATCGACTTGCCGAGCGAGGTCTTGCCGACGCCGGGAGGGCCGACGAGGCACAGGATCGGCCCCTTCAGCTTCTTCTGGCGGCTCTGCACGGCGAGATACTCGACGATGCGGTCCTTGACCTTGTCGAGGCCGAAATGATCGGTGTCGAGCACGTTCTGCGCGAAAGCCAGGTCCTGCTTGACCTTGGAGTTCTTGCCCCACGGGATCGACAGGATCCAGTCGAGATAGTTGCGCACGACGGTCGATTCAGCCGACATCGGCGACATCGTCCGCAGCTTCTTCAGTTCGGCTTCCGCCTTTTCGCGGGCCTCCTTGGAGAGCTTGGTCTTCTTGATGCGCGCCTCGATCTCGGCGGCCTCGTCGCGGCCGTCCTCGCCTTCGCCGAGCTCCTTCTGGATCGCCTTCATCTGCTCGTTGAGGTAGTATTCGCGCTGCGTCTTCTCCATCTGGCGCTTGACGCGCGAGCGGATGCGCTTCTCCACCTGCAGGACGGAGATTTCGGCTTCCATGAAGCCCATCGCCTTCTCCAGCCGCTCCTTGACGGAAAGCGTGGCCAGCATCTCCTGCTTTTCAGGGATCTTGATGGCAAGGTGCGAAGCGACCGTATCGGCGAGCTTGGAATAGTCGTCAATCTGGCTGGCAGCGCCCACCACTTCGGGCGAGATCTTCTTGTTCAGCTTGACGTAGTTTTCGAAGTCGGTGACGACCGAACGGGCGAGCGCCTCGACCTCAACCTCTTCCTCTTCCGGCTCGACCAGCGCGGCAGCGCGGGCTTCGTGGAAGTCCGGACGGTCGGTGAACGAGACGATTTTGGCACGCGAAGCACCTTCGACCAGCACCTTGACGGTGCCGTCGGGCAGCTTCAGCAATTGCAGCACATTGGCGAGCGTGCCGATGTCGAAAATCGCATCGGGCTCGGGATCGTCATCGGCGGCATTCATCTGGGTGGCAAGCAGGATCTGCTTTTCCTGACCCATAACCTCTTCCAGCGCCTTGATCGACTTTTCACGCCCGACAAAGAGCGGCACGATCATGTGCGGGAACACCACGATGTCGCGCAGTGGGAGGACTGCGAAGACGCCGTCGCTGGGAGCCTTGGATATTTTGGCCATTGTCCAACCTTTCATGTCGCGGCCGCTAATTGAGCCAACCGCGAATCTCATATTAACGACCGTAGGTCGTTCCGCCTACCACCGTTTGTGACGGGAGTTTTACAGCACAGAATTCGGCACCACGGCCTTCCAGTGTTAGTTGGATGCACAAGGGGCAAAGATCAAGGGTCAACACGGGCGGTTCGTCCAATCCAGCACTAGAACTGATACCTCACCACAGCAAAACGGCGCCCAAGGGGCGCCGTTCCATAAAAAGATTGGGCCAGATGCCATGTCAGGCGCTGACGTTGCCCTTCTTTTCCTTCTGCTCGGAATAGATGTAGAGCGGCCGGGCGCTGCCCGTCACCACTTCTTCCGAAATCACCACTTCGCGCACGCCTTCCAGCGCGGGCAGTTCGAACATGGTGTCGAGCAGGATCGCTTCCATGATAGAGCGCAGGCCGCGGGCGCCTGTCTTGCGCTCGATGGCACGCTTGGCGATCGCCGACAGCGCATTTTCGTGGAAGGTCAGGTCGACACTCTCCATCTCGAACAGCCGCTGATACTGCTTGACCAGCGCGTTCTTCGGCTCGGTCAGGATCTGGATCAGCGCCGGCTCGTCGAGGTCCTCAAGCGTCGCCAGGACCGGCAGACGGCCGACAAACTCGGGAATGAGGCCGAACTTCAGGAGATCCTCGGGCTCGACCAGGCGGAACACGTCGCCGGTGCGACGATCCTCGGGCGAAGCGACGATGGCGCCGAAGCCGATCGAGGTTTTCCTGCCGCGATCCGAGATGATCTTGTCCAGCCCGGCGAAGGCGCCGCCGCAGATGAACAGGATGTTGGCAGTGTCGACCTGCAGGAACTCCTGCTGCGGATGCTTCCTGCCGCCCTGCGGCGGCACGGAGGCGACGGTGCCTTCCATGATCTTCAACAGCGCCTGCTGTACGCCCTCGCCCGACACGTCGCGGGTGATCGAGGGGTTGTCCGACTTGCGCGAAATCTTGTCGATTTCGTCGATGTAGACGATGCCGCGCTGGGCGCGCTCGACATTGTAGTCGGCCGACTGCAAGAGCTTCAGGATGATGTTTTCGACGTCCTCACCGACATAACCGGCTTCGGTCAGGGTCGTGGCGTCGGCCATGGTGAAGGGAACGTCGATGATGCGGGCCAGCGTCTGGGCAAGAAGCGTCTTGCCGCAGCCGGTCGGGCCGATCAGCAGGATGTTGGACTTCGCCAGTTCGACGTCGTTGTTCTTGCCGGCATGCGCCAGGCGCTTGTAGTGGTTGTGCACGGCCACCGACAGCACGCGCTTGGCGTAGGGCTGGCCGATGACATAGTCGTCGAGGACCTTGAGTATCTCCTGCGGGGTCGGCACGCCCTCGCGCGACTTCACCATCGAGGTTTTGTTCTCCTCGCGGATGATGTCCATGCAGAGCTCGACGCACTCGTCGCAGATGAACACCGTCGGGCCGGCGATCAGCTTGCGCACCTCGTGCTGGCTTTTGCCGCAAAACGAGCAATAAAGCGTGTTCTTGGAATCACCGCTGTTGTTGCCGACCTTGCTCATTTTCCTGTCCTTTCATCGCCGCCCGCCGATGGTCTGGCTGGAACGGCGCATATTCTATCTATCGCGGGAATTCGCCGCCGCCAGTGTCCCGGCTCCCGCAACGCAATCCGTACGAAACACAAATCAGAAAACGTAGCAATGATTCGCGCCAACCCCGCACAAAGCTAAGCCGTCGAAAATCAACATAGCATTAACGTAGGCAATCCCATCCGCCGAGGGAACAGCCAATTGTGGCCGAAATGCCGCAAATCCCAGCAAAAGCGCGTTATCCCGCCATCCAACTGCCATGCAGCCTTATGCGGCAGCGCCTTCGACCGGCTCGCGCGACGAAATGACCTTGTCGATCAGGCCGAAATCCCTGGCTTCGTCGGCGGTCATGAAATGGTCGCGGTCAAGCGTCTTTTCGATCTCTTCGTAGCTCTTGCCGGTGTGCTTGACATAAACCTCGTTGAGGCGGCGCTTCAGCTTGATGATGTCCTGGGCGTGGCGCTCGATGTCGGAAGCCTGGCCCTGGAAGCCGCCGGAAGGCTGGTGAACCATGATGCGGGCGTTCGGCGTGGCAAAACGCATATCCTTGTGGCCGGCGGTCAGAAGCAGCGAGCCCATCGAAGCGGCCTGGCCGATGCACAGCGTCGACACCGCCGGCTTGATGAACTGCATGGTGTCGTAGATCGCCATGCCCGAGGTCACGACGCCACCCGGCGAGTTGATGTAGAGGTTGATCTCTTTCTTCGGGTTCTCGGCCTCGAGGAACAAAAGCTGTGCACAAACGAGCGTCGCCATGCCGTCTTCGACCGGGCCGGTGATGAAAATGATGCGCTCCTTCAAGAGGCGCGAGAAAATGTCGTAAGCCCGCTCGCCGCGATTGGTCTGCTCGACCACCATCGGAACGAGGTTCATGTAGGTTTCGACGGGGTTCTTCATGGACTATCCCTTTTTGGAGATGGGGATTCCGGCGCCGGAAACATTAGCAATCGGGCAGAATCGGTTCTGGACGGTTAGGATGTAAATAGGATGCCGGCTCACCCTAGCGCAAGGCCGCCTTCTCCTAGCCATCTGGTTAAGTCGAATCAAGGTTTCCGCGCAAGGGGAGCCCGAACGCGGCCGGCCGTGCTTTCGGGTGTAGCAATTCCTTAACCGCATCGCTTAACGAAATGCGGTGAAACCGCTTTCCCCTAGAGAACCATACCCTACAATTCAACGTTGAACCTGCGTTTTCGCGTTCAAACAGGGGGAGTGCCATGATCAGGAAAACAGCTTCCTTGGCCATTGCCGGCCTTGCCGGTCTCGGCATGGTGTCCGAAGCGGTCGCCGGCGGCCGCGCCGTCGAATGCTACGAGCCGGTGCACAGGCCTGCGCTCTATGACACCGTCTATGAAGACGTCATGGTCAGCCCCGGCGGGCAGTTGGTCGATTACGACCCGCCGATCTACGGCACGCTTGAGCGCGTCGAGCAGATCGCGCCGCCCCGCGTCACCTATGAGGTCGTGCCGGCCATCACCCGCACCGTCTATCACACGGTCAAGGTCGACGATGGCGGCTATGCCTGGGAGTGGCGCGTCATCCATGGCCGCCGGGTGCTGTGCAAGGTCTGGCGCAAGGCTCGCTATGCGCGTGTCGCCGAAACGGTAGAGATTGAACCAGAACGCACCCGCCGGGTCGTGCTGCCGGCCGAATATGAGAGCGTTGCGCATGAAGTGCTGGTGCGGCCCGAGCGGCGGCACATCACTGAGATTGCGCCGTCATACCAGCGGGTGGCGCGCCGGGTGGTGGTACAGGAAGGCTCGACCAGGTGGCGCCGTGTGCACATTGCGCGCCATTGCCAGGATTAGACTTCGGCACGTCGTCGAGAGCCGTCCCGGCTGGCTCAATCCACAGGCCCGTCGGTGGCCAACATACGGTCTGGCACCAAGCTGGCAAGCCGCGCTAATGGTCTGGCATGACCAAATCCATGCCGCCCTACCTCTCCTTTGATCCAGCCGCGCGCCGCCTGCGGCTCGATCCGCATGAACCGGCGTTTTTCCAGAACCCTTACGACGCCTACGCCTTCCTGCATGGCGCATCGAAGGCCTTCTTCTGGGAAGGATTCGGCTTCTGGTGTTTTGGCGGCTTCGACGACGTCAACCGGCTGCTGCGCGACCGCCGTTTCGGCCGCCAGAACCCGGCCGGCATCCCCGACAGCCGCGGCATCGGCGAAGATCGTTCGCATCTCGCCGCCTTCGACGGCATCGAGGTGAATTCGATGCTGGAGTTGGAGCCGCCGGTGCACACCAGGCTGCGGACGCTGGTCAATCGCGCCTTCGTCTCGCGCCAGGTCGAGCGGCTGCGGCCGCGCGTCGAAGCGCTCGCGAATGAACTTATCGACCGGTTCAAACCGGACCAGGTCGATCTGCTGCCTGCCTTCGCCGCGCCTTTGCCGATCACCATCATTGCCGAAATGCTCGGCGTGCCGGTCGAGATGGGGCCGCAACTGCTCGACTGGTCGCACCAGATGGTGGCCATGTACATGCATGGCCGCACCCGCGAGACAGAGGAGACGGCCAATCGCGCCGCGCACGATTTTTCCGGCTTTTTGCGCGGCTACGTCGCCGAGCGGCGCAAAAAGCCCGGCGACGATCTGTTGTCGCTGCTGATCGCGGCGCAGGAGGATGGCCAGAAACTCTCGGAGGACGAACTGGTCTCGTCCGCCATCCTTTTGCTCAATGCCGGCCACGAAGCAACGGTCCACCAGACCGGCAACGCCGTGCGCTCATTGCTGGCGCAAGGCGGCGATCCCGGCCGTTTCTTCACCTCGCCGGAGGCTACCGCGGCCACCGTCGAGGAATGCCTGCGCTTCGACGCGCCGCTGCACATGTTCACCCGCTACGCCTATCAGGAGATCGAGGTGACATCAGGGGTTGTCGTACAACCGGGCGAGACGATCGGTCTGCTGCTCGGCATGGCCAACCATGATCCGCTTGCCTTTGCCGAACCCGAGGTCTTCCGGCCCGGCCGCGCCGACCAGAAGAATGTCTCGTTCGGCGCCGGGATCCATTTCTGCATCGGCGCGCCGCTGGCGCGGCTGGAATTGCAGGTGTCGCTGAAAACGCTGTTCGAGCGGCGGCCGGAGTTGCGCCTGGCCGAGGCGCCGCGCTTCCGCGACAGCTATCACTTCCACGGGCTGGAAAAGCTCGCGGTGACTTTCCAGGGCAACGCGAAATGAGATTCGCCTTCCTGCAGGAACCTCCTTTCTGCTTCACCGATGCTTCCGGCAAGCTCGGCGGCTGCGACGCAAAGCTCGCCGAGAAGATTGGCCAGATGGTTGAGCTGGCGGATTTCTCGCCCATCGAGATAGAGTTCGCCGACTTGCTGCCCGGAGTGGCCAAAGGCCGCTGGGATATGACCACAGGCCTGTTCATCTCGGACGAGCGCCGAAAGCTCGTCGACTTTACGCGACCGATCTGGGCATTGCCTGACGGGCTGATGGTCGCGAAGGGCGATCCGCTGGGGTTGGCGGGCTACCGCTCGCTCGCCCGGAACCCCTCGGCGATATTGGCCGTGATCTCAGACCAGATTCAGCATCAAACCGCACTGCAGAACGGCGTTCCCCCCGGACGGATCAAAACATTCGCAACGCAGGCGGAAGCAGCGGAGGCCGTGGCGCAGGGTGCAGTGCAGGCCTATGCCAGTGTCGCCATGGCGCATCGAGGATACATCGCCCGCGAACCCGATGCTCCGCTCGACGTCGTCGATGTTCCGGCATCCGAGAAGCAGCCTGCCGCCGGCGCCTTCGCGCTTGCCAAGAACAATGCCGCGCTACGTCAAAAGGTGGATCGGTGCCTGGATGAATTGCTCGGCAGCTCGTGGCACCGGGAGATGATGAGCCAATACGGTTTTTCCGACGATGATATTGACCGGCTGCTGTGGCCGGCCGCTAGCCGTTAAAGCCTGATCACATATTCCTTGCGGGTGGTCTCGAGCACTTCCCAGGTCCCTTTGAAACCCGGCCTCAGCACAAAGCTGTCGCCGGCGCGCACGGTGCGCGCCTCGCCGCCGTCCTCAGCTATCACCGAAACGCCGGACAGGATGTGGCAGAACTCCCACTCATCATAGACGATGCGCCATTTGCCGGGTGTGGCTTCCCATATCCCGGCATAGAGGCCGCCATCGCGCTCCTCGACATTCCAGGTGCGGAACTTCGGATCGCCCGCAATCAGGCGATCCGGCGCCGGCGCGCCATGCTCGGCGTCGACGCTGTCGGTCGATATCGTCAGGTAATGCGTGGACAAGAATTGCCTCCATGAAAGAGCTGGCTTGCGCGCCGGCTCACCCCCACCCGGCGCTACGCGCCGACCCTCCCCACAAGGGGGAGGGTAAAGATCAAACCTTGGCCAGGGCCTGTTCCAGATCGGCGACGATGTCGTTGACATCCTCGATGCCGACCGAAAGCCGGACTGTATCCGGTCCGGCACCAGCCTTGACCTTCTGCTCGTCGGAAAGCTGGCGGTGCGTGGTCGAGGCCGGGTGGATGACCAGCGACTTGGTGTCGCCGACATTGGCCAGATGCGAGAACAGTTCCAGCGCCTCGACGAATTTGACGCCCGCCTCGTAGCCGCCCTTCAGGCCGAAGGTGAAGACAGCGCCGGCGCCGAGCGGCGAGTATTTCTTCTGCAGCGCGTTGTTCTTGTCGCTGGGCAGGCCCGGATAGTTCACCCAGGCGACCTTGGGATGGTTGGACAGCCAGCCGGCGACGGTAACCGCGTTGTCGCAATGGCGCTGCATCCGGAGCGGCAAGGTTTCCAGGCCGGTGAGGATCAGGAAGGCGTTGAACGGCGAGATCGCCGGGCCAAGGTCGCGCAGGCCGAGCACGCGGGCGGCGATGGCGAAGGCGAAATTGCCGAAGGTTTCGTGCAGGACGAGGCCGCCATATTCGGGGCGCGGCTCCGACAGCATCGGGTATTTGCCCGATTTCGACCAGTCGAAGGTGCCGCCATCGACAACGGCGCCGCCGATCGAATTGCCGTGACCGCCGATGAATTTGGTCAGCGAATGGACGACGATGTCGGCGCCATGCTCGATCGGCCGCACCAGATAGGGCGAGGCCAGCGTGTTGTCGACGATCAACGGCAGGCCGTGCTTGCGGGCAATGTCGCCGATCTTCTCGATGTCGACGAAGACCCCGCCCGGATTGGCCAGGCTCTCGATGAAGATCGCCTTGGTCTTGTCGTCGATCTGGCTCTCGAAGGTCGAGATGTCGTTGGTGTCGGCCCAGCGCACTTCCCAGCCGTAATTCTTGAAGGCATGGCCGAACTGGTTGATCGAGCCGCCGTAAAGCCTTGTCGCAGCGACGAAATTGTCGCCGGGGCGCATTAGATTGTGGAACACCAGGACCTGCGCGGCGTGGCCGGAGGCAACGGCCAGCGCCGCGGTGCCGCCTTCAAGCGCGGCGATGCGTTCCTCCAGCACCGCCTGGGTCGGGTTCATGATGCGGGTATAGATGTTGCCGAAGGCCTTCAGCCCGAACAGCGACGCGGCATGGTCGGCATCGTCGAAGACGAAGGAGGTCGTCTGATAGATCGGCGTGGCGCGTGCGCCGGTCGCCGGGTCGGGCTTGGCGCCGGCATGGACGGCGAGCGTATTGAAACCGGGCGTACGGGTCATCGAAACCTCCCTCTCCTGAACCTTCTGAAAATCGTGGGCATTCTTGGCGAACCGCAGCCACGAATGCAAAGAAGAAAATACCTTTCGGCAAGCGATCTACGATGAACGCGCGGGGAACTTCATCGCTTCCCGGAATATTTTGCTCGCCTGGGAACCGAGCATGGCTTTCGGGATCGCGGTCTATTTCTGGCGCACGCCAAAACTCTGGAATCCCGGCCGCATCAGCGGCTTCTTCGATGACAGCACACCCGAGTTAACACCGGTCCAGCCGATCTCGCCCGACAGCTTGCCATATTCGATCTTGGGGCAGCGGTTCATCACCACCTTGATGCCGGCCGCTTCGGCGCGCGCCGCCGCCTCGTCATTGCGCACGCCAAGCTGCATCCAGATCACCTTCGGCAAGGGATTGAGCTTCAGCACCTGATCGAGAATGCCGGGCACTGCAGTGGAGGCCCGAAAAATGTCGACCATATCGACGGGACCCGGCAGATCGGCCAGGCTGGCATAGACTGTGCGGCCGAGGATTTCCTTGCCGGCCTGTCCGGGATTGATCGGGAAGACCAAAAAACCCTTGGCCAGCAGGTATTTCAGCACGAAAAAGCTCGGCCTGACGTCATTGGCCGACGCGCCGACCATGGCGATGGTCTTCACCGAATTGAGGATGCCACCGATATAGGCATTGTCGTAGGTATCGTGGTTCACTCGTCAGTCTCCCTCAGCGACTCTTCCATAAACGCCTGCGGGTCGGTGCAGAAGTCGCGCATCATGCGAAAATGATCGGTGTCGCTGAAATCGGTCGGGTCGAGGCCGAAGCGGCTGATGCGAAACAGCCGCGCGCCGGGACAAGCCATCAGCAGCGGCGAATGCGTGGCCATGATCACTTGCGCCGTGCCCGACTGGTCCATGCGCCGCAGCATCTTCAGCAGCTCGATCTGCCGCGACGGCGACAGCGCGCTTTCGGGCTCGTCGAGGATGTAGATGCCTTGCCGACGGCAGCGCTCCTCGAAAAAGCGGATGAATCCCTCGCCATGGGACCAGGACAGAAAATCCGGCGGCGTCCCGCCGGATTCTCTGGCCGCCTCGTCGAGGTAACGGGCAACAGAATAGAAGGATTCGGCGCGAAAGAACCAACCGGCTGTAACCTTCGGCAGCCAATGGCAACGAAAGCTATTGACCAGCCCAGCACCGCTCTTGTCGATGGCACGGGAATGGTCGACGGGCATGTAACCCTTGCCGCCGCCGGCCTCGTCGTAGCCGGCCAGCGCGCCGATGGCCTCAAGCAGCGTCGATTTTCCGGTGCCGTTTTCGCCGACGATGATGGTTATCGGCGTGGTGAATTCCAGTTCGAACTCACGGCCACGAAACAGCGGCAGGTTCCAGGGATATTTCTCCCAGTCCTCGACCTTTGTGGCGTCGAGCAGGATGCGCTTGAGATAAGGCGCCTTCAGTCGCGTCAGTTGCTTGCGATAGGCCATGCGGACCGATCAGTCCGGCAGCGAGATGGTGCCGTCTTCCGCGATCGGAAAGGCCGGATTGTGCGCGACTTCCCAGACATGGCCGTCGGCATCGGCGAAATAGCCATACCAGCCGCCCCAGAAGGCGCGCCCCGCCGGCTTGACGATCCTGCCGCCGGCTTTTTCCGCCATGGCGAGCACCTCATCGACTTCGGCGTCGGAGCGGGTGTTGTAGGCGAGGTAGACCGCGGATGGCGCCCTGGCGAAGGTGACGCCTGAATCTTCTTCGGCGCTTTGGCGTGGAAACAAGCCGAGAATGGCACCGCCCATCTGGAAGAAGGCAACGCCGTCGGTGATGCCGGCGTGACGCGTCAGGCCCATCGCCTCGTAGAAGCGCACGGCGCGGTCGAGATCGTCGGTGGCGACGGTGATGATCGAGATGCGCGGTTCCATGTTTTAGTCGTCCGTCCATTCCGGCTTGCGCTTGCCGATGAAGGCGCCGATGCCTTCTTCCGCATCGCGTGCCAGCATGTTCTCGACCATGACGCGTCCTGTATAGGCATAGGCGTCGGCCAAGCCCATTTCGGCCTGCGCGTAAAAGGCCTCCTTGCCCGTCTTGACCACCAGAGATGATTTGGAAGCAATGGTTTGCGCGTATTTGGTGACGATCTGATTCAGGTATTCGCGCGGCACGACGCGATTGACCAGGCCGAATTCCTTGGCGGTTGCCGCATCGATGGTCTCGCCGGTCAGAAGCATCTCCATGGCGTGCTTGCGCGAGACGTTGCGCGACAGCGCCACCATCGGCGTCGAGCAGAACAGGCCGATATTGACGCCCGGCGTGCAGAACGTCGCTTCATGCGAGGCGATGGCGAGGTCGCAGCTGGCGACCAGCTGCAGCCCGGCGGCGGTGGCGAGGCCGTCGACTTCAGCGATTATAGGCAGCGGATGGCGCACGATCGCCTGCATCAGGGCAGCACAAGCCGAAAATGTCTGCTCGAAGAACGCCTTGCCCTTGTCCGCGTCGGCGCGGCGCGCGGTCATTTCCTTGAGGTCGTGACCCGCACAGAAAACCTTTCCGGCCGCCGCCAGGACGATGACGCGGACGGATTTGTTGGCTTTTGCATGGTCGAGCTCGGCACTCAGCGCCGCCATGACGGCAAGCGACAAGGCATTGGCAGGTGGGTTGGCGAGCGTCAGGCGCAGCACGCCCTTGTCCAGCCTGGCGATGACCGGACCTTCGGGCGGCTTGATCGCGACTATTTCGGCCATGAGCCGCTTCTCCCCAGTCGAGTTGGATGACTACAATCTAGTATGCGATCTTGCTTCGTCCAACACCTTGAAACCGACGCTGGCACAAGCGACGAACCGACCTGACGCCATCGGCGACGGTTGCAACAGGGACCGGACCACGTTCATACAGGCGCAGGTGCCAAGGGGGAAACCGACATGCCCGCTCAGGACAATCTCAAGCCGGTGCTGAATGCGGCTGAAGTCAATGCGCTGATGGCCAGCGTCTACCCCCAACTCAACGACGAATTCGCTTCATACGAAGCACTTGAAGTGTTTCCTGGCGGCTGCACGGTGCGGCTCAATGCCGACGAGCGGCATTTGCGGCCCGGCGGCACGGTGTCGGGCCCCTCGCTGTTCACGCTGGCCGACATTGGCGGCTATGTCTGCGTGCTCAGCCACGCCGGACCGGACGCGCTATCGGTGACCGTCAACCTCAACATCAACTTTGTCCGCAAGGCCGAGGCCGGGCCGATCGACGGCCATTGCCGCATCCTGAAGCTGGGCAAGAGCCTGATGGTGTTCGACATCGACATCGTTGCCGGACCAGACGGACACACGGTGGCGCATGCAACGGGCACCTATTCGATCCCGCCGAAGCGGATAAATGATGTGGTAAAATAATACCTTTTACTCAAATAGTTGTTTTTACTATATTTTTGGCGATGACGGGCTTTTCCTGCGTCTTGACGCGCAAAGCCCCCTCGCCTATAAGCCCACCCGAAGCAGCGGCCCGCAAAGGCCGCCGTTTTGTTATTGGCGGCGGGTAAGTGCCTTTTGCCAATCCAAGCAACAAGAAACGCCTTCTCCATCATTTGGGGCAGGTCCAAACCGAAAGCAGAACTCCATGGCAACCTTTTCGCAGAAGCCTGCGGATGTGGTGAAGAAGTGGGTGCTGATCGACGCCGAGGGTCTCGTCGTCGGCCGTCTCGCCACTGTCATCGCCAATCATCTTCGCGGCAAGCACAAGCCCACCTTCACCCCGCATGTCGACGACGGCGACAACGTCATCGTCATCAATGCCGACAAGGTGGTGTTCACCGGCAAGAAGTTCACCGACAAGGTCTATTACTGGCACACCGGTCACCCCGGCGGCATCAAGGAGCGCACCGCGCGCCAGCTGCTCGAGGGCCGTTTCCCCGAGCGTGTCGTCGAGAAGGCCGTCGAACGCATGATCCCGCGCGGGCCCCTCGGCCGTCGCCAGATGAAGAACCTCCGCGTCTATGCAGGCACGGAACATCCGCATGTCGCCCAGCAGCCCGTCACCCTCGACGTCGGCGCGCTGAACGCCAAGAACAAGAAGGCTTCGTAAGATGGCTGAGCTTTCCTCGCTCGCAGAACTCGGAACGGCTACCGGCAACACCAACACGCAGCCGGCTGCCCCCGTCCATGTCCAGAAGCTCGACAAGTCGGGCCGCGCCTATGCCACCGGCAAGCGCAAGAACGCCATTGCGCGCGTCTGGGTGAAGCCGGGTTCCGGCAAGATCGTCGTCAACGACAAGGAATTCGCGACCTATTTCGCGCGTCCGGTCCTGCAGATGATCCTCAACCAGCCGATCATCGCCTCCAACCGCGCCGGCCAGTATGACATCGTCGCCACTGTCGTCGGCGGTGGCCTGTCCGGCCAGGCCGGTGCGGTTCGTCACGGCATCTCCAAGGCGTTGACCTACTACGAGCCGGCACTGCGCGCCGTGCTCAAGAAGGGCGGCTTCCTGACCCGCGACAGCCGCGTCGTCGAGCGCAAGAAGTACGGCAAGGCAAAGGCCCGCCGCTCCTTCCAGTTCTCGAAGCGCTAAGCGTGTCGAACTTCCATGTCGAAAAGGCCGCCTCCGGGCGGCCTTTTTGTTTTGGGGTCTCGGCAGTCACCCCGCCCGTGCCTTCGGCGCGACCTCCCCATCGAGGGGAGGTAGAAGGTCGCGGCAGTTTCGCCCGACGCCATTCAATAAGGTGGCAGGGCACGGAACGATAGTGCAAGGGGCGTGACGCCCTACCTCCCCTCGATGGGGAGGTCGGCGCGCAGCGCCGGGTGGGGTGACGGCGCCGGCTTCGGTTCAAGTCTCAGAACTTGCCGGCCTTGACGAAATCGATAAACGCCCGCAGCGGCGCCGGCACCAGACGCCGTCCCGGATAATAGAGAAACGGTCCGGAAAAGCTCTGCCACCAGGGTTCGAGGACGGGCTCGAGGGCGCCGCTGTCGAAGTGCGGGCGAAGCCAGCCCTCGAAGAGCGCGACGATGCCGCTGCCGGCGATCGCCGCATGGACGGCCAGATCGCTCGCGCCGCCGATACGCACGATCAACGGCCCCGTCGTGTCGACCCGCACCACCTCGCCGTCGCGCTCAAACTCCCACGGCAGCATCGCACCGCTGGCAAAGCGGCCGCGCAGGCAAGAGTGGCCAAGCAGGTCGCTCGGGTGCTGCGGCCGCCCATGGCGATCGAGATAGGCGGGGCTGGCGGCTGTGGCGAAATGCTGGACGCGCGGTCCGATCGGCACCGCAATCATGTCCTGCTCCAGCCGCTCGTCGTAGCGGATGCCGGCGTCACAGCCGGCCGCCAGAACGTCGACAAAGTTCTCATCGGCGATCACCTCGAGCCGGATGCCGGGATAAGCGGCGAGGAAGCCCGGAATGATGTCAGGCAATATCAGCCGCGCGGCGCTGACCGGCACATTGAGGCGCAGCGAACCGGCCGGCCTGTCGCGAAAGCCATTGACCACGTCGAGCGCCGCCTCCACCTCCGACAGTGCCGGACCAAGCCGTCCCAAGAGGCTGAGGCCGGCCTCGGTCGGGACAACGCTGCGCGTCGTGCGGTTGAACAGCCTGACCCCAAGCTGCGTCTCCAGCCGGCGCACCGCCTCGCTCAAGCCCGACGCGCTGCCGCCACTGGCGCGAGCCCCTTCGCGAAAACCGCCGGCACGCGCCACCGCCACGAATGAGTTCAGATCGCCAAGGTCCATCATTGTTCGCCATTCCGCACAAGCTGTGCGGATTGTACCTTATTATCCCGAGGTTGAGCAGCGTCTATCTTCGCCTCCTCAAAGGAGATCGAGCATGTCCACTGTCCAAAAGTCCGGCACATTCACCCTCGGCAGCCACACCGTGAAGCGGCTCGGCTACGGCGCCATGCAACTTGCCGGCCCGCACGTTTTCGGCCCGCCGAAGGATCGGGACGCGGCCATTGCGGTGCTGCGCGAAGCGGTGGGCTCCGGGGTCAACCACGTCGACACCAGCGACTATTATGGCCCGCATGTCACAAACCAGCTGATCCGCGAAGCGCTGGCGCCCTATGCCGACGATCTGGTCATCGTCACCAAGATCGGGGCGCGGCGTGGCAGCGATGGCTCCTGGTTGCCTGCCTATTCGGCCAAGGAACTCGAGCAGGCCGTGCACGACAATCTCAGGAATCTCGGACTTGAGGTTCTGGACGTCGTCAATTTGCGCATCATGTTCGGGATGGGCCCGACCGAGGGCTCGATCGAGGCGCAGCTGGCGGCGCTTGCCGAGTTGCAGCGCAAGGGCCTGGTGGACCATATCGGCCTGAGCAACGTCACCCCTGCGCAGGTCGAGGAAGGCCGTGGGATCGCCGAGATCGTCTGTGTGCAGAACCAGTACAATCTGGCGCACCGGGACGATGACGGATTGATCGACGAGCTGGCACGCGCCGGTATCGCCTACACGCCGTTCTTCCCGCTCGGCGGTTTCAGCCCGCTGCAGTCGTCGACCTTGTCGGATGTGGCGGCGCGGCTCGGCGCCACGCCGTTGCAGGTTGCGCTCGCATGGCTGCTCAAGCGTTCGCCGAATATCCTGCTGATTCCGGGGACATCGTCGGTTGGGCATTTGAGGGAGAATTTGGCGGCGGCGGAGCTGGAGCTGTCGGTTGATGTGCTGAGGGAACTGGATGGGGTTGCGAAGGCGGCTTGAAGCGGGACCCATCTCCCCCCTCGAGGGCAGGGGAATCGCAGATAAGTTGATTGGCTCTTGCCAAGTAGGAAAAGAGGGATTCTTGAGAGGCTTTCTCGCTACAGAGGAGGCCGCGGTGCCGTTGATTATGTCTATCCTGCGAGAGGTTCGAGATCCGCGCGATATCAATGC
>NZ_JBWLUX010000045.1:0-43965 GCF_057784315.1 Mesorhizobium sp. CNPSo 4684 | reverse complement strand
TATTCGAGCTTGTGAATGACGATGAGAAAGGCAAGCGAGCCTAGCGCTGCAAGGAAGGAGATGCTGAGGCTGACAACCACGATCACCGTGTTGGAGATCAGATTGCCGATGACCGGCAGAAGGCCGGCGACGAAAGTCAGCGCTATCATCGTCCTGATGAATGGCAGATCGATGCCCAAGGACGGCAGAACAGCGACGAGATAGATCGAAGTCAGAAACGTATTCAACGCAGAAATCCGGATTTGCGAGAACACGATGTTGCGAAAGGCCTTGCTCAGTAAGTTGACACGATCCGCCAGCGCGTCCGCCAATGGGCCGGGCTCGCCCGATGACGCCGCCGAGCTTACCGCGATCAAGCCGCCGATCACCATGCCGACGATAATGTGGACCACCAGGACGCCCAAATCCCGACCGACGAGTTGAAGCTGGCCGGCATGTTCGCGGAGCCATCGGGCAGCGAAGACTTCCAGTTCCTCGATGTTCGACGGAAAATAGTCCATCGCCCAGGTTGGGAGATGGACGCGCGCGGTATCGATGATCTCGGCCATCTTCTTGAGGAGCGTCACGACGTTCTCCGAACCGCCAGTCAGTTGCGACACGCCGCTAAAGATAGCAGCGGCGATCAGGAGCATGAAAATCAATGCCACCAAGGTCAGCGCAAGGCTTTTCGTCAGGCTGCTGGAGACCCCGATTCGATGGAGCATCGGTGCGGCGAAATGAACGAGGTTGAACACGAGAAGGCCCGAAAGCAGTGCCGGAAGCAGGCCGAGCTCAAGAACGGCGACGAGCGCGACAAGCGCGAGCAGGCACGACGCGAGATAGAACCCTGGGAAAGTCAGCACTTTTCACCTGCAGAGGCAGCCAAGTCCTCTTCGGCTTCAATTAAGTTGATACCCGGTAAATCGCAAGCGAACAAGCGCGCCCAATACGTGTGTGAAGCTGTCCGAGTGCGATCTGAAACGCGATATTTGAATATGAAATCACGGGCCCCAGCTTCTGGCGCAAGGCGGTCGGCATTACCCTGGATGAAAAAGGTCGGCTTTCTAGCCCCATCATCCCGAAAGCGCACGTTCCGCTGTCGGCGGACTGAAGCCACGCAGCATTTTCCACTTTGAGACGAAATAATTCTCAACTATGGTCAGCCAGGCTTAAGGCAGGGGGATTGCCGATGGTTTTATCACGCAGGGATGTCGTGATCGGTGGCCTGGCGCTGGCCGCGGTCGGTGCAACCGGCACTATTGTTCAAGCCGCGGCGGCAAAATCCTTTTTCGCCGGTACCGCCAGCGACAACAGTTTTGTCTATCGCAAGACCAACTTCGCCAAGATCGACAAGAGATGGCATCGCCAGATCGTCAAGTATTTCAGCAGCGAGCCGGTCGGCACCGTCGTGGTCGATACCCGCCACCATTTCCTCTACCTCATCATGGAAAACAAGACCGCCATCCGCTACGGCGTCGGCGTCGGCAAGGAGGGCTTCAAATGGTACGGCCGGGCGACGATCGACCGCCGCGCGCTGTGGCCGCAATGGGTCCCGCCCCCCGAAATGCGTAAGCGCAGGCCGGAGCTACCGCCCATGATCGCAGGCGGCGCGTCCAACAATCCGCTCGGGCCACGCGCGCTCTATCTGTACCGCGACGGCGCCGACATCGGCTACCGCCTGCATGGCACGCTGGAGCCATGGAGCATCGGCACCGACGCTTCCAGCGGCTGCATCCGCATGTTCCCGGAAGACATCATCGACCTCTACCAGCGGTGCCCAATCGGCACCGCGGTGGAGGTCCTGCCGCACATCGCCGACCAGGCGCCCGCTTCCACCACCGTCGAATGATGGCGCATCATGAACCGCATGATTGAAAACACGCGCCGGCTGCTCGCCGCCGGCCTGCTGGTGGTGGCCGCATCCTGCTCGACCAGCAACACGCTGACCCCGTCCACGCCCGACGTCACCAACGCCGAGATTGCCGGCTTCCAGAACGTGCAGCCGGGCAGCGAGGAGGATTTTATCCTCAATGTCGGCCGCCGCACCTATTTCACGAAAGGTTCGGCCGCACTCGATTCTGTCGCCAAGGCCACCCTCGACACCCAGATTGCCTGGTTGTCAAAGTATCCGCGCTGGCTGCTCAAGCTGCAGGGTTTCGCCGATGATCCCGGCGCAAGCGAAACAGCGCTGTCGCAGCAGCGCGCCGATGCAGTGATGAACTACCTCGCCGCCGGCGGCATAGACCGCAACCGCATGTGGGCCAAGGGCTACGGCAAGGACAGGCTCGTCCGCGACTGCCCCGACAACGCCTGCAGGTCGCAGAACCGCCGCGTTGTGTCCAATCTGCGCGATGAGAGGGACGAGTCGTAGGGGCCGCTGTTTTGCTTGTCACCAAATCAGAGTCTCACAACGCGACGGAATTTATCCGTCTTAGCACTCCTGCCTGTATCATCCGCCGCCGCCCGCTTTGGCTTCCGGCATAACTTGCAGCAACGGCTGCGGCGATACTGCGATCTCTCCCGTGAAGGGCCGGTCGTGGGCGAGAATCAAGAGAACGGATGCCGCCACCCCGGTCGCAAAACTTCCAAGAGCGATCGCCGATGCCATTCGGTTATCACTATGAACGACCGCGATCGCGAGAAGAGCACAGAAGGCCTGCAGGATCAGGCAGGCCCACTTCGTGGGGTTGACTTGTGCGGAGCTGACGAGAATCCGTTGGCGACGCGCCTCGAAGGCGTCTTCGAGCCACCTCGTAATCTCGCGCTGCGCGATCTCCTGGCCCGGATTGCTTGGCGCCAAAGCCAGCGTCGTCCGCAGCGCCTCGTTAAGCGCCGGCGGGATTATGGTGAGGGTCGCCGCGCCCTCGGCCATCAGCGACCACTCCTGGCTCGTCGTTTCCTCGATATAGCTGCGCACCAGCGTCCGTAGGCGCGCCTCGGGCTCCCCGGGAAAGCTGCTCGCCAGAACCACGACCGACCGCAACGCACTGGCCTCGCGATTGACTGCCGCATTGGCGCGATCGTCGCTCCACACCTGAGCCGCGGTGAACGCCACAAATAGGCCAAAGATGATACCAAGCGGCGGCAACATGCCAGGCGAAAGCGCCTTGAATGACCGCGCCGTGGAGCCGGCGGAAAGAACGGCGATGCCTTGGTGCAAGATGAACGCGACGATATAGGTGGCCCCGAACACGACGAGAGCCATCCAAGCGAGTGGAAGAGTATGCAACCAGCCACCCATGGTAGCGCCTGCCCTATCCTGAGAATTCGTCGTCAGGCGTTTGTAGGGCCGTCGTTCCACTCGTGGCAATGCCACTGTGTTCCATCGTGTCAACAAACTCCATGCTGCGGCACAGTGCTGTCTGGTCCAGGCGCGGATCCTCGATCAACGCCTGCACATCCCGTTCACAGCGAAACCGGTGAAGAAGACCGGAAGCGGCGGCGCCGTTGGCCTTGGCATTGTGCTTGACTATGCTGGCCGCGCCATCCGCCGGACGCGAACGGACCAGAGCAGTTCCGCGAAAAGTGTGAAACGGTTTTCCCAGGAAAAGCGCGTGGGGCTTTCCCAGCGCAATTGCCTCAAAATCAAAGAGATGGAGCGGTTTCAACGTGTCCGTAGAACGATTGACAGCTCTAGGCCTTTTGTCCGGGTTGGCATGGCTGGACACGGGCGGCTAAGGCTGGAAATGTGATTGCGTCTTCGCTGCCGGGGGCTGGCCGGAGGACGAGGAGGATGGCGCTGAATTTCGAATATATTGCCGGCCATCCGGCGCTGCATCGTCATGTCCAGGCGCAGTCGAAGGCGCTGCTGCACATCTATGAAACGAGCCCGCGCCTGGCCGCCGTATTCGCCACGCAACAGCGCTGGCTGCTGGCTCACACCGGCCTTGCCCTGCATTTCGCCCGAAACCCGCGCGATCCCCGCACGGAACTTACCCTCGCCCGCTTCATCGATGCCGTGCTCCGCTATTCCGTCGCCAGCCGCAACACGGCCGAGGCCTTCATCAAGGAGATGCTGCACTATCACATCATCGAATACCTGCCGCACACCGGTGATGGACGCGCCCACCCGTTTCAAGTGACGCCAGCGACGCTGAAGGAATTCGACGGCTGGGTGTTTGCGCATCTGCGCACACTCGACGGCCTCGACGGGGGAAATCGCCTCGCTTCGTTTCTCGAGCAGCCCGGCATGATTGCCAGGCTGCAGCCACTGGTGGCGGAAGGCCTGCTCTCATCCAGCCCGGTGCGCGAGCCCAAGCAGACCTTCTCGCTGTTCATCTGGCTCAACAATGGTGGCATCGTCATGGATTGGCTGATGTCCGGCATCGATCCTGACAATGCCGGTCTCGACCAGATCCCGACCAGCGTGGTTTCGGTCGGCGAATTCGCTAGTTGGTTGAAACTCTCGCGCACCCATCTGGCGCGCAAATTGCGCGACGCCGAAAAGCTCGGCAGCGTCGGCTGGATGGGCCGGCGCGGGCATTCGGTGATGTGGGTCTCGAACAGCTTCTACCAGGAATACATGACCGTCCAGGCCGCCAAGCTTGCGGTCATCGATGCCGCTTTCGAGGCCTGTCGCCCGATGCAAAAGGCTGGCTGAACCCGCACGCTCACAACTCTCCGGACAGGTAGTCATACCAATTGCCAAGACCTGGCAGCCGAACAGCTTCTACCAGGAAAATATGGGCGCGCAGGCCGTCAAGCTCCAGGCTGAACAATAGCGATCCATCCCGACTGAATCGGGATGGATCAACTGGTCAGGGAAAGCCGGCGCAGCGCCTCAATCGATGTCGAAGGACACGCCCTGAGCCAGCGGCAGCGCCTTGGAATAGTTCACCGTGTTGGTGGCGCGGCGCATATAGGCTTTCCAGGCGTCCGAACCGCTCTCGCGGCCGCCGCCGGTTTCCTTCTCGCCGCCGAAGGCGCCGCCGATTTCGGCCCCCGATGTGCCGATATTGACGTTGGCAATGCCGCAATCCGAACCGTCGACCCCGAGGAAGCGCTCGGATTCCTGCAGGTCACGGGTGAAGATCGACGACGACAGCCCGGCACCGACCGCATTGTGCTCGTCGAGCACGGCGTCGAAATCGGAATATTTCATCACATAGAGGATCGGCGCGAAGGTCTCTTCCGTCACCGGCGAAACCTGCTTCGGCATTTCGACCAGCGCCGGATGCACGTAGTAGGCGTCGGGGTGGCCGTTCTCGACCCGTGTGCCGCCGGTCACCTTGCCGCCATGGGCGGTGGCTTCGTTGAGCGCCTTCTGCATGGCGTCGAACGCCGCCTTGTCGATCAGCGGTCCGACCAGCGAGGACGTCTCCAGCGGGTTGCCGACCGAGACGCTCTGATAGGCCTTCTTCAGCCGCGGCAGCAGCGCATCATAGACGCTGTCATGCACGAACAGACGCCGCAGCGTCGTGCAGCGCTGGCCGGCGGTGCCCATGGCGCCGAAGGCAATGGCGCGCAGCGCCATGTCGAGATCGGCGGTTGGGCAGACGATGCCGGCATTGTTGCCGCCGAGTTCCAGCACGGCGCGGGCAAAGCGCTTGGCCAGCCGCGGGCCGACATCCCGGCCCATGCGCGTCGAGCCGGTGGCCGAAACCAGAGGAACCTTGGGATGATCGACCAGGATCTCGCCGACGGCGCGATCACCGATCAGAACCGACGCCAGGCCCTGCGGCGCGTCAGCGCCGAAGCGCTTGACCGCGCGCGCAAAAATCGCCTCGCAGGCGAGCGCCGTCAGCGGCGTCTTTTCCGACGGCTTCCACACCACGGCATCGCCGCAGACCAGCGCAAGTGCCGCATTCCACGACCACACCGCGACCGGGAAGTTGAAGGCCGAAATGACGCCGACGACGCCGAGCGGATGCCACGTCTCCATCATGCGATGTCCGGGACGTTCGGTGGCGATGGTCAGGCCGTAAAGCTGGCGGGAAAGCCCGACCGCGAAATCGCAGATGTCGATCATTTCCTGGACTTCGCCGAGACCTTCCGAGGGGATCTTGCCGACCTCGATCGACACCAGCCGGCCAAGCTCGGCCTTGTGCGCGCGCAATTCCTCGCCGAGCAACCGCACCAGTTCCCCGCGCCGGGGACCCGGCACCATCCGCCAGGCCTGGAACGCCGTGTGCGCGGCATCGATGGTCTTGGCGGCCTCGGCCGGCGAAATCGTCTTCAGCGCCGCGATCTGCTCGCCCGTCACCGGGCTGCGCACGATGAGGTCGCCGCCGCTAAGCGCGTCCTTGGCCACGCCCAGTTTCGCCAGAAGTTCAGCCGTTTCCGTCGCTATCGTCATTTTTATCCCTTTCAGATCCGCTCGCCATAATATGGCGCCGGTCGAGCCTTCTCGCCACGTCGCCCGCGTGCCGTGGGCACGTCAGGCACTGTCATGGCGTGGCATTACTCGTTTCAGGGGAAAATCGCCACCCCGGCATGGTCCAAGCCGGGATTGCACGATTGAGCCAGCAGTCTTCAGTGCGCTGTCTTCGCCGGCGCCTTCACGGCGCCGTCTCTCATTAACCGGTCGATGTGCATGCGGATGTGGGCGGCTTCGGCCGCCGTATTGGCCAAGGCAATCGCACGGTCAAAGGCAACACGCGCCTCCTCGCCACGGTCAAGCTGCATCAGCAACCCGCCCTTGAGGCCAAAGAAGTGGAAATAACGGGACAGCCTTTCGCCGAGCGGCTCGATCATGGCAAGGGCAGCTTCCGGGCCGCGCACCTTGGCGACCGCAACCGCGCGGTTCAGCGTCACCACCGGTGACGGCTGCATCCTTTCCAGCAGGCTGTAGAGCAGGTCGATCTCGGTCCAGTCGGTATCCTCGGGCGTTGCCGCCCGCGCATGCAGTGCCGCAATCGCCGCCTGCACCTGATAGGGGCCGGGCTTCTGGTGGCGCAGCGCCTTGTCGACCAGCGCCAGGCCTTCGTCGATCATCTTCCGGCTCCACAGCGAGCGGTCCTGGTCGTCGAGCAGCACGATCTCGCCATTTTCGTCGAAACGCGCCGGTGCACGCGCATGCTGCAGCAACAGCAGTGCCGTCAGCCCCATGATCTCAGGCTCGGTCTGGAACAGCCTGAGCAACAGCCGCGCCAGGCGGATCGCCTCCTCGCAGAGTGGCGCGCGCGCCGGCGCCTCGCCGCTGTTTGTCGAATAGCCCTCGTTGAAGATCAGATAGACCATGGCCGCAACGGCTGCGAGCCGCTCCGACCGCTCGACAGCGCCCGGCGTTTCGAACGGCACGCCGGCGTCGGCAATGCGCGCCTTGGCGCGGGTGATGCGCTGCTCCATGGCGCTTTCGCCGACCAGGAAGGCACGCGCGATCTGCTTGACGGTGAGCCCGGAGACGATGCGCAGCGCCACCGCAATCTGCTGCGTCGCCGGCAGGTCCGGATGGCAGCAGATGAACAGAAGCCGCAATATATCGTCGCGGTAATGCGCGCCGTCCAGCCGCTCGGCGATATCGCTCTCGGCATCCTCAAGGTCCGAGATCTGGTCCTCTTCCGGCATCGGCGCCTGCTTGGCGCGCTTGCGCACCGCATCGATGCCGCTGTTGCGGCCGACAAAGATCAGCCAGGCAGCCGGATCGCGCGGCGGCCCGTTGTGCGGCCAGTTCTTGAGTGCCCTGAGACACGCGTCCTGGAAAGCCTCCTCCGCCGTATCGAGATCGCGGAAATAGCGCAGCAGCGCACCCATAGCCTGCGGGCGGGCGGCTGAGATCGCGGAGCTGATCCAGGAAAGGTCGGTCATTTCAAAACTCTGGTTGGGTCGAAGACGGAAACCGGTCGGATCTCATAGGATCCACCACTCGGATTGACTTCGGAAAGCTCGCGCGCGAAGTCGACGGCCTCATCGAGATCGGCGCATTCCAACGTGTAGAAACCGAGGAACTGTTCCTTGGTCTCGGCAAACGGCCCGTCGATGACCACCGATTCGCCCTTGACCTGGCGCAGCGTTGTTGCGGCGGTGGTGGGCAGAAGCCGTGCCACCGGGCCAAGCCGGCCGGCGTCAGCATATTTCTGCTGCACATTGAGCAGTTTCGCCATCACCTCGTCATCCTGTGCCTTGCTCCAGGAGGAGACGACATCTTCGGAAGCATAGCAGAGGATAGCGTAGAGCATGGGACGTCCTTTTCTGTATCAAAGGACGAAACAGTAGGGCCTCTGCCGACATGGCGTCGACAAAAAAGTTAGGGCAATTTTTCAGCCTTCGTCTGCCTTCAGCCATCTCAGCACCAGCGCCTCCTCGTCATCGAGACCATCTATGGATCGCTTGCGTTTGTTGGCTTCAGTCATTTCGCTGAGCAGCCGCCCCTGCGCCCAGGATTCGAAGACCTGCGGATGGATGTAGCATTTGCGGCAGACGGTGCGCGTGTTGCCCAACCGCTCGGCGACCTTGTCGATGACGGTGTTCATCACCCGCTTCACCCCAGCCTGGCTTTCGGGAAGCTCCGTCTGCGCAAACAGCGACGCGGCGTGGATGGTGCCGCCCCAGGTGCGGAAATGCTTGGAGCTGAAGTCTTCTCCGACAGCATCGCGTATGTAGCGGTTGACGTCGTCGGAGCGCACCGGATGCCGGGCGTCGTCCTCATCCAGATACTGGAACAGCTTTTGTCCCGGAATATCCTGCGCGCCGCGCACGACGCGAGCGATGCGGCGGTCGACAAGCTTCAATTTCCATTCCTTGCCGGACTTGCCCTTGAAGGCAAAGCGCAGGCTCGATCCCTTGATGTCGACATGGCGGTCGCGCAGCGTGGTCAGTCCGAAGCTCTTGTTGTCGCGGGCGTAGGCGGCATTGCCGACGCGGATCATCGTGTTGTCGAGTAGCCAGACGATTGCCGCCACCACGCGCTCGGCCGGCAGGCCGTGGCGGCGCAGATCGGCATCGATGCGGCGGCGCAGCTCCGGCAGGCTTTCGGCAAAAGCGACAAGGCTCGAGTATTTGGCGCCGTCACGTTCCGCGGCCCACAGCGGATGGTAGCGATACTGCTTGCGCCCGCGCTGGTCGCGGCCGGTCGCCTGGATATGGCCGGCGGGATCGGGCGAGATCCACACATCCGTCCACGCCGGCGGGATGGCCAGCGCCTTGATACGGGCGATGGCCGAAGCGCTGACCGCCTGCCCCTTCGGGCCTTTGTACGAAAATCCCTCGCCCGCCTTCAGGCGGCGGATACCCGGCTCGCTGTCGCTGACATAGGTAAGCGCGGCCTGATCGGCAGAGGCCTGCGCACCATTCCTCGGCGTGTCATCGTCGCCCTGTCCGGCAACAGGTCGGCCCGGTGGCGCCTCGGATTTGTCCAGCATGCCCGCTCCACGAGATTTTTCTCGTAGATAAGCGCCGGACAAGCCACTGGTTCCGCCGTCAGACCTTTTCCAGCGCAACCGGAATGACGTCGACGGCCTGGTCGCCGACCTGTCCGCCGGTGGTTTTCAGCACGCCGACGATCGGCGCCACGTCGGAATAGTCGCGGCCGTAGCCGACGGTGATATGGTCGTTGCTCGCCCGCATGCCATTTGTCGGGTCGAACTCCTGCCAGCCTGCATCGCGCCCGCACCACACCTTGACCCAGGCATGCATGGCATCGGCGCCTTCGAGCCGCGGCTTGCCCTTCGGCGGAATGGTGCGCAGGAAGCCGCTGACATAGCCGGCGGGAATGCCCAACCCGCGCAAACCGGCGATCATTATATGCGAAAAATCCTGGCAGACGCCACGCCTCAAACGGAAGGCGTCGCTGGCCCTGGTATGAACCGTGGTCGCCTCACCATCATAGGTGAAGTCGCGGTGGATGCGGTTGCACAGATCGATGGCCGTGCCGACCGTCGAGCCGTCGGCGCTGCCTTTTGCATAGGCGGTGATCGCCGCATCGATGCCGGCATGGTCGCTGGCCGTGAGAAAGTGATGCGGTGCGTCGGGCGCCAGTGACCGCACCGCGCCGAGTTCTTCCCTAAGACGCTGCAAGTCGGGCGACACGTCGAGCCCAGGCTCCGGCCGCGACACCGACACGCGCGCGCTCATCCTGATGTCGAGCCCGTCATGGACATCGCGAAAGGCGATCGCGGTGACATTGTTACCGAAGAAGTCGGCAAAATCCGTCCGCTCGGACGGGGTCGGCACAAACGACAGCGAGGCGGCGACCACACGCTGCACGCCAGCAATGGTCTGCGGCAAAACACGCACCTGATGCCGGCTGCCACCGGCCGCGGCGTCATAATCGTAGCTGAGATGAAGCCTGATATCGTACAGCATGTTAGCCGAAATACGCTTTGGCGAGGCTGTTGTAGAGGTTGCCGACCTCGGTGGCGAGATCGTCCAGCACCTCCGCCGACATCTCCGATGGCTCCATAACGGCAATTGCCGTGTTGAGCTGCAGGATTTCCTTGGCTGCCACCGACATATGCCCCTCCGGGCCAACCGACGGCAAAAGGCCGATCTCCGCCTTCAGCCGCTCGAGCTGAAACAGGATCGAGCGCGGGTTGAGCGGATCGAGCGCCAAAAGGTCAACCACCGTTCGGCGCCCGGCCCGCACTGGATACTGCCGCCGGTGGGTCATGACGCTGTCGCCGATCTCCAGCATCATGTCGAGCGAGCCGTCCGGCGCGCCGGAGCGGGTGAGACGAGCAAGCGTTCGGGCGATCTGGATGCCGCGCTCGATGCGCCGGCCGATTTCGAGGAAACGCCAGCCAGTGAAACGGTACATGTTCTCGTGCAGCAGGCCGGAAAAGCCGGCGAGCTTGCGCAGCATCACCGTCATCGCCCGTGTCGCATCATCGCCCGGCGCCACCGTCGTTGCGAATTGGTGGATTGTCTTCGACAGGTCCTTGAGCGCGAGCCAGCCGTCGGGCGAAAAGCGGTCTCTGATCTGCCCGGCGCTGTAGACGGCGCTGTCGAGCGTGCCGATCAATCCGGGCGGAATGGCCGCTTCGAGATCAATGCCGAACGGTTCGAGATAGTCCCTGACATCGGCGAGCAGCGGCATGTCCGGATCGGACGTCTCGGCCAGCCGCACATGATAGGCGCGCAGAATGCGCACCGTATCTTCCGAGCGCTCGATATAACGGCCGAGCCAGGTCAGGTTTTCCGCCGAGCGGCTGGGCAGGCTGCCCGGCATGGTGCGGGCAAAACTATCATGCTCCTGCGGCAGCAGCGTTTCGCGTTCCACCGGCCGGTCGCTGACCACCCAGACGTCGGCCGCCTGGCCGCCACGCTGCATGGCGATGGCGGTCGGGTCGAGCGACAGGCCAACGCGGGCGAAGCCGCCGGGCATCACCGTCCAGCCTTCGGGTGTGCGCGCCAGATAGACGCGCAGGCTTGCCGGCCGCGGCTCCAGCCAGCCGCCGACATAGACCGGCGTCGTCGACAGCGTCACCGCTTCCTGGCCGACGAAGCCGCCGCCGTCGCTCTCGATGCGCGCAATCAGTGCGGTGCGTTCTTCCGGCGTCAGCGCCGAACCGAGCCTGGTCTGGTCGTCGTCTTCGAAGGCAAGCCGTGTCGACAGTGCCGGACCGACCACCATGCGGTCGAGATTAGCAAGCACATGCCGGCGTTCGCTGTCCTGCCCGCACCACCAGGTGGCGACGCTGGGCAACAAAAGCTCTTCGCCGCGCAATGCGCGCGAAATCTTGGGCAGGAAGGCGAGCAGCGCCCGCGTTTCCATCAGGCCCGAACCCAGCGCATTGACCGTCGAAACAGCGCCGCGGCGGATCGCCTCGACCAATCCCGGCGTGCCGATCTGCGAGTCTGGCCTGAGTTCCAGCGGATCGGCGAAGGCGGCATCGAGCCGCCGCCACAGCACGCTGATCGGCATCAGACCGGAAACCGTGCGCACCATCAGCTTGCCGCCGGAGACGGTCAGGTCCTCGCCCTCAAGCAGCATGATGCCGAGATAGCGGGCGATATAGGCATGCTCGTAATAGGTCTCGTTGAGCGGCCCCGGCGTCAGGATGGCGACGCGGCCGTCATTCTCCTTGGCCATGCCGATCAGCGCATCGCGAAAGCGGCGAAAGAAGCCGGCGAGACGGTGGACGTGCATTTCGCCATAGATGTCGGACAGCGCGCGTGTCGTGGCGACGCGGTTTTCCAGCGCAAAACCGGCGCCCGACGGCGCCTGCGTGCGGTCGCCCAGAACCCACCAGCTTCCATCCGGTCCGCGGCCGAGCTCGAAGGCGCAAAAATGCAGGAAATGGCCGCTGGCCGGCCTTGTGCCGGCGACCGGCCGCAAATATTCCGGGCTCGCCGCAATCAATCCCGCCGGCAGGATGCCCTTCTCGATCAGCCGGTTCGGCCCGTAAATATCGGCGACTATCTCCTCGAACAAATCGGCGCGCTGCACGAGGCCGGCGCTGATCTCGGCCCATTCCTTGTCCTCGATCAGCAGCGGGATGTGCGCCAGCGGCCATTCGCGCTCATTGGCGCCGGCCTTGTCGTAGACGCGGTAATAGACGCCGGCATCGCGTAGATACTGGTCGGCGCGGGCGAAGCGCTGGCCGAGCTTTTCGGGGCCTAGTTCCTCCAGCGCCTCGATGAAAGGGGCCCAGGCCGGACGCGGATTGCCTGAGGCATCGACCATCTCGTCGACGACGCCGTCAATCGGCTGGTAGTGCTCCAGCAGACTGTGCCTCAGCGGCTTGCCGCGTATCTTTTTCTGATTCCCCTTTGCCATTGCTGATCAGAGTCTGGGTGGCCGCCTGAGGTCAAGGATCATCGGGAAGTCTTCAGAGGGTTCTTCGTTGCGCAGCACATAGGCCGACGGCGTGTGGCCGCGCGGCTCGAAGCGGGCGAGCCGCCGCGCCTCGGCCTCATTGCCGTTGACCGGGAAGGTGTCGTAGCTGCGACCGCCGGGATGCGCGACATGGTAGACGCAGCCGCCAACCGCCCGTCCCGACCAGCGATCATAGATGTCGAAGACCAGCGGCGTGTTGACCGGCAGCGCCGGATGCAGGCCGGACGCCGGCTGCCACGCCTTGAAGCGCACGCCGGCCACCGCGACCTCGCGGTTGTCAGTCACCTTCATCGGCACGACGCGGCCGTTGCAGACGATCGCATGACGTTCCGGATTGAGACCTTCGGTCCTGACCTGCAGCCGTTCGACCGAGGAATCGACGAAGCGCACGGTGCCGCCTATGGCGCCCTGCTCGCCCATGACATGCCACGGTTCCAGCGCTTGCCTGAGCTCCAGCTTGATGCCGGCATGCTGGACCTCGCCGCAGAACGGAAAGCGGAATTCGAGTTGGGCGTCGAACCATTCGGGACGGAACTCGAAACCGTTGAGCTTGAGGTCGTCAAGCACGTCGAGGAAATCCGCCCAGACATAATGCGGCAGCATGAAACGGTCATGCAGCGAGGTACCCCAGCGCACGAAGCGGCCGTCGAGCGGGTTTTTCCAGGCGCGGGCGATGATGGCGCGCACTAGAAGCTGCTGCGCCAGGCTCATGCGCGCATTGGGCGGCATCTCGAAGCCGCGGAACTCGACCAGGCCGAGACGGCCGGTCGGGCCATCCGGCGAGAACAGCTTGTCGATGCAGATTTCGGAGCGGTGCGTGTTGCCGGTGACGTCGGTCAACAGGTTGCGGAACAGCCGGTCGACCAGCCATGGCAGCGGTGCATTGCCCTGGTCCGGATGCGGCACCTGCGCCATGGCGATTTCGAGTTCGTAGAGCGAGTCGTGGCGCGCTTCGTCGAAGCGCGGCGCCTGGCTGGTGGGGCCGATGAACAGGCCGGAAAACAGATAGGACAGCGACGGACGTCGCTGCCATTGCAGCACAAGGCTCTTCAAGAGATCGGGCCGGCGCAGGAACGGGCTGTCATTGGGCGTCGCGCCGCCGACGACGACATGATTGCCGCCACCAGTGCCGGTGTGGCGGCCGTCGATCATGAACTTGTCGGCGCCAAGCCGCGTCTGCCGCGCCTCTTCGTAGATCGCCGTCGTCGTTGCCACGCAGTCCTGCCAGTTGGCGGCCGGGTGGATGTTGACCTCGATGACACCGGGATCGGGCGCCACGCGGATGACGTTGAGGCGCGGATCGTGCGGCGGCCCGTAGCCTTCGATATGCACGGGAAGGCCGATCGCCTTGGCCGCATTTTCTGCGGCTGCGACCAGTTCGAGATAGTCTTCCAGCGCCTCGACCGGCGGCATGAACACGCACAGCCGCCCGTCGCGCGGCTCGACCGACAGTGCCGTCCGCACCGCGCCGCCGATCTCGGTGATCTCCTGCTCGACCCGATCCTGCTGACCGGTCGTCGCGGTGAAAGAAATCGCCTGCTGGCGCCGCGCCATTTCGTCGGCGCCTTCCAGTTCGGCCGGAACAGCGGATGGCAAGATCGCTTCCCGCGCCGGCAGCGGTCCACGCGGCAGTGACGGATCGACCGGCACGATGTAGGGGAACTGCGCCGGCGGCACATAAGGCAGCGTGCCCAGCGGCAAGCGGTAGCCGACCGGCGAATCGCCAGGCACCAGGAACAGCCGGCCGCGCCTGGTCTTCCATTTCTCCGAGCGCCAGCGCTGGCCGGATGCCTGGCTGTTCCAGCGCTGCACCGGCAGCACATAGCCCGACGGTTTGGTCAGCCCGCGCTCGAAGACTTTCGTCATGCGGCTGCGCTCTTCCGGATCTTCCAGCTTGGAGTTGGACGGGTCGACATTGTCGGGCAGCTTGCCTTCCTTGAGCAGCCATTCGGCCGGGTCCTCATAGGCTTCGCTGACCATCGCCTTGTCGATGCCAAGTTCACCGGCGATTGCCGTCAGCAGGCTTTCGGCCTGCTGCGGTCCGACCTTCGCATCGCTCTTTTCGCGCGCGATCAGCGACGGGTCGCTCCACACCGGCTGGCCGTCGGTGCGCCAGTAAAGCGAGAAGGTCCAGCGTGGCAGGCTCTCGCCAGGGTACCATTTGCCCTGGCCATAATGCAGGAAGCCGCCCGGCGCGAAACGTTCGCGCAGTTTGCGGATCAGCGCATCGGCTTTTTCGCGCTTGGTCGGACCGACGGCGGCGGTGTTCCACTCGGCCGACTCGAAATCGTCGATGGAGACGAAGGTCGGCTCGCCGCCCATGGTCAGCCGCACGTCGCCCGCCTGGAGCGCCGCATCGACCTTATTGCCCAGCGCATCCAGCGCCTGCCAGCTTTCATCGGAGAATGGCTTGGTGATGCGCGGATGTTCGGCGATGCGGTCGACCCGCATGTCGAAGCCGAACTCGACATTGGCAAAGCTCGCCATGCCGGAGATCGGCGCGGCATTGCGGAAATGCGGCGTTGCCGCCAGCGGCACGTGGCTTTCGCCGGTGAGCAGGCCCGAGGTCGGGTCGAAGCCGATCCAGCCGGCGCCCGGAATATAGACCTCGCACCAGGCGTGCAGATCGGTGAAGTCGACCGCGGTTCCGGCCGGGCCATCGAGCGCCACGAGATCGGGCTTGAGCTGGATCAGATAGCCGGAAACGAAGCGCGCGGCGATGCCGAGGTTGCGCAGGATTTGCACCAGCAGCCAGCTCGAATCCCGGCACGAGCCTTTTTTCGCGGCCAGCGTCTCCTCCGGCGAGAAGACACCGGTTTCCATTCGCACGATATAAGCGATCTCGCGCTGCAGCCGCGCATTGAGGTCGACAACGAAATTGACGGTGTTGGTTGGGCTGCGGTCAATGGTTTTCAGAAAGGCGGACAGCAGCGGCCCCGCCGGTTCCGGCGTGCGGTAGATGGCGAGATCGTCCCTGATCTCTTCTGGATAGTCGAACGGGAAGGTCTCGGCCGCCGGCTCGACGAAGAAATCGAACGGATTGTAGACCGTCATGTCGGCAACCAGATCGACCTCGATCTTCAGCTCCGTCACCGGTTCGGGAAAGACGAACCGGGCAAGGAAATTGCCGTAAGGGTCCTGCTGCAGATTGACGAAGTGATTTGCCGGCCCGACCTTCAGCGAATGGCTGAGCACCTTGGTGCGGGAATGCGGCGCCGGCTGCAGCCTGATGACCTGGGGCCCAAGAACCACAGGCCGGTCGTATTTATAGTGGGTCAGGTGGTAGACGGCTGCCAGAATTGCCATGGGGCCCCGGAGATCGGCGTTTCAAACAAGTTCGCCGAACCCTGACACATCTGCTGGGCATTCTCCAAGCACAGATGTTGCGGTGCACCTAATTTAAGCAGCCGAAGCCCGGCTCAGAAGAACGCCTGGATGCCCGTCTGCGCCCGGCCGAGGATCAACGCGTGCACGTCGTGCGTGCCTTCATAGGTGTTGACCGTCTCCAGATTCTGCGCGTGGCGCATGACGTGGTAGCCGATCTGGATGCCGTTGCCGCCATGCATGTCGCGGGCCTGGCGGGCAATGTCGAGCGCCTTGCCGCAATTGTTGCGCTTGACGATCGAGATCATCTCCGGCGCCATCTTGCCCTCGTCCATCAGCCGCCCGACGCGCAGCGAGCCTTGCAGGCCCAAGGCGATCTCCGTCTGCATGTCGGCGAGTTTCTTCTGGAACAATTGCGTGCCGGCCAGCGGCTTGCCGAACTGCTTGCGGTCGAGGCCATACTGGCGCGCACGGCGCCAGCAATCCTCGGCGGCGCCCATGGCGCCCCAGGAAATGCCGTAGCGGGCGCGGTTGAGGCAGCCGAACGGGCCGCCGAGGCCCCTGGCGTTGGGCAGCAGCGCATCTTCGCCCACTTCCACGCCTTCCATCACCACCTCACCGGTGATCGACGCCCGCAGCGACAGCTTGCCGCCGATCTTCGGCGCCGAAAGCCCCTTCATACCCTTTTCCAGCACGAAGCCACGGATTTCGTCCTTGCCGTTCTCGCCCTTGAGCTTCGCCCAGACGACGAACACGTCGGCGATCGGCGCGTTGGAGATCCACATTTTCGAACCGGAAAGTTTGTAGCCGTTCGCCGTCTTCTCGGCCCGCGTCTTCATGCCGCCGGGATCGGAACCGGCATCCGGCTCGGTCAGGCCGAAGCAACCGATCCATTCGCCCGAGGCGAGCTTCGGCAGGTACTTCTTGCGCTGCGCCTCCGAGCCATAGGCGTGGATCGGATACATCACCAGCGACGACTGCACGCTCATCATCGAGCGATAACCGGAATCGACACGCTCGACCTCGCGCGCCACCAGCCCGTAGGTCACGTAATTGGCGCCGAGCCCGCCATATTCCTCGGGGATGGTGATGCCGAGCAGGCCAGCCTCGCCCATCTCGCGAAAAATGCCGGCATCGGTCTTTTCCTCGAGATAGGCCTCCTCGATGCGCGGCGCGAGCTTGTCGGCCGCAAAGGCCGCAGCGCCGTCGCGCACCATGCGCTCATCCTCGGAAAGCTGGTTCTCGATCAGGAAAGGGTCTTCCCAGACGAACGCGTTCTTGTCGGCGGCCATGGCTCTCGCTCTCTCCCAGCAAAATATTGATTGCCGGGCTTATCCGCCTCCACTCCGAAAAAATCAAACGAAATTGCATCACGTATCAATGAGCTGTAGTAATGGATCATGAATGTCCAGCGCCGCCTTTTGCCAAGCACCAGCGCCCTTGCCGCCTTCGAGGCGGTGGCCCGCCTCGGCTCCTTCACCGCTGCTGCCCAGGAGCTTGACCTGACCCAGGGCGCCGTCAGCCGGCAGATAGCACTTCTGGAGGAACAGTTCGGCCGCAAGCTGTTCGAGCGTGACAGCCGCAATGTCCGACTATCGGCGACTGGAGAAATCTACGCCGAGGCGGTGCGTTCGGCGCTCGGCCAGTTGCGCCACGCAGCGCTCGGATTGATGAGCAATCGGCATAGTGGCATGCTGAACCTAGCCATCTTGCCGACCTTCGGCACACGGTGGCTGATGCCGCTGATCCCGGATTTCGTCACGAAGAACCCCGACATCACCATCAATTTCGTCACCCGCATCGGCCGTTTCGATTTCGCCCGCGAGCGCCTAGATGCCGCCATCCACCACGGTCAGCCGGACTGGCCGGACGCGGACTCCACATTGCTGATGCGCGAAACCGTCATGCCCGTGGTCTCGCCCGACTTCCTGGCCAGCCGCCATATCGCCACGGCGGCCGACATCAGCCGCCTGCCGCTGCTGCACATGGCCACGCGTCCCGGCGCGTGGAGCGAATGGTTCGAAGAGCAAGGTCTCAGCGCGCCGACGGGGCCTGGCATGCAGTTCGAGCAGTTCGGCACCGTCGCCCAGGCCTGCATGGCCGGCCTTGGAGTCGCGCTGTTACCCCAGGTCCTGATTGCGGGCGAGTTGCAGCGCGGCCAGCTCGTGCCCACACCTGGAAGCCCAATGCAAAGCCGCAGCGCCTACTATCTCGTCGTGCCGCACGACAAGCGTGGCCACCCACCGGTCGCCAGCTTTCGCGACTGGCTGCTGGGCCAGGTTGAGAAGGAGCCGGTTGTTCTGGCGTGGTAGCTACTTCCGCTTCAAGGCATCGGCCAGCGCTGCGCCGAACGCACCCTGGGCCGGCCGCTCCGGCGGGCGCTGCGGCGCCGGCTTGCCGCCGCCATTGTCGCGCAGCCCTTTCGAGGCACCACCCTCGCCGCCATCCTTGCGCATGGACAGCGCGATGCGCTTGCGCTTGATGTCGACATCGACGACCCGCACCTTCACCACGTCGCCGGCCTTCACCACCTCATGCGCGTCCTTGATGAAGCGATCTGCGAGTTGCGAGACATGCACCAGCCCGTCCTGGTGAACGCCGATATCGACGAAGGCGCCGAAGGCGGCGACGTTGGTGACGGTGCCTTCGAGCAGCATGCCGGGCTTCAGATCCTTGATGTCGTCGACGCCGTCGGCAAAGGTCGCCGTCTTGAAGCCGGGGCGCGGGTCGCGGCCGGGCTTTTCCAGTTCGGCAATGATATCGCGCACCGTCGGCAGACCAAAACGCTCATCGACGAAGACGCGTGGATCGAGCGCCTTCAGCGCTGCACTGTCGCCCATCAGGGAACGCACATCGCGGCCGCAGGCGGCGACGATCTTCTTGGCCACGCCGTAGGCTTCCGGATGCACGGACGAAGCGTCGAGCGGCTCGCTGCCATTGGCAATGCGCAGGAAGCCGGCGGATTGTTCGAACGCGCGCGGCCCGAGCCGCGCCACCTTGAGCAGGTCCTTGCGGCTGGCAAACGGTCCGGTCGCATCGCGATGCGCGACGATGGCGTCGGCAAGCGACGCGCCAAGGCCTGAAACGCGCGCCAGAAGCGGCGCCGAGGCGGTGTTGAGATCGACGCCGACGGCATTGACCGCGTCCTCCACCACCGCTTCCAGCGACCGGCCGAGCCGGTACTGGTCGACATCGTGCTGGTATTGCCCGACGCCGATCGACTTCGGTTCGATCTTGACCAATTCGGCCAGCGGATCCTGCAAACGCCGCGCGATCGACACGGCCCCTCTCAATGACACGTCGAGCCCAGGAAATTCCGCAGCAGCAGTGGCCGAAGCCGAATAGACCGAAGCGCCGGCCTCGCTGACGATGACCTTGAGCGGCTTTGGGCCTGCACCGGCCGGCATATCGGACAGCATGTCGGCGACCAGCTTTTCGGTCTCTCGGCTGCCGGTGCCGTTGCCGATCGAGATCAACTCGACCTTGTGCTGGCGGATGAGCGCGGCGAGTTCGACTTGTGTGCCCCGCACGTCGTTCCTTGGCGGGAATGGATAGACCGTCGTCGTCGCCACCAGCTTGCCGGTGCCGTCGACCACCGCGACCTTGACGCCGGTGCGGATGCCGGGATCGAGCCCCATGGTCGGCCGCGATCCGGCGGGTGCTGCCAGCAGCAGGTCTTTCAGATTGCGGGCAAAGACGTGGATCGCCTCCTCCTCCGCCCGCTCGCGCAGATCGCGCATCAGGTCGAGGGTCAGGTGCAGCGACAGTTTAATGCGCCAGGTCCAGCCAGCGACCTCCATCAGCCAGCGGTCGCCCGGCAGACTGGAGCCGATGGCATAGGCATTGGCGATCATCCGCTCGACCGGCTTCACCGGCGAGGCATCGTCGGCGTCGACCTCGATGTCGAGCGACAGCACCTCTTCGTTGCGGCCGCGCAGCATTGCTAGCGCGCGATGGCTCGGCACATTCGCCCAGCGCTCGACATGGTCGAAATAGTCGGAGAATTTGGCGCCCGCCTCCTGCTTGCCTTCGACGACACGGGCACGCATGAAGGCGCGCTCCTTCATGTAGCTGCGCAATTTGCCGACCAGATCGGCGTTCTCTGCAAACTGTTCCGACAGGATGTCGCGCGCGCCCTCCAGCGCTGCCTTGGTGTCAGCCACTTCCTCGGTGACATAGGCTAGCGCAGCCTCGGCGGGCACCAGCGAGCGGTTGCCAAGGATCGTTTCAGCCAACGGCCCCAACCCACGCTCCCGGGCGATCTCGGCCTTGGTGCGGCGCTTGGGCTTGTAGGGCAGATAGATGTCTTCCAGCTCCGCCTTGGTGGTGGCGGCGACGATCTTGCCTTCAAGCTCCTCGGTCAGCTTGCCCTGATCGCGGATGGAACCGAGGATCGTGTCGCGGCGTGCATCGAGCTCGCGCAGATAGGCCAGCCGCTCGGCAAGGTCGCGCAATTGCGTGTCGTCGAGGCCGCCGGTGACTTCCTTGCGGTAGCGCGCCACGAACGGCACCGTCGCCCCCTCGTCAAGCAGCCCGATGGCTGCCGCCGCCTGTTCCGGCCGCGCGCCGATCTCGGTCGCGATGATTGCTGCGATGCGCTTGCTGTCCGATGCCATGTGGTTCCTGCTATCGTCGAAAAGAGCGGCGACCATAGGCGCTGACATCCGCCACGCCAACCACGCCGCTCTCAACCACCAAAGAGGTCCACAGGAAAGCGTCGTGCTTTCGTCGGATCAGACCATACGGCTCAGTGCCTCGAAGAAGGCAACGATCTCGCGTTCGAGCGCATGGTCCTCCGGCACCGGCTGCGACCCCATCTTTGCAATCACCACTTCCGTCTTCGGATTGACGTAGAGCCATTGGCCATGGATACCGATGCCACAGAAGGCGCCGTTTTCGTGTCCCGTCTGATACCATTTGTTGCGATAGCGGCCCTTCGGGAACAGATGCACCATGGTGCCGCGCTGCCAGGCTTCCGCACTGCCGCCGGTAACGACCGTATCGCGCACCCAGGCCTCCGGCACGATGCGGCGGCCATTGGCCGTTCCGCCCTGCCGCATCATCTCACCGATGCGCGCGAGATCGCGCGGCGTCACCGAAATGCCGCCGGCGGTGCGTGCCGTGCCTTCCATGTCGACGCCAATCGAGGCCTCGCCGACGGCGCCGAGCGGCAGCCACAATTTCTCGCGCATCAGGTCCGGGAAGCGCTGTCCCGAAGCGCGCTCCAGCAGGATGCCGAGCAGATCGGAATTGGGCGAGCGGTAGCGGAAGGTCTCGCCATGCGGCTCAGCAAGCCGCTGCAGCGTCAGGATGAATTCGCGCAGGCTTTCCGTGCCGCCGCCCGGGTTCCACAGCGTCGCGCGGCGGTAGCGAGCAAAGGCGCTGTCGGGATCGAGATAGGCCTCTTCGAAATCGAGGCTGACGCTCATGTCGAGCACATGCCGGCAGCTCGCATCGGCATAGGCCGAGCCGGTGGCCTCTGGGATGTACTGCGTCACAGGCGCTTCCGGCTCGAACACGCCCTCGGCTTGCAGTATGCCGGCGATGATGGCGGTGACCGACTTGCTGATCGAGAAGATGATGTGGCGAGCGCCGAACTCCATCTGCGGCGCGAACCAATCGCCGATGATCTTGCCGCCCTTCATCACCGTGAGCGCATCGCTGCTCGAGCGCGCCAGGAATTCAGCCACCGTCTCCGCCGCGCCGGCGACGGAGACCTTTTCGCCAAACAGGCCGCTCATGTCCCGCACCGGCGCCTCGACGCTTCCAGGCGTCGCCGCCACGGGAGCGGTCGGCACCAGTTCGCCGAGATTCTGGAACGACCAGCGGTTGAAAGGATTTTCCCGCCAGTTGGAAAGCAGCACCTCGTTGCGGGCAAAGCCGTAGCGGATCTCGAACGCGGTCTTGCCGGTCATGAACGTTTCCTCAAAGGGATGGCGTGCTTGGGATCAGCCAAGCGCCTTGGCGATGGCGTGCACGGCCTTCAGCGTCGCCACCGAATAGGCGACATTGCTGAAATCCGGATAGGTCGAGAGCTTGACCACGACCATGCTGGTGTCCCAGTCGATATGGATCATTTGCCCGAACACGCCCCGGCACATCAGCGCGCGCGAGCGCGGATTCTCGATCCAGAACTGGTTGCGGTAGCTGCCTTCCGGCAGGCTCGGATTGAAGTCCGGCCCATGTCTGCCATTGCGCGTCGCCTCGATCCAGTCGGCCGGCACGATGCCGCGGCCATTGTCGAGGATCAGCTGGCCGAAGCGGGCGTAGTCGCGCAGCGTCGCGTTGAAACCGCCATCGGCCACCGCATAGCCGGCGCTGTCGACGGTGAAGCAGGCGCTCTCGTCGGCGCCAAGCTTTTGCCAGAGTTCCTCCGAGACCAGCTGCGCCAACCGCTTGCCGGTCACCCGTTCCATGATGAAGGCGAGCACATCGGTTTCGATCGAGCGGTACTCGAACGCGGCGCCGTGCGGCCGCACCTTGTCCTTCAGCCGCAGGATCAGTTCGAACAGATGCGACGGCCATTGGAAGTTCGGATCGCTGCCCGGCGGCACCGGCTTCCAGCCGGTGGCGACATCGACCTGGCCGATGTCGGAATAACGGTCGGTATATTCCTCGGAAAAGCGCACGCCTGTGGTCATATCGAGCACATGCTGCACACTGGCGCCGGCCCAGCCGGTCTCGCCGAGTTCCGGCAGATAGGCGGTCACCGGTTTGGCAGGATCGATCAGGCCGCGCCCGACCAGTATGCCGAATACCGTACCGGTTACCGACTTCGCCATCGACTGCGACAGGTGCAGCGTGCGCTCGTCCATGCCGTTGAAGTAGCGCTCATAGGCAATCTTGCCGTTCTTCAGCACCAGGAAGCCGTCCGCATAGGTCTCGTCGAGCAGGCCGGCAAGCGTTGTCGGGCGACCCTCGCTGTCCTCCACCGGCAGCGCGTCGAGGTCGGTCTCGGCGCGTTCGAGACGATGGCGATGGCCATTGCCGCGCCAGACCTCGATGGTCGGCAGGAATTCGCGAATGTGCTGGAAGGCCCAACGGTTCCAGGGCGGCCGATCCCAATCGAGCTTCGGCAGCACCATTTGCGGCGGCGAGCCCTGCATGATCGCTGGGCGCGGATCGCTGTTGCGATAGGAGTCCATGAAAGTCATTCCGGAAAAGAAAGACCCGGCGGGAAGAACCGCCGGGTCTCTCAAGAAGCGGTTACTTCTGCAGTTCGGTCCAGATCTTGGTGTAGATGTCCTGGGTCTCAGGCGCGCACATCTTCTGGAATTCGCCCTTTGCCTTCGCAGCCTCCGGAATGACGACTTCCGGCGCATCCTTCATATCGGCCGGCATGTACTTGTCCGAGCCGGTGATGGCGTTGGCATAACGATGGAAGGCCGAGAGGCCGGCCGCGTTTTCCGGATCCATGATGAAGTTCTGGAACAGCTTGGCGTTCTCGACGTTCTTGGCTTCCTTCAGAACGACAACGTTGTCGCTCCACAGGCCGTAGCCTTCCTTCGGATAATTGTAGTGGATGGCCGGATTGGCCAGCCGCTGGCGCAGCGCCGAGCCGTTCCAGTCGCTGGTTGCCTTGAAGTCGCCGGCGCCCATCTTCTCGATGGTGTTGTATTCCATCGCGATCCAGTTCGGCTTGGCCGCGACAAGCGTATCGCGCACCTTCTTCAGCACCGCCTTGTCATCGGTGCATTGCTGGCCGCCGACATATTTGATCGCCGCGAAGATAACGTCATTCATCTCGGGAACGACATTGGTCTTGCCCTTCAACTCGTCCGGCGTGTTGAAGATGATGCCCCAGCTGTCGGCCGGTCCCTTGTAGGCATCGGTGTTGACGACGACGCCGACAGTGCCCAGCGCCCACGGCACCGAATATTTGCGGCCGGGATCGAAGTCGGGATTGGCCCATTCGGGCGCCACATTCTTGAAGTTCTCCATTTTGCCCGGATCGGTCTCCTGCACGAGTCCTTCCTTGATCCAGATCGGCACGTAGGTCTGCGACGGCACGGCAATGTCGAAGCCGGTGCCGCCCTGGCGCACTTTGGCGAGAGCCGTGTCGTTGGAATCGTAGTCGGTGATGGTGACCTTGACGTTGTATTTGGCTTCGAACTTCTTGATCACGTCGGGGCTGGTGTAGTTGCCCCAATTGTAGATGTTCAGCTCGCCATCGGCGCGGGCCAGGCCCGTCGTTGCGAGCAGCGCCAACCCCATGGCGGCTGTCATTGTCTTCCAGTTCATGGTTTTAACTCCCATTATTGTCGGTTCAGTCTCGTTTCCTGCTGACGAAGAAAAACAACGTGACGATCGCGACCGAAAGCAGCAGGAAGGCGGTCGATATCGCGTTGATCTCAGGCGTGATGCCGCGGCGGATCTGGCCGAGCATGTAGGTCGGCAGCGTGTCCTGGCCGCCCGATTTGACGAACTCGGTGATGACGACGTCATCGAGCGAGATGACGAACGCCAGCATCAATCCGGCCAGGATGCCGGGCCACAAAAGCGGCAGCGTGATGCGGCGGAAGGTCTTCCATGGCGTCGCGTAGAGATCGGCTGCGGCGCGCTCCAGCGTCAGGTCCATGTTCTCCAGCCGCGCCCGGATCGGCAGGTAGGCGAACGGAATGCAGAACGCCGTATGCGCGGCGATCAGATAGCCGAGGCCGGAATAGCCGGTGAAGATTTTTATGCGCGAGAAGAAGATCAGCAGCGCCACGCCGGTGACGATCTCGGGCACCATCAGCGGCTGGTTGATCGCCGCATATTTGAAGGTGAGGCCCGGATAGGGCGCCGTGCGCGTGGTGGCGAGCGCGGCCATGGTGGCAAAGATCGTCGACAGCACCGCCGCGACGGCGCCGATCTGGAACGAGCGCAGCGTCGCGTCGATGACTTGCACGTTCTGCCACGCCGACTGGAACCAGCGCATCGACAAGCCGCCCCATTCGGACGTCGAGTTCGCGGCATTGAAGGCGTAGGCGACCAGCACGATGATCGGCAGATAGAGCACGACGAAACAGGTCGCGGCGATCGCCGTGAAGCCCGGCTGGTGCTTGATCGAAAAGTTGCTAACCATGCCGCACCCCCGACTTGCCGGCGTTGCGCACATAGGCAAGCAGCGCCACCATGACGATGATCATCACCGTGATCGACAGCGCCGAGCCGAGCGGCCAGTTGCGGCCCTGCCCGAACTGCAATTCGATCAGGTTGGACAGCATCATGTTCTTGCCGCCGCCAAGCACGCTGGGCGTCACATAGGCGCCGAGGGCCGGGATGAAGACCAGGATGGAGCCGGCGATGACGCCGGGTTTGACCAGCGGAAAGATGATCTTGCGCAGCACCTTGAAGCGTGTCGCGTAGAGATCGTAGCCCGCCTCGACCAGCCGGAAATCGAGCTTCTCCATGCTGGCATAGATCGGCAGCACCATCAGCGGCAGGTAGACATAGGCCATGCCGATCAGGATCGCGGTGTCGGTGTAGAGTATCTGCACCGGCGCCGAGACGATGCCGAGCTTGATGAGGATGGTGTTGATGATGCCTTCGTTGCGGATGATCTGCAGCACGGCAAAGGTGCGGATCAGAAGGTTGGTCCAGAACGGAATGGTGATCAGGAACAGCCAGAGATCCCTGGTCTTCTCGCTGCGCGTCGCCATGAAATAGGCGGTGGGAAACCCGAGCGCCAAAGTGGCAATGGTCGTCACCACCGCGAGCTTGATCGAGCGCCAGAAAATGGTGACATGCGCCGCCGCAAGCGAAAGCGTATCGTCGAAGATGTCGCGTTCCATGAACACCGACAGCCAGGCATCGGGCGAAAACTGCCACTTCACGTCGCCATAGGGGCCGGGCGTCAGGAACGAGTAGATCAGCACGATCAGCAACGGGCCGGTCGCGGCGAGGAAAATCACGAGCAATGCCGGCGCTGACAGCAGCCAGCGGTCGCGCACGTCACGCCGCTCCGCTGCCTTGGCGACTTCTTCCGCGGTCGCCATGATCAGTCCTTCAGCACTTGCGCGGCGTCGCTGCCGATCATAATGCCGATCTGGCCGCCTTGCACGATGCCGTCGCCGGCGCCGCGGCTGTTCTGGCGCCGCACGATGAACGGTTCGCCACCGGCAAGGCGCAGATGGAAGTGCGTGTCGGTGCCGAGATAGACGATGTTCTCGACGGTACCTGACAGCGAAGCGCTCGGGCTCGCCGCGCCCAGCTGCGCATGTTCGGGACGCACGACGATGGTGACCTTGCCGCTGGGGCTGAAACCGTCCGGCAGCGAGGCCGGGATTTCCGTTCCCGACGACAGCTTCACCGTCGCCCGGCCGCTGGACACGCCCACCACATCCGCCTTGAGGAAGTTCGATTCGCCGATGAAGTCGGCGACGAAGCGCTCGGCCGGCCGGTCGTAGATATCGCGCGGCGAGCCGACCTGCAGGATCTTGCCCGACGACATCACCGCGATGCGGTCCGACATGGTCAGCGCTTCTTCCTGGTCATGGGTGACGAAGATGAAGGTGATGCCGGTCTCGTGCTGCAGCCGCTTCAACTCGATCTGCATCTCCTTGCGCAGCTTGTAGTCGAGCGCCGACAGCGGCTCGTCGAGCAACAGCACCTTGGGCTGTGGCGCCAGCGCCCGGGCGAGCGCCACGCGTTGTTGCTGGCCGCCGGAAATCTGGCTGGTGCGGCGACCCGCCAGCGCCTCCATCTTGACCAGCTTGAGCATCTCGGCGACGCGCGCCTTGATCTCGGCCTTCGGCTTGCCCAGCATTTCCAGGCCAAAGCCGATATTGTCGGCGACGGTCATGTGCGGGAACAGCGCGTAGGACTGGAAGACGGTGTTGACCGGCCGCTTGAACGGCGGCAGCGGCGCAATGTCCTGGCCGTAAAGCAGGATTTCGCCGGCGGTCGGAAAGTCGAAGCCGGCAATCAGCCGCAGCAGCGTGGTCTTGCCGCAACCTGATGGGCCCAGCAGCGTGAAGAACTCGTTCTCGCGGATAGATACCGAGACCGCGTCGAGGGCAGCGACCTGCCCCTCCCCTGATCCGAAAATTTTACTGACGTTTACGACTTCAATTGCATTCCGATCCGGTTTTTCCGGCACGATACGCCTCACTGTTGACCCCGCTCTTGTTGGCGGAGTTTTTCCCCTGTTCGATGTGACCACACGGCCGGTAGGTTGGCAAGTCCGGCATTGAATCACAGTTCAGTCAGTCGATTCGTCTTGCAAGCCGCAAGCTTTGCAAGCCGCATGCCATTGTCAGGCCTGGTAGGTGACCTCGCCGCCGCAGACCGTCGTCACCGGCCGCACCTTGTGCAATTCGGTCGGCGCCGTCTTCTCGATATCAGCCGACAAAACCACTAGATCCGCCAAATAGCCCGGTTTCAGCACGCCTTTGCGATGCTCGGCGAATTCGGCATAGGCGCCTTCGACCGTGTAGGCGGCGAGCGCCTCCTGCAGCGAAAAACTCGGGTCCGGATCGCCTTTTGCCCATGGTTTGCGCAGCAATGCCGCCTGAATGCTCAGGATCGGGTCGATCGCCGCCACCGGCCAGTCCGAGGCGAACACGACATGGGCGCCGGCTTCCTTCAAGGTGCGCCAGGCATAGCTCAGCGGCCAGCGGTCCCGTCCGATGCGCGACACGGTCGGCTCCAGCGGAAAATCCATGGCCCCGGGCGGATGCGGCGGCTGCATCGACGCGATGACGCCGAGTTCGGCGAAACGCGGCACATCGGCGGCGGTGGTGACCTCGATGTGCTCGACCCTGTGTCGGCTGTCGCGCCTGCCATTGGCCTTCTGCGCCGCCTCATAGCCGTTGAGGACAGCGCGCACGGCGCCATCACCGATCGAGTGCACGGCGATCTGCAGCCCGCGTTTGTCGATGGCGGTGGCGAGATCGATGAATTGCTGCGGCGTGAACAACGGCTCGCCGACCCAGTCGGGACGGTCGGCATAGGGCTCGACCATAACCGCCGTCCAGGAATCGAGCACGCCATCGTAAAACACCTTGACCATGCCCGATGACAGCCACTCGCTGTCGTAGCGCTCGGCCATGACAGAAGCCTTCTCCAGCATGTCGAGCGTCATGAAATTCTTGTAGTGGAACGGGATCTTGACGCGGCAGGGCAAGCCTTCCTCGGCCTCGATCTCGGAAAGCAGTTCGAGCTGGTAGAGATTGCCATCCATGTTCTGGATCGAGGTGATGCCGCGGCGCGCGCACCAGGCAAGCCCGCGCCGCATGATGTCGCGGTCGGCGGCCCGCTCGGCGGCCGACGGCATCGGGTCGGGCTCACCACCGGTCGACAGCCCCAGCCGCACCCGGCTTTCGCCGGCAAGGTCGAGCACCGGACCGAAGGCCTCGCCCTCGCGCAATTCGCCGGCGGCCAGGCCATCCTCGCCCATGACGATCTCGTTGCCCGGACCGAGCGTGCGCCCCTCCAGAATGCCGGCCATCTCCAATGCTTTGGTATTGGCCCACATCGTGTGGTGGTCGGGCGCCGCCATGCAGAAAGGGCGATCCGGCAGGATGGCGTCGAGATGGTGGCGCGTCACCCGCTCTTCGCCGAGCACGGTGTAGTCGACGCCCTGCCCGACCAGCATCTTCGCCTCGGGCCGTGTCGACGCATAATCGCGGATCGCCTTCTGCAGTGCCTCGAAGCCGTGGATGCCGCCAAGCTGAAGATGTGCGAGTTCGGCCCCGCCCGAGAACAGATGCATGTGGGCTTCGATGAAGCCCGGGATCACCGAGCCGCCCTTGGCGTCGATGGTCTTTGTGGCTGGTCCCTTGAGCTCTTCGATGGCGGCGCGGCTGCCAATGGCGACGATGGCGCCGTCCTTGATCGCAATGGCCTCGGCGGCGGGATTGTCCTCGTCCATGGTCTGCACGCGACCATTGATGACGATCAGATCAGCACCCGCACCCGTGACAGACATCGCGACTCCGCGCTTTTGACGACTGACTGAGACCGACAACCCTCTTGTCCGAAAAGCTGCCACTCCGCTGGAGCGGCGCTATCGGACGAAACCTGATGCCAGTGCGCTGTTTGAAATTCCCCTTGTGATCTCTGAAAACAGCGTGGATAAAAGAATGCGACTAATTATTCGCGTTTGTCAACGTGCCGAATTTCGAATGTATTTTGGACAGCATCCGGCGCTTGGGACGGGGGAACGAGGGCATCGGGACGTGAAGCGCAATCTCAGCCGCGAAACCAGGATGGCGCTCGAACCGCGCAAGCAGCCGCGACAAGAGCGGTCGAGCAAGGTGGTCGACCGGATTCTCGACGCGGCTTTGATCTTGACGCGGGAGCAAGGGACCAAGACCCCCACGACGCTCGCCATTGCGCGGCGCGCGGGCCTGTCGGTCGGGTCGCTCTACCAGTACTTTCCCAACAAGGAGGCCATTCTTCTCGACCTCGCCCGGCGCTGGCTGTCATCCTTTCCCGAGGTAATCGCCAGGCGCATCAAGGTCGCGCCGCCCACCAACCGCGACGAGTTTCGCCAGGAAGTGCGCAAGCTCTTCATCGATACCTCCAGGATATATCTCGAAAACGCCAACCTGATGCCGGTGATCGAGGCCATCTCCGGCAATGCCGACCTCAGGCCGATCCAGGACGAATATGACGAGCAGATCATCGCGCTCTACGCCGCGTGGCTGCAGCATGTGAACCCGGCCCTTGAAGACAAGATCGCCAGCCGGCTCGGCGTGCTGATGATGGATGTCGGGCACGCCTGCCGGCTTGTGGGGCTGAAACGAGACCGCAAGACATACGACCTCATCGAGGACGATGTGGAAAGAATGTGGCTCGCTCTGGTGACCCCCTACCTCGACCTTGACTGATTTCACACTTCGAGAGGAATTTCATGAAGACTGTCTATTCGCCGCTCCACGCCGGCCATGCCGGCCAGATGGAACTGGTCACATCAGCCATCGTTCCAGGTTTCGAAAAACCGTCGCGGGCCGAATTCATCAAGGCGCGGGTCGAGAGCGAGAAGCTTGGGCCGATCATCGCACCGGTCGAGCATGATCTTGCCGCCGCCAAACGCATCCACCGGTCGGACTATATCGACTTCCTGCCCACCGTCTGGCCGGAGTGGAAGGCTGCGGGCTTCGAGGGCACGGCGATGCCCTTCACCTGGCCGACGCGCGGCTTGCGCGGCGACGTGCCACCCAAGCGCGTCGACGCCTTGCTCGGCTATTATTCGTTCGACGCCGGCGCCACCTTCGTCGAAGGCACATGGACCGCGATCAAATCGTCCTATGACGTGGCGCTGACAGCAGCCGCTTTGGTCAAGGGCGGCGAGCGGTCGGCCTTCGCGCTCTGCCGTCCGCCCGGCCATCACGCCGGCGCTGCCTTCATGGGCGGCTACTGCTTCATCAACAATGCCGCCGTCGCTGCCCAGTGGTTCCGCGACCAGGGCGCAAAACGCGTCTCGATCCTCGACGTCGACTATCACCATGGCAATGGCACCCAGGAAATCTTCTACGAGCGCGCCGACGTGCAGGTGCTCAATCTGCACGGCGATCCGATGGTCGAGTATCCCTTCTTCCTCGGCCATGCCGATGAGCGCGGCACGGGCGCCGGCGAAGGTTTCAACATCAACTATCCCATGCCGTTCGGCACCAACTGGGACGCCTGGAACGCCTCGCTCGAAGACGCCTGCGCCAAGCTCGCCGCTTACGCGCCCGATATCGTCATCGTCTCGCTCGGCGTCGACACATTCGAGAAGGACCCGATCAGCCAGTTCAAGCTGAAGAGCCCGGACTATCCGAAGATCGGCCACCGCGTCGCCAAGCTCGGCCTGCCGACCCTGTTCGTCATGGAAGGCGGTTACGCCGTCGAGGAGATCGGCATCAACGCCGTCGGCGTGCTGACCGGCTTCGAGGATCGGTAGGAAACATATGGGGCGGTTTGCAGGCACCCCCTCGTTCGACAAGCGGCACGCCTCGCGGCTTGTTGGCGGTGTCGGCATTCGAAGTTCGTTAGGCCATACCATACGGCTCGTGCTTAGCCCGAATCAGGATCCGGCGCGAGATAGAAGCCGCCAGTCTACAAACGACCTCATTTCGGACCCTCGCCGCTAACCCGCAAAGTCCCGGAAGCTGGTTGGTAAAGCGTCCCCACAAACGGCCCCTTCTCACCGAATTGAAAAGCTGTGGTAAACGCGGCTATGGGCATCAAGAACTATCTGATCGAAGGCGGTTCCGGCACCGGAAAAACGTCTGTCGCTACCGAGCTAGAACGGCGTGGTTACCACGTCATCCATGGGGACCGGGTCTTGGCCTATGTCGGCGACCCCGAGACAGGCCAGGCACTGGCCGGACCACCAGAAGGCGTCGCGGACCGCATCGCTTGGAGTCACGCGCACTGGATTTGGCCTGTCGACAAGGTTCGATCCTTCGTCGCCGACACCACCCACCCAGTTACCTTCTTCTGCGGTGGCTCCCGCAATTTCCATAAATTCGTGGGCCTGTTCGACAAGGTTTTCGTGCTCGACATAGATGTCCAGACGTTGAACCGACGATTGGATGGGCGGCCAAATGAGCCGGGCTTCGAGCCAGACGAGCGCGCGTTGGTGCTCCGCTACCATAGTACCCGCGAATACCTACCCGCCGGGATCATTGTCGACACGGCCAGCACCGTTTCGAGCGTCGTCGACGATATCCTTGCTCAACTGACTTGAAGCCTTGAAATGTTGCTAATGGGATGGAACGCACTCGAATATTGGGGAGTGGCCTCCGGCGCAAAAGCGGCCAGTCCAGAAACCACCAATCTCGGTCATTTCCGATCTGTCGGTCCACGACCTAGGCCGGTGCGCCGGTGCTTGGCGCGACCACTGGAACGGCCGGCTTTCGCGAACGGCCGATATAGTAGACGGCCGCCGCCGCGATCACGCCTGCCGCCAGAATCGCGACCGCCAGCAGCGGCCGGTACCAGAACCAGGCAATCGCGATCGTCGTCGTCCCGACCAGGATCGCCAGGACGAAGGCGATGATGCCGGTGCCCATCCGCGCCATGCTGCCGAGGAAGGGAATGACGTCGAGGATCACGCCGATCGGACTGAGGAACAGCGCAAAGCCGATGGTCAGCAACAGCAGGCCGGCGCCGCGCAGCAGCCAGGTGATCAGCGTGTTGGCGCTGACAGCGTCGGCGAACATCTTTTCGGCCGGCACATCGCCGGTATCGACCATCAGCAACGCATCGCCCGCTTGCGTCTGGTATGGCTCGAATCGGCTGCCGGCCTGGCGCGCGACGATGCTGACCACGCCGAGCGGCGCCAGCTCGTAGCCGATGCGATAGTCGCCCAAAGCGGGCGTCGTGTTGCCATTGCCGAGATAGATCTTGCCATCGACGACGCTGAGCGGTTTCGTCCCGGTATAGGCAGCCTTTATCGCCGCCGACTGATCGGTCGACAGCGAATAGTCCTTGTCGCCCTCGATGCGATCGAGCACGGGCGTATCGAGATCAAACGCGATCAGCTTGCCTTCAGGAATCTGGAAAGTGCGGCTGTGGATCGCCATCGGCGGATTCTGATGGCCGTCCGGTTTCTTGAAATCCGACGAGTCGATCTGGCTGTCGTCCCAAACCTTGGAATAACTGTACGTCGTCACCGTCTCTTCGCCGCCGCCGAGCTTCTTCGTCGTTTCCGACCTGGACTCTTCCTTCCACTGATACATCTCGACGCTGCGCGACAGCCGCAGCCCTTGCGCGGCAATGCCGAAATCCGGATCCGACAAGCCGCTATCGGCCGTTACCGGTCCGCTGACATGCACCAGCTTGCCATCATTGCCGGCATCGACGCTGTCGGCGCCGACCGAAACCACCGCGCCCGACCCTTCAGCCAGCGAGCGCGCCGTCTGCACGGCGCGGCCCTCGTTCCAGAACAGCCCGATCACCATCAGCACGATCAGGATGAGGCCGAAGATGACCCCGCCGACCGCACGCTTGATCCGCCCGAACCACGAGACGGATGTGACTTCCCGAAATGAATCGCTCATCGTTTCCCCCAAACAAAGTTACCTCAAGATTTCAACGCGGCCGGCGGCCGCGCGTCGAACTGATTAGTCTGCGTGGATCTGTGCGCCGCAATCCCTGTCACCGGCGCAGGCGTGCACCGCTCGCGTCGTGCCGCCATTGCCCACCCGCCATGGCGATGCGGACAGAGGCGCTTGCCTCTTGTTGCCGAGAAGATCAAGTGCCCGCATTGCGGTCCGCTCCTCCGTTGTCGAGCACATAGGTGACGATCGGTCAGCCTTGGCGGGACCGACCACCCCGGCAAAAACCGCAAGCACCACCGTGAACGCCAGGAAAACCTGCTTCATCATTACCCCCGATGCTGATGGCAGCGAAGCAAGCGCCGCCAAATCGCCTTTAACGACCGAAGGGATGCCCACTCCTGCCGGTCGCCCAGAACCTATCGGAATCGATCGGCCCTCGATACGGCAGTGTCGCAACACCTCTGGCTTTTTCGTGTCGGCGTTTCAGGTCGCACGAGGCAGCAAAAGACCTCGCAGTCCGCCTGCGAGTCGCCTGAGTCCAAAAAAAACGTTTTTGTCAAATCGCGTTTGATGTCGGATTCATCTGCGGGTAGATTAGACCCGAATCAGCCGGTCCTTGGGGGGCGCCGCGACCACCCAAAGTCTCAAGTTCCGGCCTCTGACCGGCACCAGACGCGGACGGCTTCGCGTTCCCTGAATGGATTCGGCGATCTGCGCAACCCTGCGCCGTGTGCGTGCTTCGTAAACGTGATGCGTGTTCAAGTTCGGCCGCTGGTGACCCCAGCATCCGGGCTCAAGAAAAGATTCCGGCCATGACATACAACCAAAGCATCCAATGAGCAGTTCCGCCGCGCTTCTGCAATCCGACACATCAGGTTCGCGCCTCGCGTCCCGCGGCGATCTCACCTCCTTTTTCATGCAGCTTGCCGCCGAGATCGGCGCCGACAGCTACATGCTCGTCGCCATCGTCCACGACCAGGACCGCAACGACGCCCGCATCGTGTCTTCCAACTGGATCTTCGACGCCATCGAACTGATCGGCAAGCGGCTGATCGCCGGCCTCGCCCAGGGGCCGCTGACCGTAGCACCGGGCATCCGCCCGAAGCCGTTGGTGGCCGCCGAAGCGCCCGACGCCGGCGGGCTGCTCACCGGCGAGGAAGCACGCCTGCTAGACGTGCTTGGCCATGCGGAAGTCTATTCGCTGCGGCTCAATGTCGGCCGCCAGCGGCTGTTCGCCTTGTTCTCGGCGGCCGAGGCCGGCAAAATCGACCAGCCGGCGCTGATGAAGGCGCAGCTGAAGTGCTGCTATGCGCTGTCCACCATTCCGCAATTGGTCGCCGCCGCCGCCATGCAGGACCCGCTGTCCGACCGCGAGCGCGAATGCCTGTTCTGGGTGTCGGAAGGCAAAACCACCGATGAGGTCGCGGTGATCCTCGGGGTCTCCTCGAACACCGTCAACAGCTACATCACTCACGCCATCCAGAAATTCGCGGCCTCGAACCGCGCGATGGCCATCGCCACGGCGATCAGGAGCGGCATCATTTGAAACACGCTGACATCAAGGCGGCGGCCGAAGCCCTTTTCAACGAACAGCGCAATCCATTCGGCATCGGTTCCGAAACGCATCATGCCGTCACCATCCCCGACGCGGTGCGCCGCTGCCGCTGGATCGCCGTCGACATCAACGCGTCGGCCTTCGGCCTCTATTTCGTCAGCCCTTCGCCGGAGCGGGCGCGTCTGGTGCCGAGCTTCGATTCCGACTATCCGGCCACCGCTGTCGCGACCAAGTTCATCGCCGGCGCCAATGGCGAAGAGATGGTGCGCCACAGCGGCACCTCCACGGCGCCGCGCTGGTGGGCCGATGACGGCATCGCCGGCTCGGACGCCGTGTTCCAGAACCTCGCCTGGGCAGAGCGCACAGCCCCCCTGGCGCCGGGCACCAACGGCATTGCCTTTCCCGTCCATGCCGATCGCGGCCATTGCGGGCTGGTGGTGTTCCTCGGCTCGACGATCGCTCTGCCGGAGGACATGCTCTACGAAATCCACGCCCGCTGTTTCTCGCTGTTCGCCGCCGTCGCCCGCATTCGTCCGAGCGATGCCAGCCGGATGCGCTCGATCTCCAAGCGCGAGCTGGAGTGCCTGAAGCTGACCGCCAACGGCAACACCAGCGAGGAGATCGCCAGGCTGTTGAAGCTGTCGGTCCACACCGCCAACCAGTATCTCACCCAGTCCACCCAGAAGCTCAATGCGGTCAACCGCAACCAGGCGGTGGCTAAGGCGCTGCGGCTGGGCCTGATCGAGTGATGCATGTCGCCCAAAAGCGGTTTTTGGGAGAGCAACGTTGAGCAATGACAAACAGGTCACGGGGAACATCGGGGTCTACTACGTAGCGTGGCAGCTGTCGCGGATCGGCTGGAATGTCATGCTTACGGTTCGGAACGCAAAAGGCGCCGATATGTTCGCAGTGTCGGAAGACGAGAACATCCAGCATCCGATTCAGGTTAAGGCTCATGCCGTAAAACCACAGGACACGTTCCTTGGCCTTCAGCCTGAGAAGCACGTCACCCGATGGTGGATGTTTGTCGCGTTTGCGCGTAGCGCCGAACCGGTGTGTTATGTCATGTCGCTGGACGAGGTTCGTGCCCGCATGGGCCGCGATCCGGGCACCCGATCAGGCAAAACCGAACTTGAGCGGTTGTTCTGGCTTGATCGTCGCTACTACACCCCGGATCAGACCGCGAGATGATCGAGGCCCGCAACGCTTGGCACCGTCTCGGACCGGCTAGGACGACTATAGCGCAGATTTAGTTCTCCACGGTTCTCGAACTGTCGGTCGCGAACTGTACCTGCCATACCCTGCGGGTACCATTCATCAGACTTTACCGCTAAAATGCCAGCGGCTCGGTTCTCCGGATGCGCGCCTCTTCGATCACCGTTTCCAGCAAGGCGGTGTTGTGCTCGGGGTCTTCGCCGGGCTTCTCGAACGACACATAGTTGACGGCGACCGAAGACCTCTCTTCGCTCAGCGTCAGCTGGAAATAGACGGTCACGCCCGGCGGCCTGAGCTCGAGATCGAGCACGATGCGCGGGCTGCCGCTCCAGTCGACATGCGCCTCACCGCCATGGCCGAGGCGCAGCGTACCGGGCAGGAAATAAAGCTCCACCGCCGAATCCACGAGATCCGACAGGCAAGCGAAATGCTCGAGCCGGATGAAGGCGATGTAGTCGGCGACATCGATCAGGCGCAACTCGTCCACCACCTGCTCGATAGCCTTGGCGACGATGAGTTCGCGGGATTTCGCGTGCGGTTGGCGGTTCATGAAATTTGTCTCCGCTCAGCCTTTTTCGAGTAGACGATCCGCACCAGTTCGGCGACGGCCTGGTAGAATTGCGACGGGATCACGCTATCAACCGAAACTTGCTTGTACATGGAGCGGGCGAGCGCCACGTCCTCGAAGATCGGGATGTTGTGCTCCTTGGCGATCTCGCGAATCTTGAGCGCCACCAAGTCCTGGCCCTTGGCCAGCACCACGGGCGCCGAATCTTCTTCGCGGACATATCTGAGCGCGATGGAAAAGTGCGTCGGATTGGCGATGATCAGCGTCGCGCGCGGTACCGCCGTCATCATCCGCTTGCGCGCCCGGTCGCGCGCCAGCGAGCGCAGCCGCGACTTGATGATCGGGTCGCCCTCGGACTGCTTGAACTCGTCCTTGACCTCCTGCTTGGTCATGCGCAGATCCTGCTTCCAGTGGAAGCGCGACCAGACCACGTCGACAGCCGCGATCAGTCCCATGACGAAGACGATCGCCACCAATGTGTCGACGGTGATGCTTTTAATGACGAGGCCGAAAGCGACGGGGTTGGTGATCATGCCGGCCAGGAGCTGGCGGTAGTCCTGCGATAGCGTGAAGTAGAGCACGATACTGGCGAAGCCGAGCTTGCCCAGCGATTTCAAAAATTCGACCCAGCCCTGAATACCGAACGTCCTGGTCCAGCCCTTGGCTATCGAGATGCGTGATAGCTGCGGCCGGATCCGCTCGCCGACGAATTGCGGCATGTTCTGCAGCACCGAGGCGCCGATGCCGGCCACCACCAGCAGCACCAGCAGGCTGACAACGGCACAGCCGATCTCCATCATCACGGTCTTGTAGAGCGCGATGACGTCGGTCTCGGTTTCCATCGGCCACGCCTCTGGTTTCTCCAGGAACATGGACAGGAACATGCCGAGATCGACGACGGCGTCCTTGGCGTAGAAGACGGTGAACACCAATATGGCGATGAAGGATGCCAGGAGTGCGGCTTCCCGCGAATGGGGCAGCTTGCCCTGTTGGATGGTGTCGCGGATCTTCTTTTCCGTCGCGTCTTCGGTTTTGGAGTCTTTTTCCGCCGCTTCAGCCATTTGGTGTCAGCCGCCTTGAGCAATTCCAGGAAAAGTGTGAGCGGTTTTCCCGGGAAAAGCGTAGCGCGCTTTCCCTAGGGAATTGCGTGAAAAAAGAGACAGAGCGTTAAGCCGCTTCGCTCTGCTGCGACGAGGGCAGTTCGAAAGCCCCCTCGCGCGAAAGCCGGATTGTCGCCACTGCAATGTTCTTGCGCGCCGCCATGATGTCGGCAAGCTGGATGCCTTCCGAGCCCTGTCCGAGTTCCGACTCGATCATGCGCCGCGACCGGGCGCCGATTGCCGACAGCACCGACTCCGTCAATGCGGGCGGCGCGCCGCGCAGCGCCAGCGTGATCAGTTCGGTCGACAGCCCGTCGAACAGAAGCACCCTCGCCTTCTGCGTCAGCAGCGGCAGATCGTCGAAGGCAAACAGCCTGGAGCGGACGCCGCCGAGGTCCGGCGTGCCGGCCTCTTCCAGATCCTGCATGACCTCTTCCAGCTGCGGCTTGTCCATTTCGTTGAGCACACTGGCAACGCGCGCCTGTCCCGCCGAGATGTCCTTGGTCGCGGTCTGCGCCAGCACGCTGGCGCGCAGCTGGTTCTCGATGATCCTGGTGGCCGCGTCGGGAATGGTCGCCGTCGTCACCATGCGCTTGATGATCTCGCTGCGCATCGGCTTTTCCATGGTCAGCAGGATGTTGGCGGCAGCCTGCGGCGCAAGCTTCGACAGCACCATCGCCGCCGTCTGCGGATGCTCAGTGGCAAGGAATGTGCCGAGCCGCGTCGGTTCGAGCTTTTCCAGCTCCGGCCAGATCGGCGGCGGTCCTTCCGGCGCGACCTCGAAGCGCTTGTCGCCCATGATGGCGCTCATCTCTTCGGGCGACAGCGATTCATTGAGGATGGTGTCCATCCGGTCGGCGGAATCGAGCAGGCCGGCGCCCTCGGTGAATTCGGCCTCGAATTCGGCGACGATGCGTTCGAGATCGCTCTGCGGAATGGTGCGCAACAGACGCGCCCCTTCGATCAGCGCCTTCAGCTCTTCCTGCTTGAAGAACTTCAAAAGCCGGCTGGCCGACGGCTTGCCCATCGCCACCAGGATGGCGGCGGCCTTTTGCGGGCGCGTGAGCGTCACCGGCGTCGTCATGGCGTATGCTCCGATCGCTGCTGAGACCGCATGTCGTCTATTCCCTTTGAAGCAATTCCAGGAAAAGTGTGTGCGGTTTTCCGCCCGGAATTGCGTAAAAACAAATACTCTATGCGCTCTTGCTGGCAGCGATGATTTCGGTCAGCCTGATGCCGAAGCGCGACGGATCGCTTTCCAGCACGGTGATCTCGCCACGCGCGATCTTGCGGCCGTTGACCACCACATCGACGGGTTCGCCGATGCGCCGGTTCAGCGCCACCGTCGAGCCCTTCTGCAGCGCCATCAGGTCCGATACCGGCATTTCCGTGCTGCCGAGGATGATCTGCACATCGACCGGAATGCTCATGATGATGTTCGAATTGCTGCCGGACATCGCGGCCCGCAAGGCGGCGTCGGGGCGCTTTTCCTCCTCCTGGAGGACGCCGCGCAATTCCTCGATGGCGCGGTCGAGCTGTTCGTCCGGCTGGTCGATATTGGCTTCCACCTTGGTCTTGGCCATACGTCGTCTCCAAATGCTTGGGTTTGCCCGGCGTCAGCCCGGCATGAGCCCATCGATAAAATCCTGACCGGCATCGTAAGGATGCCTGATCCGGACGGTGTAATTCTGCCCGAGTTTGCCGAACTCGCACACAAACAGCGTCTTGTCGCGCGCGCTTAGCTTTGCGTGCGACTGCGCCGTTTCCTCGAATTCGATGACCTGGCCCGGCTCGAAGCCGGCGAGATCGCCGAGCGTCAGGCGTGCCAACGGCATGGTCGCTTCGAGTCTCACCGTCGAGCGCATCACCTCTTCCGAAAAGCGTGCCCGCCAGTCGGAGGTCGTGCCTTCGCTGTCATGGACATCGGCGATGCCGCGGGTCGCCAGCAGGATGCGCTGCGGGATCATCACCGTGACCGTACCGCTGTCGGTCGGCGTCGAGATGCCGAAGACGATGCGCACCGCCGCGCCATCGCGCAGCACACGGCGCTTGGCTTCGCTGCCCGAAAGCGCCCGCGGCACCGGCAGTCGCAGTTCGAGCGAACGCCGCCCGGACCCGTTCAGCGCCTGCGCAACCTCCTGGAACACCGTGGTCGCCACATCGGTTTCGATCTGCGACAGAGCGCGCTCGATCGGCGAAACCGGCTGATCCGGATCACCGCCAAACAGCGCGCAGACCATCACCGCGATGGCCGGCGCATCGGCCACCAGGGTCATCGCATCCGAGGATGTCGGCGATGCTATGATGGTCATGGCAAAGGCATCGCCGGCATGCGTGCGGGCATCGGGAACACGGCTGATCTCGACTGCGCGCAGGTCGACGGTTACCGGAGCGCCGAGCTCGCCAGCCAGGCTCTTCTGCAACAGCGGCACCGCGCGCTCACCCATCGAGCGCCCGGTGCCGATGACATGAGCGGCCTCACCGCTGTCACCGACCAGGCGCTCGATGATCAGCGAGCGGGCTTGCGAGGGGCTGCCAGGACTTGTCATGACGGCGCGCGGTCCTGTCTGTCGTCATGCATGGCTCAGGCCGCTTTCTTCTCGGCGGAGGCTGTGTTCATCGTGCTCTGCTCGACGGCGTCGATCGTCGGCCGCTCATAGGACGAGATGGTCTTGCGGCCGAACTCGATCGCCACCTGCGGCAAGGCACCGTTCATGTAGGCGAGCAGCGTCTGCTTGACGATGATGTAGAGGCGGTTCTTCTTCTCGCGCACGGTCTTGATCTTGGTAGCGACCGGCCCGACCACGGCGTAGGACAGGAAGATGCCGAGAAAGGTTCCGACAAGGGCGGCGCCGATCAGGCCGCCAAGGATTTCCGGCGACTGGTCGAGCGCGCCCATCGCCTTGACGACGCCGAGCACGGCGGCGACGATGCCGAGCGCCGGCAGACCGTCGCCCACCGCCACCAGCGCGTGATAGGCCTTCATCTTGTCGGACTTGATGGTCTGGATTTCCTCGTCCATCAGCGCCTCGATCTCATGCGAGCGCGCATTGCCGATTATGATGATGCGGCAATAGTCGCAGATGAAATGCGTCAGGTCGTGATTCTTGAGCACGGTCGGGAACGCCTGGAAGATCGCTGACTCCTCCGGATTGTCGATATGCGCCTCGACCTCACTGCGGGATTTCGAGCGCAGTTCGCGCATCAGGCTGTGCAGGACGCCCAGCGTCTCCAGATAGTCGCGCTCCTTCGGCACCGCCTGCTTGAAGGCTTCGAGAATGCCCTTGCCGGTGTCCTTGACCGTCTTCATCGGGTTGGCGACGAGGAAGGTGCCGAGCGCGGCGCCGCAGATGACCACCGCTTCCCAGGGCTGCATCAGCACATGCAGATGGCCGCCCATGGCCATGAAGCCGCCGAGAACACAGCCGAGCGTCACCACAAGTCCGATCAGAATGCCCACGCCAGATCCTTCCGCATCACGTCAGACCTGACCGATAGCCCCCGTGCCTTGTGTGAGGCTTGAATCACGCATGGCGAACCGATTCAGCCTCGCGCAAGCAAGTCCGCATACTCTGGCTCTGAAGCTGCGACCGGAGGCATGTCGTGTTGAGCACTTTTACCAGCTACCAGCTCATCGCCAGGGATATTCCCAAGGCGATCGACCGCATCGAGGCGGACCCGATCACCAAGCGTGACACCGACTACTATCTGGCCAACATCGGCAGCGTGAAATCGATCGACGATTTCGTCAAGAACACCCGTCTGTTCACCTATGCCATGAAGGCCTTTGGCCTTGGCGACATGGCCTACGCCAAGGCCTTCATGGTCAAAGCCCTGAAGGAAGGTGTCTCCGATCCCGATAGCTTCGCCAACAAACTGACCGACAAGCGCTACGCCGAGTTCGTCTCGGCCTTCAATTTCGCGGCGCTGGGCGAGAATGCCACGAGCTACAATCCGGCGCAGCAGGGTGTGACCAACAATTATAGCGTTCAGGTCTCGGCCGGCGTCGCTCAGAACGGCTTCAGCTACTACAAGGGCGAGACCTCGTACTATCTCTCCAACATCTCCAACGTTAAATCGATCGACGATTTGATGGGCGACGATCGCCTGCTTACCTATGCAATGGCTGCATTCGGCCTCGATGCCGACGCGGAGGCGCCTGCGACCGTCCGGGCGATGCTGGAAGGCGGCGTCACCGACCCGAACAGCCCCGCGAACACGTCGACCAACAAGGGCTACGCAGCTTTCGTCGCCGCCTTCGACTTCGCCCAGTATGGCGACCAGGCGACAGCACGCGACGCCGCCCAGCAGGCGGTTCCCAAAGCCGTCATGGCCGGAACCGGGCTGGTGCTGGTCAAGCCGACCGCGCAATACATCAAGGGCGAGGCCGACTACTACGCGGCCAACATCTCCAACGTGAAGTCGATCGAGGACCTCTTGAAGGACAAGCGCCTGCTGACCTTCGCCATGGCTGCCTATGGGCTGGACGCTTCGACCCAGACGGCCAGGCAGATCCGCACGATGGTCAACGGCGGCGTCACCGATCCGTTGAGTCCCGCCAACCTGTTGACCGACAAGAGCTACGCCAACTTCGTCAGCGCCTTTGATTTTGCCCAGTATGGCGATCAGACGACCACGCGCGACGCGGTGCTGAAGACCACGCCGAAGCTCTACACGACCGAGTCCAGTCTTGGCCTCATCAAGCCGAATGCGGACGCCGTCCAGGCCGAGACCAACTACTACCTCGCCAACATCACCAAGGTGAAATCGGTCGACGATCTGATGGCCGACAGCCGCCTCTACAATTATGCGCTGTCGGCCAGCGGGCTCGATCCGGCAACCACCAACAAGGATCTCATCCGCGACGTCCTGGAGGGCGGCGTGCGCGATCCCGCCAGCATCGCCAACAAGCTTTCCAACAAGGCCTATGCCAGGCTCGCCACCTCGCTCAATTTCGAGGCTTACGGGGAAGCCGCAACCACCCGCAGCGCGTCGCAGCAGCCGGTCGTCGATAAATACATGCGCCAGACGCTGGAAGAAGATGCCGGCAAGACCAATGAGGGCGTGCGGCTGGCGCTCTATTTCGAGCGCAAGGCGCCTACGATCACCAACTGGTACGACGTGCTGGCCGACACCGCACTGGCCAGCGTGGTACGCACCGCGATCGGCCTGCCCGATTCCTTCGCCACCGCCGATATCGACAAGCAGGCGCAGGCCTTCGAGGCAAAACTCGACCTCACCGACTTCACCGACCCGGCCAAGCTCGACAAATTCCTGACCCGCTTCACCAGCCTGTGGGAAATCAACCATCCGACTTCGACGGCCCAGACATCGATCGGAGTGCTGTTTGCCCAACCGACCACCGTCGGCATCTCGACCGATCTGATGATGGCCATGCAGAAACTGAAATTCTGAGAGCACCATGCAGGACAGTCTTTACGTCGCCCTTTCCTCGCAGATCGCGCTCGAGCGCCGTCTCGACACCATCGCCGACAATGTCGCCAACGCCTCGACCATCGGCTTTCGCGCCACCGGCGTGAAGTTCGAGGATGTCGTCTCCGGCAGCGGCCCCAAATCGGTGTCCTTCGCCTCCTCCGGCAAGACGTATTTGTCCGGCGCGCATGGCGCGATGACGCAGACCGGCAATCCGTTCGACTTCGCCGTCCAGGGCGATGCCTGGTTCGGCATCGACACCCCGGCCGGCACCGTGATGACGCGCGACGGACGTTTTTCGATGAACGAGAACGGCGAGTTGATGTCGCTCGAAGGCCATCCGGTGCTCGACGCCGGCGGTGCGCCGATCCAGCTCGACCCGCGCGACGGCCCACCCAAGGCGGGCGCCGACGGCTCGCTGCGCCAGGGCGACAAGCTCGTCGGCGCCATCGGCCTGTTCAATTTCGATCCCGGCCCGAATTTCGTGCGCTACGGCAATTCGGGCATCGTTCCCTCGCGCGCACCGGAGCCGGTCACCGACCGCTCCGATCTCGGTGTCGCGCAGGGCTTTGTCGAGGAATCCAACGTCAATCCGGTACTGGAGATGACGCGCTTGATCATGGTCCAGCGCGCCTTCGAGAACACGGCAGCATTGATGCGCCAGACCGATGCCTCGACCGACGACGCCATCAAGACGCTCGGCTCCAAGTCGTAGCGCATGTCGGGCTCACAATCATCTATACGTGCGCTTGAAAGGCAGCCCGAGGCAGCGCCTGAAAACCGACTGGCTGCGCTGGAGCGTATCTGGCGCCGGTTCGATGACACCGAGACACTGCTGCGGCGCGGCGGCCGCGTCGCCGAGGTTTCGCCGACGCACTACAAGGTGCGCGGCCTGTCCGAAGTCGCCAGGCTGGGCGACCTCGTCGAGCAGCGCGGCAACGCTGGCACGCGCCGCGGCGAGATCGTCAGGATCGGCCGCGACGAGGTCGCCCAGCCTGGCGACTTCGGACAGGCCGCGCACCTTGTAGTGCGTCGGCGAAACCTCGGCGACGCGGCCGCCGCGCCGCAGCAGTGTCTCGGTGTCATCGAACCGGCGCCAG
>NZ_JBWLUX010000044.1:0-51336 GCF_057784315.1 Mesorhizobium sp. CNPSo 4684 | reverse complement strand
CGCGCCGCGGATCAGGCACCGATCGCATGAGGCCCTGGGTGTAGGGATGCGCGGGACGCGCGAACAGATCTATCACGTTCGCTTGTTCTACGATCCGGCCAGCGTACATCACGATCACGCGTTGGCATGTCTCGGCGACAACCCCAAGGTCATGCGTGATGAACATGACGGCCGTTCCCGTGCGCTCTTTCAGATCGACGATTAGCCGCAGGATCTGCGCCTGGATAGTGACGTCGAGGGCGGTCGTCGGCTCATCGGCGATCAACAGGTCCGGTGAGCAGGCAAGAGCCATCGCGATCATGGCGCGCTGGCGCATGCCGCCCGACATTTCGTGGGGATAGTTACTGACGCGCCGTTCCGGATCCGCAATGCGGACGAGACGGAGCATCTCCTCGGCCTTCACCATGGCAACGGAGCGAGAGGCCTTCGTGTGGATCTGAACCGCCTCGGCGATTTGGTGGCCGACCGTATAGACGGGGTTCAAGCTCGTCATCGGCTCCTGGAAGATCATGGCGATCTGGTCACCGCGGATCTTGCGCATCTCGCGATCGGACAGCTCAAGCAGGTCGCGCCCGTGGAAGCGGACCTCGCCACCGACAGTCCTGGCGGAGAGCTTCGGCAGCAGGCGAAGGATCGAGAGAGCGGTGACGCTCTTCCCGCATCCGGACTCGCCGACTACGCCAAGCGTTTCGCCCTTCCTGACCTTGAAACTGATGCCGCCCAGGGCACGGGTGACGCTGTCTTCGCCGTAAAAGTGCGTCTCAAGGTCTCGAACGTCGAGAAGCACGTCATCCTCTGTAGATTCTCGCATCAACATGTCAGCGTCTCCGCTTCGCGCGGGGATCGAACATGTCGCGCAAACCGTCCCCTAGCAGGTTAACGGCAAGCACTGTGACGGCAAGGCAGATGCCGGGGGCGAAGATCGTCAACGGTGCGATGGCGAGATACAGACGCGAACTGGCAATCATGTTGCCCCAGCTCGGAATGTCGGGCGGCACGCCCACGCCGAGGAAACTCAGCCCCGCTTCTGTCATGATCGCGCTAGCGCAGACAGTAGCGCCCTGAACCATCAGCGCCGGGATGGTGCTCGGCAGGATATGTCGCCACAGCACCTTCGGCAGACGCGCACCGCCGCAGAGCGCGGCCTCCACATAGGGACGCTCGCGAACGCCCAGAACCACCGAACGGACCAGCCGCGCGACGCCTGGCGTCTCGGGGATCGCGATGGCGACGATTAGGATAGCGATGCCGGGGCCTGTCAGAGAAATGAGCGCAATCGCCAGCAGAATCGTCGGGATCGACATCAGGCCATCCATGACCCGCATGACGATATTGTCGAAGCTGCGGCTGTAACCTGCGATGACACCGATCAGGAGCCCGACCACGGCCGCGCTTGCAGCGGATAGCAGCCCTACCAGGAGGGAGATGCGGGCACCGAAGATCGTTCGCGCAAACACATTCCGGCCCAGATGGTCGCTCCCGAACCACATTTCGGCGGAAGGCGGCTGCAGGCGCTTAAATGGATCCATGTTCACCGGATCTCCGGCGTAAAGCGGGGCGGCAAGCGCCAGCATGATCAGGAGCGCCAACAGGCCGCCGCCGACCAGTACCAGCGGGTGTCGCCTTGCCAGACGAGGAAGATCGGATAGCTGCAGCCGACCCATCGACACGGCTTCAACTGGTGCGGAGGGGAGCGTCATTTCAGTACCGGATGCGGGGATCGATCAGCGTATAGGCTAGATCGACCGAGAGATTGATAAGGACGTACAGACCCGAAGTCAGGATGAGTACGCTCTGGATTATGGGATAGTCGCGGTTGTTGATCGCATCGACGACCAGACGACCGATGCCGGGGATGTTGAACACCGTTTCCGTGAGGACAACCCCGCCGATGAGCCAGGCAAAGCTGAGGCCGATGACGGTTAGGATCGGGACGCCGGCATTCTTCAAGGCATGGTGGAAAAGCATGGCATAGGACGAAGCGCCCTTGGCGGCGGCGGTTCGCATATAGTCTTCCGACAGGACCTCGAGCATGCTTGCACGCGTGATCCGAGCAATGAACGCAATGAAGCCGAGACCCAGAGCCACGGTGGGCAGGATCAGGTGGACAAACCAGGACTCGAGGCCCTGGTTAATCGGGACGTATCCCTGAACCGGCAACAAGCGCGCCCTAATGGCGAAGAAGTATATGAGGAAATAGCCAATGACGAAGACAGGGACTGAGTAACCAAATGCCGAAAAGGCGGCGAGGAGGCGGTCGACGACCCCCCCAGTTCGCCACGCGGCAAGAATGCCGAAGGAGACCCCGACCGACACCGAAAGGATCATCGTCAGGATCGACAGGGAAAGGGTCGGCTCAAGCCGCTGCGAGATGAGCTCGAGAACCGGTCGCCCGGAAAAGATCGAGATGCCGAAATCGCCGCCGAGCATGTCCCGCACCCAACGAATGAACTGAATTGGCATAGGATCGTTCAGGCCCAGCTGTTCGCGGATACCGGCAATCATCTCCGCGGTGGCCGACTTGCCGGCGATGATCGCCGCCGGGTCGCCCGGCGCCAGCCTGAGAAGCAGGAAGACGAACATCCCAACCATCGCCATGACGGCGATGGCCGACACCATCCGGCGTAGGATGTAGGTCGTCATTATGATGCCTTCTGCATGTTCCACATCGGCCGGATATTCGGAATCCCAATGAGACCCGAGAGCGCCTTCCGGTGCAAGATTGGCGAGGCCTGCTGACCCAGCCTCACGTCGCCGACAAAGTCCCACCATACCCGTTGCATCCTACGGGCCAGCGCCTTGCGCTCGTCGAGCGTTTCGACATCTGCCCATTTGGCTCGAAGGGTCTCAAATTCGTCGTTCTTCGGCCAGCCGAACCACCCCTTATCGCCATTTGCGAGGAGAAAGGATGTAGTGAGCGGATTACCGAGGGAATAATCCGCCTCGTCCGTGACGAAGATGCTCCAGCCTCCGTCTTCAATAGGCCCCTTGTTCGCGCGGCGAGCGACAATACCCCCCCAGTCACTCGGGGCAAGCTCGGCATTGACCCCAATCTTTCGCAATGTGTTTGCTAGGAGCTGAGAAATATTGTTGTATTCGGATATGTTCGTGGCTTGGAGAATGACAACCTTTTCGCCGGCGTATCCCGCTTCCTTCAGGAGTTCCTTGGCTTTTTCCGGGTCGCCACCCTTTTTGAACCACCCCGTATTTTCGTCATTTGACACCGGCGTCTCGTTGCCAAATATCGAGGTGACAGTGTGGCTGTATTTCGGGTCGGGGGTGACGACACGCAAAAACGCCTCTTGATCGATGAGGTGAAGCATCGCCTGGCGCGCCTTGACGTTGTTGAATGGCTTTTGTAGATGATTCATACGCAAGACGTAGTCACTGCCCGCCTTGTCTAGAATCGTGAGTTGTAGGTTCGGATCACTTTCAATTTCAGAAAGAAGATCCATCGGAGGCGATTGGAGGTAATCAATCTCACCCGCTTGCACGGCTGCAAACGCAGTCTGCTGATCGGCGATATTATTCCAAATGACACGGTCAACATTGACGATCTTCCCACCCGCCAGTCCGTTAGACGGTTCCTTGCGAGGTAGGTATTTTTCGTTGCGGTCGTAGGTGAAGCTCGCGCCCGGCTTGGCGAGAGCATGGTTAAACCTAAATGGCCCCGATCCGATATTCGCGGTTACCTGTTCAGTTGCAGGAAGGTTTGCGTCCTTTTCACGCATCATGAAGAGGCATGGCGTTGCAATGTCCGCGAGGATATTGATCAAAAGCCCTAACGGCTCCTTAAGCGAAATCGTGAACGTTTTGTCGTCCTTCTTCGAGATATCCGTGGTTCGCGCCATGATCAGCTGGCCGCCGGGAGTCACCTGGGCCCAGCGACGGATCGAGGCAACGCAGTCTGCCGCGGTAACCGGCGTGCCGTCGTGCCAGCCTAAGCCATCTCGCAGCTCGAAGGTATAGGTCTTCTTGTCGTCGGAAACGCCCCATTTGCCTATCATTTGCGGCTGCGGCATAAACTTGGAGTCGAGAGCGAAGAGCGTGTCGTAAACCGCCGCCCCATGGTCGGCAGTTATATTAGCCGTCGTAAGGGTTGGATCGAAGACGCTGAGATCACCGTTTTTCACCATCCGGACCGTCCGCGCATCGGTCGTCTGCGCCCGCAGGACCGATGGAATCGATAAAGCGGTTCCGGCGGCCACGCCGAACTTAATGAGGTCGCGTCGAGAGATTGTCATGTTCCAGTTCCCCTTTGATTGGCGGTAGCAAATCCGCGCTTATTGGCTATTGTCTCCACCACGGGCAAATGAAGAAATCGACCGGAAGGCGACAGTTTCGAACGGTAGCTCTTGAAGAAAGAAAATTTCGCTCAAAACGGTTCGACTTCTGAAATGCGAGCTGCAGAAGACAGCGTGGTTTGAAATGCATCGACCCGCCCATCGTTCGCTTCGACCACATCGATATCCAAAGGGCCTGGCTAATCGGCACCTGGCAGGCTGTTGAAAAAGCCGCTCGCCGCAGAGCATTGACCGTAATTCATTGGCTTCGAAGGGATTCGGACCGATGCATGCGGGGCGCCTTCGTTCTTCAGTTCAGCCTCTTCTGTTGTGGCATCAAGTGCTTCAGCTCCAGGAAAGATGAGACATAGCGGGAGAACGGACCGGCGCGCTGAGGACCAGGTGGTGGTTACTTGGCGTCGCAACATAAACTATAGTGGCCGCTCTGCGATTTCATTTGCGACTTTTTCATCTAAAGGAGTATCATAGGTCTTCAGAATGTAGCCCAATATCGAATAAAAGCCGACGGTCGCGATGAGGTCGAATACGGCTTGTCTTCCCATAGCAGCGGAAAGTTCGGCTTCGAGATCTGAGGGCAGATGTGCTCCATCGAAAAGTGCATCGACAGCTCTGGCGATGAGCCCATCCTCGCCATTGGCCGAGTCCTGCATAGCTCTAATTCGGACATCCGAAATGCCAAGGGCACGAGCGCGGCTTACGTGGTGGACCCATTCATAGGCCGAGCCTATTCGTTTCGCAGCCCGAAGGATAACAAGTTCGGACCGAACAGGGCCAAGCGCACTGTCTTTAACGACATGTTGGCGTAGCGGAGCCCATGCTTTCAGCAATGCCGGGTGATGAGCCATCGTGCGATAGACGTTCAGTCCACCGGCAAAGCCACCTTTCATATTCCCGATTTCTGCCGGCCAGTGTTCGTCGTCTAGGGGCGAACAAGGAGATGTCGTCATTGGAGGGTCTCTCATCAGATGGACCAGGTCCGTCCTAACTTCCTATGGCCGCACCTATGGCAGCTGCCAGCCGATCAACAATTAAATCAATTTGTTTGGGCTGAATTACGTAGGGAGGCGCAAGCAGCACATGATCGCCATATACCCCGTCGATGGTGCCGCCCATCGGATAGCACATCAGGCCCCGCTGCATCGCTTCCTTCTTAACCCTTGAATGAATTTTGCGCGCTGGATCGAAAGGCCGCCGGGTGTCCTTGTCCGCCACAATTTCCACGCCACGAAATAGACCGCGGCCGCGAATGTCGCCGACGTGGGGCGATTGACCCAGCGCCGCATTAAGTCCGGCCTGAAGGCGTTCGCCCATAGCAATAACGTTTACCATGATTTCCGGACGCTTCAAAATTTCAACCACCTTGCTTGCTGCCGCTGCAGCAATCGGATGACCAATATAGGTATGTCCATGTTGGAAAAGGCCAGAGCCCTCCGAAAACCCACGGTAGATTTTCTCAGACAGCATCACTGCGCCAATCGGCTGGAACCCCCCGCCCAAACCCTTCGCAATGGTAACTAGGTCGGGAACTACCTCTTCCTGTTCCAGAGCGAAAATCGTTCCGGTGCGACCCATTCCACACATTACTTCGTCGAGGATCAGCAAGATGCCGTACTTGTCGCAGACCTGCCGGATCCGCTTGAAATAGTCCGCCACAGGCCCCACGGCACCGAGCGTTGCACCTACCACCGGTTCGGCTACGAAAGCCATGACCTTGTCGATACCCAACTGGATAATTTTCGCCTCAAGCTCGGCGGCGAGTCGATCGGCGTAGGCTTCCGGTGTTTCGCCCGCCTGCATGTCTCGATATGCATAGCAGGGGGAGACATGATGAGTTTCCGGCAGAATCGGCTGAAACTGCGCGCGGCGCCAGGCATTCCCACCAGTCGCCAGTGCACCAATTGTATTTCCGTGATAGCTCTGTCGGCGTGCAATGATATGTCGTCGCTGGGGTTGGCCAATTTCGACGAAGTACTGACGCGCCATTTTGAGAGCGGCCTCGACAGCTTCGGAACCGCCTGAAACAAGATATACATAGTCCAGCCCCTTTGGCGCTAACTCAACCAATTGCTCAGCAAGCTGTTCAGCGACATCGGTTGTGAAGAACGACGTATGTGCATAGCTTATGCGACCCATCTGCACCTTCATCGCTTCAAGGACTTCTGGATGATTATGGCCAAGGCAACTTACCGCAGCGCCACCCGACCCATCTATGTAGCTTCGACCAGTATGATCCGTAATGTAGATTCCTTCTCCTGCCACCGCTCGTGGCAGATTTGCACCTATCGTTCGATGGAGGATTTTCGTCATTGAGATGTCTCAGGGTTTGGTACGTCACAAGGAGCCGCTGGTTTGGCTCGCTTAAGTCAGAGGGCGGGATTCCCACGACTTCCCGCCGATGTTGGCACGACGACGCATGTCCCATCCCACGCATTATCGGCAGCACCGTAAGCTAGACCGTCCGCATCATGCCCAACAGCTTGAACGACACCGAGGTGATCGCCTCCCACCGCGAGCACCCCCAAACCGGGCCAGCGCGTGCGAAGTGAGGCGATCACCGCGGCGCCCGCCTCGTCATGAGCGAATACACCGCTTTCTGACACATTCACCCTCGGCATGCGAAGCGCTTCGCCCAAGCTGACTCCACGGTCGACTACATTTACGACCGCCTGAACGATTGCGCCGGGGATAAGCTCACTGCCTGCAGCACCGACCGAGAGGATCACGCGGTCACCCCGCGTGACGATTACCGGTGACATCTCTGTTACGTCACGAGCGCCAGGTGACGGATCGCTGCTCATCCGATAGCTTTTTGCGGGAAGCAGGCCGAACGCCGCATCCGTCGCGCGTAGCCCGAAATGAGGGCCTATTGACATGGTCAGCGCCACCGTCGCGCCCTGCGCATCGAGCGTCGAAAGGTGTGTAGTATCTTTCCGCTCCGTCGCCCTGATAGTCGGGGCTACAGCCTGCGCAACGGTGCGCGAATTGTCGATCATGGATCCCGTAATCTCCGCAGCGCGGGCGGCAATGAAGTCGGGGGCAATCAGCGTCTCGAATGCGTGTCCAGCCAGCTTGGGTTCAAGCGAGCCGAGGCGTTGGGGCCGGTCTCGAAAGCAGGTTTCGATGACACCGACCAAACGGCAGGCTTCGGCGCCCGTCAGATTATCGCCAAAGGGAGGCAGGCGATCCAGGATGGACAGCATTTCAACAAGGGTGTGACCCCAGCCCTGACGGCCAATTGTGGTGACCTGACAGTCACGGAAGCTGGCGTGGAGGACCTCGCCGTCCAGAGCTGCGTTAGCCGCAAGATCGTCAGCGCGCCAATATCCGCCACGGGCACGAACTCCTTCCGCCAAATTTCGAGCGGTCTCTCCGCGGGTGATTGCTGCAGCACCGCGTTCACCGAAATCCCGCAGCAACGCTGCAAGACCGCCATGACGGAAACGGGCCGGTGGCCGCGCATCATCGAGATAAGGCCCGGCACCCCCGGTCGCCAGTGCGGCGGCATTCTGAGCCCAAGCAGCAGCAAGGTGACGTGGCGCGATAAAACCCTCTTCAGCCAGGCGCGCCGCCGGCGCGGCTACTACAGAAAGAGACAGCCGGCCATGCTCTGCGTGCAATTTTTCCAGCGCCTGTGGCAAGCAGGGGATCGCGGCGAAAGCTAATGGTCCAGCGCCTAGCGTTTCGGGCAGGCAAGAAGGAATCGCGCTCGCCCCATCGATGGCGGCAAAACGTCCTTCACGTGTCCGCAGTACAATATGGCACCTTCCTAATAAACTTGCATTCGCAGGGTCGGCAACACACATCGCCAATGCAGCCGCCACTGCCGCGTCCGCCGCTGTGCCACCTTGCCGCAGCATCTCGGCACCAGCTTCTGTCGCGGTGGGCGCGCCGGTCGCAACGACACCGCCCCGGGTAGATTGATGAATGCTCAACATATAACAAGTACCCCAACTTTTTCCTGAACTCCGCGGATCGAGGGCACCGTCCAAGCCGCCGGCCGCCGCAGAGTTGAATCTTAATACTCGGTTCCTAGACGGAATTTGGGTAGCATGACCTGTGGCGACGCAACGTTTGCGTCAAAGTGCGCGCAATGCTGAAATGCGTGCCACAAATGGCGGTATGGTTTGATGTTGTTAGCCTCTGTAACGCTCTTAAAGGCTGCGGTGGATAGGTGATAACCTCTGTTCCCGCTGCACATTGCAAAGTCACCGCAATGCCTCCCCGGGTTGGACTGACAATAGTCAAGGTCGCAGTCTGAGCCTAGCTCGGTGCCATTCGGATACTTTTATCTCGATAGGCCAAAAACAATTAATCAACATCGCCTTAGAAACGAATATTTGCTTCGGAAAAGTGTTGGCTGTTGCAATACGGAGCGCGGTCGGTTGTGTGCAATACGGAGCGCGCTCGCTTGTACAGGTTAAAATGAAATAACATAATAAAGCCGATAGAGATGGAACCCGTACTGGCAACAATGCAAAACACATAGAGTCCTTCAAGCAGGTTACTCAGCGTCCTCTGAATATACGACTGCCATGCCCTATGAAGGGTGCGAAGCCACCCTTATAGGCGAAGATCGTTGGCGCAAATACACCCAGGCCCGAGCATTTTCGTCAGCCCAACCCGGGCGATGAATGAAATGCAGGCGAGACTAAGAGCCACGGCGAGAAGGCTCACGTGCCCCCAAGGCCGAGGCCCCTCGTCATCGGTGCATCCTTGGGCCGGCAGCCAGCGGATGCCGGCGACCATCTCCGCCATGGCGGACTTGGCGGCAACGATCGCCGCAGGCTCGCCGGGCGCCAGCCTGAGAAGCAGGAAACCGAAAATCCCGACAATCGGCACTTACAACCACGATCGACACCAATCTGCGAAGGATGTAACCGCCATTTGGGTTCAGGCCTTCTGCATGTTCCACATCGGAATGATCGCCGGCATGCCGATGAGACCCGTCAGAGCCTTTCGTCGCGCGATTGGCGCGATGTATTTTCCCAGCCTCACATCGCCGACGAAGTCCCACCAAATCCTTTGCATGCTGCGGGCTAGCGCCTTGCGCTCCTCTCGTGTTGCGACGTCAGCCCATTTGGCCCTTAACATCTCATATTCGTCACTCTTCGGCCAGCCGTACCACGCCTCGTTGCCATTGGCGGCTAGGAGCGGGTCTGTTAGAGGATTGCCGAGGGAGTAATCCATTTCCGTGGTAATGAACATGTTCCAGCCGCCGTCCTCAACGGGGCCTTTGTTCGCCCGGCGGGTGCTGACGCCGCCCCAATCGCTCGGCGCAAGTTCGGCGTTGACTCCAATCTTCTGCAGCGCGGCCGCCAATAGCTGCGAGGCATTGTCGCCCTCATGCCAGTCCGTCGGGTCGAGAATGACGACCTTCTCGCCGGCGTATCCGGCCTCCTTGAAGAGTTGCTTGGCCTTTTCTGGATTGCCGCCCTTCCTATACCACCCCGTGTTTTCGTCGTTGGAAGCTGGGCTGGTGTTTCCAAAGATCGAGGTGAGGTTACTGGAATATTTCGGATCAGGGGCCATGACGCGCATGAACGCCTCCTGGTCAATCAGATGAAGCACAGCTTGACGCGCCTTGACATTGTCAAATGGCGGCTGGAGGAAATTCATGCGCACAAGCGCGTCCTGCCCCGCCTTGTCCAGAACCTGAAGTTCAAGGTTAGGATCGCTCTCGACCAATGAGTAAAGGTCTGCTGGGGGCAACTCAAAGTAATCGATCTCACCCGCTTGCAAGGCCGCCATCGCCGTCTGCTGGTCGGCGATAACATCCCAGATGACGCGATCGACTTTGACGATCTTGCCGCCGGCCAACCCGTCAGTCAACTCCTTGCGCGGTGCATATTTTTCATTGCGATCATAGGTGTAGCTTGCGCCTGGCTTAGCAAGAGCTTCGTTGAACTTAAACGGCCCCGAACCGATTGTCGTAGTCACCTGCTCGGTAGCAGGCCGGCTCGCGTCCTTCTCTCGCATCACGAATAGGCACGGCGGCGTAAGGTCCGCTAGGAGATCGATCAGAACTCCTAAGGGCTCCTTGAGCGCGATCGAGAAAGTCCTGTCGTCCTTCTTCGAGATGTCGCTGGCGCGCGCCATGATCAGCTGCCCGCCGGGAGCCACCTGACCCCAGCGACGTAGCGAGGCGATACAGTCCGCTGCGGTGACGGGAGTGCCGTCGTGCCAGCTTAACCCGTCTCGCAGCTCGAACGTGTAAGTTTTCTTGTCGTCTGAGACGCCCCACTTTCCGACCATTTGCGGCTGAGGATTGAACTTCGAGTCGAACGAGAAGAGCGTGTCATAAATCGCGGCGGCGTGGTCGGCGGTGATGTTGGTCGCTGTATAGATCGGATCGAAAATGCGCAGGTCCAGGCCCTTCACCATCCGAACCGTCCCTGCAGAGGCTGGCGCCGTTTGTGCCCGTAGGGCCGAAGGGATCGATAAAGCCGTTCCGGCAGCCAAACCCGCCTTGAGTATTTCGCGTCGAGAGATTGTCATTTTTTAGTTCCCCTTTTGGTTGGTGGCGCGATTAACCCGCGCTTGTTCGGTCATGTTGATACCCACGATCGAGGGATGCGCTTGTCGCCTGATGTGGCATCCTGGGAATAATATCTCCGAGGAGAGAGAACTTACGTCAAAATGCGGCGACTGTTGAAATGCGAGCCGCACACAGGCAAGCGATTTGGAATGCGTCGCCCGGGTCCGCCTCAGCGTAATCTCCCGCCGTCGCATGGAAGAATCTAAAGGAGGGACCGACATCGCATAGGTTCGATTTGACCATCATGCTAGAGTCCGACTGAATGTGCAGAGGGGCCGGCGGTCGCGTTGGACATTGCGCCCCTTGGTGGCCGGATGCGTCTGTGACCGCAGCCAATGCTCGGAATTGATGCAACAATGCCGGTTTCAGCGATCCTCGTTTGATGTACGAAGCCAGTTCGTCCCCGACCATGCCGGAAATCAGATGACTCCCAATTGCCTGCCCACCTCTGTGAAGGCTTCCACGGCACGGTCGATATCGGCACTCGAATGTGCGGCTGACATCTGCGTGCGGATGCGGGCCTGATCCTTTGGCACTACGGGGAAGGAGAAGCTGATCACATAGATGCCGCGCAGTAGCATCTTCTCGGCCATCTGCTGCGCGAGGCTCGCCTCGCCCAACATCACCGGGACAATTGGATGATCGGCTCCAGCTATCGTGAAGCCGGCCCTCGACATCCTCGAGCGGAAGCGGTTGGCATTGGCGTACAGCTTCTCGCGCAGCGCATCACCATCCTCGATCAGGTCGAAAACCTTTAGTGACGCTCCCGCAATGGCGGGCATCAGCGTGTTGGAGAAGAGATACGGCCGCGAGCGTTGGCGAAGCCAGTCGATGACCTCGCGCTTGCCTGACGTGTAGCCACCTGATGCGCCTCCAAGCGCCTTACCGAGCGTACCAGTGATGATGTCGATGCGACCCTCGACGCCGCAATGCTCGGCGGAACCGCGCCCGTGTCTGCCTACGAAGCCGACCGCATGGCTGTCGTCGACCATGACAATGGCGGCGTATTTCTCCGCTAGATCACAGACGCCGCCAAGATTGGCAATAGTGCCGTCCATCGAAAACACGCCATCGGTTGCGATCAGCTTAAAACGGCTGCCTTCGGCCTTCTTCAACTCTTCTTCCAGCGCCCCCATGTCATTGTTGGCGTAGCGGAAGCGTCTGGCCTTTGAGAGCCGTACCCCGTCAATAATGGAGGCGTGGTTCAGCGCGTCGGAAATGATTGCGTCTTCCTCGCCGAGCAGCGTCTCGAACAGCCCGGTATTGGCATCAAAACAGGACGAATAGAGGACAGTATCTTCCATCTTGAGGAACGAGGAGACGCGCGCCTCAAGTTGCTTGTGCTCTTCCTGAGTGCCGCAGATGAAGCGGACCGACGCCATGCCGTATCCATAGCGGTCTATCGCAGTCTTAGCCGCGGACCGCAGATCTTGATTGTCGGCGAGACCGAGATAGTTGTTGGCGCAGAAATTCAGGACCTTACTGCCACCCGTAACTTCGATTTCGGAAGACTGGGCTGATGTGATGACACGCTCGGATTTGTAGAGTCCCGCAGACTTCAACGCTGCCAGTTCCGCCGACAAATGCGCAGTGAAAGCGTTCTTCATCAGCAACTCGGCAGAAATGGCATGAAGCAAGTCCTACAAAGGTGCATGAAACTGGACGCTCATCATCTAGTGGCAACAGCTTGTTAAATGGCGAGCGCCCCGAAGCCATAAGGGGTGACTCAGCTGCGAGCCCGTCATACCCCAGAAACCTGTTGTGACAACCGTCGTAAGCCGGCACCACTTCGAAGAAAATAGACAAGGCGGTTACCTCGTCGAGGAAAGCGTTGTGGCGCGAACTCGGCGGCGCAGAAAGTCGCCGCATCCTCGTGGATCGCCCACCTCTTTCGACTGCAGGTCTCCCAGCAACTGGGAGACGTCAGTGTGCATTGGGCAATCCACCAAATTCAGGGCTATGTCCGCCGAAGCCCCGCTGTTCGGGTTGCGGGCGTTTGCGTAACGACAGCTCATCATCGCGGAGCCGCTCGCCCACTTGCCGTGCACTGCCCATTCCGCTTAGGGATAGATGACGGCAGTCGACCATGCCGGCTCATCGTGTTTATGCCAGTAGAGATCCATGAGCCGGCGGGTAACGGAACCGACGTGTCCATTGGCAATTGCGGTATCGTCAATCTGGCTCACGGGCATAATGCCGCCGGCGGTTGAGGTGATAAACACCTCGTCAGCCGCTTCGATCTCAGCACGACTGATATCAGCAGCCGTGGCGGACAGCCCAATCTCGGCGCAAAGATCGAACACTGTCCGGCGAGTGATGCCCGGCAATACGCCAAAAGCGGGCGTCCTCAAGGATCCGTCCTTGACAACGAACACATTAAAACCGGGCCCCTCCGCAATGTAGCCGTTCGTGTCAACGATCAGAGCAGTTTCCGCTCCTGCGTCATAGGCGTCGAATAGACCCTTCACTAGGTCGAGCCAATGATAGTTCTTGATTGCGGGATCGATTGATTTTGGCGGGATGCGGACGGTGTCGCTGATCGCGACGCGCAAGCCTCTCTCCAGCTGTTCCTTGTTGGCAACCGACCCAAAGGGGACGGCAAACGCTATGAAGCGGTTCTCCGCCTGGCGGGGGTCGCGGCTGAAGGTCGGCGATGAGCCGCGCGTGCAGATCATCTCCACGTAGGCCGATCTATGGCCTGACAAAGCGACACAATTGTTGAGGATGGATGTTATTTCCTCGCGATCATAGGGCAGCTTCATTCGCAGCCGTTCGATGCCCCCGAAGAAACGGTCAATATGCAGATCCAGCCGGAAGAACCTGCCATTCCAGACGTGCACAGTATCGTAGGTTGCGTCGGAGTGCAGGAAACCCCAGTCGAGCACTGAGATTTTGGCCTCGGACATCGGCAGATATTGTCCATCCATGAACGCAACCCCGTGCGGGTAGCGTCGTCGATCAACGTAATGCTCATCGATAGTTGGAAGGATAGGCAAGATCTGTGTCATCGAGGTCGCCATTCATTTGTCCTTAACCGAGACGGTTACTTTGCCTGCATCGAACGATCGGGCAACTCACACCGTCCTCAAGCAGGATCGACTGCGCCCTCTACATCGCACAGTTGATTCGGTGAAAAAGCTCAATCTCATGCCGGCCGCGAAATGGCGGTTTCAAAAAGCGGCGCGAGTGATCACTTCAGCGCAGCCCGCCCAGCTCTACACCGTTACCCGGGGCTCGAACTTGACGCGATCAAGCGAAATCATGCTCTTGAATTTTCGAACATTGGGGTTGGTATAGAGCTTTGTCTTGACGAAGACGTCAAAGGCCTCGACGTCCTCCACGGCCACGATCAGGACAAAGTCGGCGTCGCCCGTAACCATATAGCACTGGGTAATCTCTTTGGCCGCGCGCATCGCACGCTTGAAATCGTCGACGAGGTCAAGACGCTCCCGGTCCAACTCAACCGTGACAACAACGGTGAGCGATTTACCGACAGCTCTCGGATCCACCAGCGAGATGTCGGCAACGATTACGCCATCCGAACGCAGCTTGTTCACTCGACGCATGCATGATGCTGCGGAAGAACCAACTAATTCCGCCAATTCGGCAAAAGAGAGCCGGTTGTTCTTTTGTAGAGCCGCAAGGACCCTTCGATCTAGGTCATCCATGGAATAATGTCTGCTTTGATTGCAACTTCGATAATCGCCGGAGGCCGCGCTAAGATCATTGCAGTTTGTCCTGAAAATTGAAATAATCAAATCAATCTTGACCCACCAACCGGCAGAAGTCGCCGCGGCTCGCAGTTCAGGGCGCCCGTTTTCTGGCGCCGCAAAGCCCGGGCATTTCAAACCACGCCTCTGTGAGGTGGGTACTAATTGGGGTGGCGCCGCCGCGAGGCAAGTTTCGCTTTGGCCCGCAACGTCGCGTCCTCCACATTAGAGTCGCCGCCGATCTAGCACTGCGATTGCCCGACATGGGGCTTCCGTGCTTGGCCGAACAGGCCGACAGGAAGGGTGTCCGGCCGCTAGCTTCCTGGCTGCGATCACCGAACATGAACTGGCCGAGCGCGACCGGCGGCGTATCGAACGCGATCTCGCCGAGGCCCGCCTCCTGCCGGGCAAGACCTCGACAAATTCGAGTTCGAAGCCGTTCCGATGATCTCCAAGGCACAGGTGACAGCCATCACCGCCGGCGACAGTTGGCTAGAGAAGGAGGCGAACCAGCTCCTGTTCGGCCCGCCAGATGGCGGTATGAGCCATCTCGCCTCGGCCATGGGACTTGCCCTTATAGAGACTGGATGGCGGGTTATGTTCGCTCGAACCACTGATCTCGTTCAGAAGCTTCAGGTCGCGCGCCGCGAAGTCGGCTTCGAGGCCACCATCAACCGGCGCGATCGCCTCCACCTCCTTATCCTTGATCACTCCCTATGTCATCAAGGACCAGGCCGAACGAGCGTGCTGTTCGAACTCATCAGCGCCCGATACGAGCGGCTTTCCCTGCTGATTACGGCCAATCAGCCCTCGGCGGAAGGGGGGAGATATCCTGCCATGACGCTCGCCGCGGCGGATCGCCTCGTCCATCATGCCAGAATCTTTGAGCGGATTGTCGAGAGCTATCGGCGGCGCGAGGCAATCGAGCGAGAGCGGGGGCCAAGGCAGGCCGGCCTCATTTGCGACGCCCGCGAACGTCACTGCCGATTGTTGCGCCCTTCTCTCCCAGGTTGCCGCGCTATAGATGCCAGCCTGGTCTTGCCGAAACGGTGCCGACCATCGCCGAGGACATCAGAGCCGTGAAGCGGCATCTGTCACACCTTGGAAAGGCAGATGTGCTGGTCTACACGGTGCTTACATTTTAATGCAGGTACGGACAGCCGACATGGATGGTGGCGACCGACTGCGCGCACGATTTCGAGCACAAGAGCCGAGCGTTCAAGTCCAAAACGCTGTGCGCCGCGTTAGCACCGGAGAAAGTTACCGGTCGCCTTACGGGCGCGATACAAAGGGCACAGGCTGAACTTCGCTGCCGGGGGCAGGGCTAGTCGACCGCTGGATCGAAAGTGCGAGGCGAGGAGGAGAACCTGCGACCTGCAGAGTGGCGAGGCGCTCTCCTACCTCCCTGTCGGTCACCGTTAGCCGATGGTTTAGACGAAGATAGTCCGTCCATGTCGGCGTGCGGAATGTCTCGGTCCAAAGTGTCGGCTTCTGGAGGTCGCGCTGGAGGGTCCAGTCGCGGGCACCGGCACGGCTTTGAGCGCGTCGCCTTTCGCGCATGCAGCGCAGAAATTCCGCGATGTTCTCTTCGGGGATCAAGTACTCCACCTTGATCACGATTGGGCCACTCCTGGGCTTCGGATCAAGGGCCAGTTCTGGTGGTGTGAAGTCGAAGGGCCCTTGATCCGATTCTTCCCATAGCTGTATCGGCAATATTTTGCCCGCTGCTGCAACCAGCAACAGTGCCGCTGCAGCACCTTCCAAAGCCCATGTCAGGGAATAGTTCTGCGCAACGGTACCCCAGATCCAGCTGCCGGCTGCCATGCCGCCGTAGGTCAAAGCGTAATAGATCGATAGCGTGCGACCAACCACCCACCTTGGGCTTGCCAACTGCACACACACGTCGGTTCCGGTCCAGGTGACGACCCAGCCTGCGCCACCGATTGCAAGCGCGATGGCCGCCACAGCCACCGATGATGTGAGAGCCAGCAACAGGCAACACGTTGCGCAGGCAACGGATGCGAGCGTGATCAATCGATTTTGGGACGTGATGCGTCTCAGGTGGCTATTGCCAATGCCGGCGATGAAGGCGCCAGTTCCGAAGCCTGCCAACAGGACGCCGTAGACAATTGGCCCACCCGCCAGTTGGTCGCGAACCAGGAGGGGGAGCAGAGCAAGGATTGAGATGCTCGACAGCCCGAACAGGGTTGCACGCACAATCGCCACTCTGATCTCTGAAGAGATCGCCGTGAAGCGCATGCCATCATGAATGGCCGTCGTCATCCGCTCGCGCGGAAGAGGCGATGCGCGGACTTGCCATTTGGAGCGTAGGACAGCGCTTAGCGGGACCAGGTCACTCAGCGCCGCCAAGGCGAAAGCAGCCAGCGGTCCCATCAACGCCAAAATTACACCACCCAGCGCCGGTCCTATGCTTCGAACAACGTTGTACCCCACCGACATCAGCGTCACTGCGGCGGGTATCTCGCGCTTTTCCAGAATATCGCCGACGGACGCGTGCCAGGCTGGGTCGTTCAAGGCAAAGCCGCACCCGGCCAAGAAACTCAGTCCCAGGATCAGCCATGGACTGACAAAGCCCAGTCCAACAGAGAGAGCCAGAACCGTGGATGCCAATGCGATCAGGCAATGTCCGGCAAGCATCACCCCGCGGCGGCTGAAGCTGTCTGCAATCGCTCCAGCAAGGATCGACAAGAAGAAGGCTGGCAGTGTCGATGCAGCCTGCACAAGCGCAACCATAAGATCGGAAGCCGAAATCGTGGCCATCAGCCAGCTTATGGCAACGCTCTGCACGAGCCAGCCAAGGCTGGATATCTGCGTGGCTGTCCAAATCGAACGAAAGACAGGGTTCTGAAGCGGCATCAGCGTGCTTGCCGCAAAGGGCGGGGAATCTTGACGCCGCATGACTTCTCACCTTCACCACGAGTTCTTTCGCTCACCTGCTGACAGCGGTGCGCTTGACGCACAACCTGGGCCACAACCACGTCCCGATATCGCGCTTGCAGTTGATGTCGCATCCACGGTGCTGATGCGCGATAAGAGTGCCTGTTGGGCGTCAGCTGGTCTGGGTCGCGCAGCCCGAGGGGTGCGGTCTGGCCTGCGACTCTTGGCCTTGGACGGTGCTACCGCGCCGATGGACGGGTTGTCAAACTGCTACGATGCTCGTCATCAGCCATGCAGCAGCCCCACTTCAACCAGGCTGCCGAGGTTCGAACAAGTGCAGCCGACCCCAAAGAACGGAACCTCTAATTTGAAACGGTGCGAGCGGAGATGTTCTCTTCGACATTGTGGGAGCTCTCGATAGACTGCGGGTTGGATTCACAAGTCGCCCAAACATGCCCTCCCCATTCAAGCCAAGCTGCACCACTTGCGCATTACCTAAGCCAGAAACCGGCTCCATCATGGCTAGCTGGATGGCTGTCTCGCGCGAATGTTTGAACGCGGATATCGAGCGCGCGAGGGTCTTCTTCGCGTACATATTTCAGACCAAGGCTGCTTCTGCGGTCCGCGTTTCAGCAGACGACGCATTTTGGCACAAATCATCCTCCGTTATTCATCTATACATGCAGGTGCACAAGGATCGCACCATTGATTCACCTCGCGGATGTATTCCACCAAGAGAAAGATTCCGGCGACCGAGGCTGACATTGGCAGGAAGCTAAGGGCGTTATCTTATCGAACTCAGTCATTTGAAGTGCCAAACCGCGACATCTTCGGCGCAAGACAAGGTTATTTTTCGGAACGTCTACCGAAGCTTCCGAAGAATTTGTGGGGCCGAGAACGCCATCGAGTACTGGTGCCCGAGTAATTGACTTATTGCCTCCTCCCAAGGCAGTACCGGCCCGGCAGCGAGCGCAGTCTCCTGCCGGGCTTCCAGTTCGCTGAGCGCCCCACCTTCGCCACAGCCACCACCGAACGTGCCTCCCCGGTTCAAACCCACCCGCCACTCGTGCGCGCGGCCTGACCCACAGAGATTGCCGGGCTCGATCGACGCCGATTGCTGGCCGTGCCGAGAACCTCGAGGATCCTGATAACCTCATCTGGCCACCCGGCAGGTGCGCGGAAGGTATTGAGCCCCAACAGTCGACGCTCCATTCATACGCGGTGTCCGCTGGAGTACCTGTAGTAGTCTGTTGACTGGCGGCGAGCAGGCGTGCTTCGACTTCGTTCAGCCGACGAGAGGGGCCCCAGCGCTGCCGCACTGACATAACGGTCTCGGTGGTTCGGGCGCCTCAAAATGTGCTCCATGACGTTTTCGAATGTCCACTGGTGGCCGAAGAAACGGGCATCCTTGGTTTACGTGTTTCAGCTTGTCGGCGAAAATGATGGGTCTGCATCAATTTTGAGGCGCAATCAATGCTGTAACCATCGTTGCACAGAACTATAAACCGATCCTTCAACAGGGCAGCATGGGAGGGATCGGCACGTGGTCGACACCGACGGAGCAACCCCCTCAAGGCAGCTATGAGGGCCCTAAGCAATTGTCCTGCCTGGAGAGCGAAAATGCCCAAAATTGTTGTGATTGGTGCCGGCATTACTGGCGTGTCGACGGCCTATGCCCTTTTGGAACACGGCTATGACGTCACCGTGCTGGAGCGCCAGCGCTATGCGGCAATGGAGACCTCATTTGCAAATGGCGGCCAGCTCTCGGCGAGCAATGCGGAAGTCTGGAACCACTGGTCGACGATCTTAAAGGGCATCAAGTGGATGGTCAGACGCGACGCGCCACTCCTCATGAACCCGGCGCCGACCTGGCACAAGTACAGCTGGCTTGCGGAATTCGTCTCCCATATCGGAAAGTACCGCGAGAATACTGTTGCAACCACCCGGCTGGCGATTGCTGCGCGCAGGCACATGTTCGACATCGCTGAGCGGGAGGGCATCGATTTCGACCACGTTCGCCGCGGAATCCTGCATGTCTATTGGGACAAGCCTGGTTTCGACCACGCTACGAAAGTCACTCAACTACTCGTCGAAGGAGGACTTGACAGGCGGCCGGTCACGGCGGGCGAGATCGCTTCCATTGAGCCGGCCTTGCGGGGCGCTTTTTATGGTGGGTTCTACACACCTTCGGACTCAACCGGTGACATCCACAAGTATACCACCGGATTAGCACGTACATGCCAAGGACGCGGTGGGCTTTTTCTCTATGACGCGTCGGTGACGAAGATTGAGCGACGCGGCCGATTCAGGCTAACGTACTCTACCCATGCTTCTCAGGCGCAGGTTATCGAGGCCGACGCAATTGTCGTATGCGCTGGCTCGAACAGCCGTGACTTCGCGGCGATGTTGGGCGATCGCCTCAACATCTATCCTGTCAAGGGATACTCGATCACGGTCCACCTGGAGGACAATGCGGCAGAGGAAGCCGCTCCATGGGTGAGTATCCTGGACGACCGGGCTAAAATCGTGACCAGCCGGCTTGGCGCAGAGCGCTTCCGAGTGGCTGGGACGGCCGAATTCAACGGCCAAAACCGTGACATAAGGGATGGCAGAGTGAGACCTTTGGTAGACTGGACGCGGCAACTCTTCCCGGGCGTCAATACGAACCGCGTTGTGCCTTGGGCTGGCCTCCGTCCTATGATGCCTGACATGATGCCCCGTGTCGGCAAAGGGAAGGCGCTAGGCGTCTACTATAACACTGGCCACGGGCACCTTGGCTGGACACTGTCTGCCGCGACATCAGCCATGTTGGCTGAGGCCGTCGCAAAGGATCTTCCTGTTCACAATCGTCTGGTAGCATAGGCAGGATAAGGTGGATAGGCGGCACTAAACGCCAGTATCGAGATTGCCGGACTGAAGATCGCTCGGGAGTTGCACGACTCATGCGTGATGAGGCGCTATCGGGGAACAGGCATCGGCAATTCGGGCTTTGGGGCTCTTCCTCGCCGGTCGTGCATGATCTCAGCCCTCCAATCACGGTCTGCGTTCGCGACGAGGTCTAGGAGCAGATCCCGCCGCCGGATACTAGCCCTGCGAAGGGATCACAATCTTTTAACAGAAGACTAATTGTCTACGAATACTGCCCAACAACTTCGAATCAGACGGTCTCTAGTCTAACGATCAACAGAAATGATTCCCGTCCAGAAGACCAATGTTCCGCTGCGCATCCTCATTTTGGGCGGTACCGGCTTTATCGGAGCCCACGAGGTGCGCTGTGCCGTCCAGCGAGGACATACCGTGACCGTCTTCAACCGCGGGCTCGCGCAGGCAGATCTCCCTCAAGGCGTCCAGTACCTGCGCGGCGACAGGAGCACCAACCTTGACTCGCTGAAAACTGCGTCATGGGACGCCATCATTGACAACTCCGCCACCGACCCGGCTTGGGTCCGCATGTCTGCAGAGTTGCTGCGGGACCGAGCAAAGCTTTACATGTATGTGTCCTCCACCGGCGTATATTTCCCATACCTCACGACAAGCATTAGCGAGGCTGTGAAGCCGGTTTTGAAAGAGAGCCCGTCCAACGGGAGTAGCTTCGGGGTAAGAAAGGCGCTCTCGGAGATCGAGGCCGAGAAGGCGTTCCTCGGGAGAACCATCATTGTGCGGCCTCACTACATCGTCGGCCCGGGGGACACAACATACCGCTTCCCCTATTGGCCGCAGCGCGTCGAGCGCGGCGGCGAAATACTCGCGCCCGGTCGTCAGACGGACGCCGTACAATTTGTGGACGTGCGCGACCTGACCGAGTGGATGATCCGGATGCTGGAACTGGAGGCGACCGGCACTTACAACGTGGCGGGTCCGCGAACTCCGCTCTCGATGACCGATTTCCTCACCGGGGTGCGCGCATCCCTCGGTGTCTCTGAGAACGACGTGCGCTTTACCTGGATCGATGACTATGACTTCCTAGAGGAAAATGGTGTAGACGAGGTTGTGCCCTGGGTACCGCTGTGCGGCGACGCTCTTGGCTCCGCGAGCATCAACTTCGACAAGGCCCTAAGGTCTGGACTCACCCATCGCCCCGTTGCCGAGACGGTGCGTGATACACTCGCCTGGTGGCATTCCAGCGCGGTGCCTCCAGAGCGCAGGGCCAAGCCCGATTTCGCGCTTACGCCGGAAAAGGAGAAGTTAATGCTTGCAGCGTGGAAGGCCCGAAAGGTCGCTGACACGGAAAGATAAAAGGGATGTGCGCAGACGACCGCTGTTCCGAAGCCGGTGCCCATCTGCATCGAACAGAAGTGTTCGCCACATACGCGGGTTTTATCATCAAGAGAGCAGCGGTTATTGAAGTTTATGACATCAGGAGCAATTCTTCGATCCCAATTCAAACGAGGTGAGCATTTCTGAAAGCGCCAGGTCGCATTTCCAGTGATCTTGTCGATGAGTTCAAGCGCGCGATGCGCGGCCGAAGAGGTGACCCAATGTTACATGGTTACGGGCGCCGCCGATTTCGTGTTGCTCGTCTTAGTCGAGGAGGTTGAGGCCTTTGACGTCTTCGTGAAGCGTGATTTTACTCGATCGTGTCAAGTTCACCTGCTTAGCGTATAGGGTTGGCCGGGTGCGCTGGACCCATCAATCCGGGCTAGTTTTTGATATCGCCATTCGAATTCCGCATCAGATTGATCTTTTTCGCCTAACCAACTGTGCGATCTAAGAACCCAGTTGACCGCCTCACCCGTGAATTCACGCCCAGTGTCGCGCCTGCGCAGCGCCATGACAACCTGCCGCAGATTAAAGAAAGATCCGTCCAATGAAAGACATCCGTGTGGTCACCGATTTCCCGCGCAAGGTCCGCGAGATTGAGAACCTGTGGATCCCGATGCCAGACGGCGTGAAACTGGCTGCCCGCATCTGGGTCCCGGAAGACGCCGAGGCCGATCCGGTCCCGGCCATCCTCGAGTACCTGCCTTACCGCAAACGAGACGAGACGGCGGAACGGGATGCTCTTACGCATCCCTATTTCGCCGGTCATGGCTACGCTGGCGTACGTGTCGATATGCGTGGCACCGGCGACAGCGAAGGCGTTTGCAAGGGCGAGTATCTGAAGCAGGAGCAGGATGACTGTTTGGCCGTCATCGAATGGTTGGCCAAACAGCCGTGGTGCTCGGGCCCAGTCGGCATGATCGGCATTAGCTGGGGCGGCTTCAACGGGCTCCAGGTTGCCGCCCGCCGCCCGCCGGCGCTTAAAACCGTGATCTCACTGTGCTCAACCGACGACCGCTATAGTGACGACATCCATTATCTCGGCGGTGCGCAGATGTGCGACAATCTGGACTGGGGCACTACCGCGTGGGCGATCGCCATGACGCCGCCCGATCCACTGATCGTCGGCGACCGCTGGCGCGAGCTTTGGGAAGGCCGCCTTAACGGCAACGGCATCTGGATGCAGGAATGGTTTGAGCATCAGCGCCGCGACGAGTTCTACAAGCACGGCTCGATCTGCGAGGGTTACTCCGATGTCGAGATTCCCGTTTACCTCGTCGGTGGCTGGGCCGACAGCTATACGAACCCGATCTTTCGCATGCTCGAAAAATTGCCTGGAATCCGGAAGGGCCTGATCGGTCCGTGGGGACATAAATATCCGCATTTCGCTATGCCCGGACCGCGCATTGGTTTTCTCAAGGAATGCCTGCGCTGGTGGGATCAGTATCTTAAGGGGATCGAAACTGGCATTGCCCATGAACCGATGTTACGGGCTTGGATGCAAGACCCCTGTCCTCCGGCTGCCATTTATGATGAGCGGCCCGGTCGTTGGGTCGCGGAGCCCTCCTGGCCGGGACGAGGCGTCGGTGAACGATCGCTGGCCCTTTCGCCGGGACGCCTTGCAGAGGGCGCCAGCAGCGATGACGTGCTGACAATTTGCTCGCCGTTGACGGCGGGTCTCTCCTCGGGCGCGTGGTGCGCTTTTGGGTTTGTTCCGACCTTGCCGGTAGACCAGCGCATGGAAGCCGGCAATGCGCTTGTCTTCGAAACGACCCGTTTGGAAGAAACCGTGGAAATTCTCGGCTTTCCGGAATTCGAGGTAAAGCTCGCCTCGGACAAGCCAGTTGCGCTGATCTCAGCGACGCTATCGCTGGTGTTCGAAGACGGCGCAGCATCGCGCGTTAGCTATGGCATCCTTAATCTCACGCATAGGCATGACGATCTCGAGCTCCAGCCAATGCAGCCAGGCAATCCCGAAACGGTGCGTTTCAAATTGCGCTGCTGTGGCCAGCGCTTCGAAAAGGGTCAGCGCATCCGGCTTGCCATCGCCACCGGACATTGGCCGATCGTTTTTCCAGGGCCGGAGAGGGCGACGCTGTCGATTCATTGCGCTGGCAGCAGGCTGATCCTGCCGGTGCGCAAGCCGCAGCCAATGGATGCAACGCTTGCGGCGTTTGAAGGGCCGGAGAGCGCAACGCCTATGTCGCAGGAAGTGATTAGGTCCGGTGAGCCCTTCCGGCGCGAGGTGACGACCAACCAGATCACCGACGAAACCACCTACACTGTCGTGAGCGACGCCGGGACAGTGTGCCACCCACATACCGGCATCACTCTATCGGATAGGCAGACAAATGTCTTCGTCGTGCGTCGGGACGAACCGAATACGGCACGCGGAACCGTGACCTGGGAGAAATCCTACGCGCGAGGCGACTGGAACGCCAGCGTTAGGGTTTCGGCGACGGTGCGAGCGCTACGAGATGTCTGGCGCATGGAGACCCACCTTATTGCGCGTGCCGGCGACGAGGTTGTCGTTGATCGCGAAGACGTCACGGAGTTTCCACGCGATCTGAACTGAGGAGATTAGTGCCGGCAGCGGTCGTGACAGATCGAATTCTGCGGCAGGTAACGTCGCGTGGCGCGACCCTTGCGCCGAACAATTCTGTGATCGCCAAACGCCATGGTCAAGAAGCAACTGATGCGATGGTCTCTACGCGGTGCTCACATGCTGATGCAGGTTCGGACAGCCGAGATGAATAGTGTGCTTCACGACCGACTGCGGGCACGATTTTCAATCACCAGAGCCGAGCGTCCCCTCAGTATTCAATCCCGAACCGCCCTACTGCGCGCCGCGTAACACCACCTGGCAGCGCTGCCACTTCATCAGAAACGTGCCGGCGCACGTCGGCAAGAACGGCCACCGCGTCGTCTCGACCTTCATCGCCACCGGCTTCGCGCAGGAGACGGCCGAGCGCCAGGTGACCAATTGGGGCGGGGAAAGTCCATACCGGCGTGCCACAGCACAAACCGTCTCGCCCGCCTGGCAGCTCTCCGCCACTATCCGGGCCTTCTCCCCCGGACTTACGCCGACAGCTCACGGACGGCTCTCCGCCCTGGACTTAAGCGTAAACTCTGAAACCGTCATATGTCGAAGCCCTCAGAGGCGTCGAACATCGACCACGCGCGAAAGGTGCCGTCGGAACAGCACCCATGTGCTTCAGGTTCTAAGGCGCTCCTGACCGAGCGGGACGATCAGAGGCGCCCAAATTCGCCCCCCCCCCCCGGCTATTGCGTCAAGCGGGTCCAAACTGTTTAGCGGCAGTGCTCGATGCTGACGAAGACCGGCCACAAGGTTAAGGCAAGCGAGCGCCTGCTACTCGGCGGACGCACTTTGGCATTAGTGACGGCCCGACACGGCACGGGTGACGATCCCTCTGAACAGTCGCCCATGGCCGTGGGCCTTGTGGCATCCAGGCGCCGTCGGCGGAATTGTTCCCTGGAGGAGACCAACAATCCGTCCCCATCCGACTTGTCATCGCAACTACACACCGCAACAAACATCCTCAGCGCCTCTGAGCAATGCCGAAGCTCGGAATTCTTAAGCGCGGTCGGTATCTTGTGAAGCTGTTTGTCCCCTGGGTGATTTGGCCCGTAAGGACGCGGTAGCTCATGAACGCTTCTTCTACCTACTCGCCAGCGGTTAAAAGTCCAGGTCGTTATTCAGGGATGGACAACTATCCATTGATAGCGCCATGGAGTGGCCGGTTCGAAACAATCTCCACTGCTGATGCAATGCTGGCATCGAGGGACAGCGGCTTTTGTAATAGAGCGCTAATGCTGCACCTGCGGTGCGAGGCGATCCTAGTGTCTCGCACAACTTGCCCTCGCCCGACTGGCCGCTTGCGGCGCAAATCTTTGGCAAATTCGGCTAAGACCGATGAGCGGGGCGAACTGCACATCCATGAAGTCTCGGCTGGAAGACGGCGTTCACAACAAGGCGCGCCGGGGCGAGCTCGAAATACCGCTGACGCCCGGGTTCGCGCTCGTCCCGACTGACAGATCCAGCACGTGAGCCACCTTGCAAAGCTGTAGTCAGGCGCTCCTCACGACTTCCGCATATTCCACATTGGGATCCACACCGGCATGCTGATGAGGCCGGTGAGCGCTTTGCGGCGCGCTATGGGCGAGACGACTTGGCCCATATGGACGAAGCCAACGTAATCCCACCAAACCTTTTGCATCTCCCGGGCCAAGGCCTTGCGCTGATCGAGGCTCTCGACAGCGACCCACCTGGCCCGAAGCGCCTCGTAATGATCCTCTTTGGGCCAACCGTACCATCCCTTTTCGCCATTTGCGCTTAGGTAAGGTGCGGTGGCCGGATCGCCGAAGGCAACATCGGAATCACTGGTGAGGTGGATGCTCCAGCCGCCGTCTTCGACGGGCCCCTTGTTGGACCGGCGCGCTACAACTCCCCCCCAGTCGCTGGGCGCAAGCTCGGCATTGACCCCGATCTTCTGTAGCATGGCTGCCAAAAGCTGCGCCGCGTCATTGCCTTGCGCCCAGTCTGTGGATTGCAGAACGACAACCCTCTCGCCCGCGTACCCAGCCTCCTTGAAGAGTCTTCTGGCCTCTTCTGGGTTCCCGCCCTTCTTATGCCACGCAGTATTTTCATCATTCGAATAGATGGTATGTCCAAACAGCGACGTAACGGTTTGGCCGTATTTTGGATTAGGGGCCAAAAGAGCCAAGAATGCTTCCTGATCGACTAAGTGAAGCATCGCTTGGCGTGCTTTTACATTATCGAATGGTTTCTGCAGGCAGTTCATGCGCAGAAAAAAGTCATCACCGGACTTGTTTAGGACCTGGAGTTCAAGGTTGGCATCGCTCTCTATCAGAGTGTACAGATCGGCAGGCGGAATAGCGACAAAATCAACCTCCCCTGCCTGCAACGCAGCCACGGAGGTCTGCTGGTCGGCGATATTTTCCCAGATGACGCGGTCTACATTGACGACCTTCCCTCCGGCGAATCCGTCCGGCAGCTCCTTACGAGGCACATAGTTCTCATTCCGGTCGTAAGCGACGGTAACACCAGGTTTTGCAAGTGAGTGATTAAACATAAAAGGTCCAGATCCGATGTTTGCGGTCACCGGCTCGGTTGCGGGGAGATCAGCGTCCTTCTCGCGCATAATAAATAACGGTTGCGCAGAAATCGAACCCCCCATTAAATCGATAAGAACTCCAAGGGGTTCCTTGAGTACGATTGTGAAGCTCTTGTCATCTTTTTTTGAAATATCGCTGGCCCGCTCCATAAGCAAATGTCCAAAAGCTTGGCCCCAGCGACGGATCGATGCAACACAATCCGCAGCTCTCACAGGGGTGCCATCATGCCAAGCCAAGCCGTCCCGCAGTTCGAATGTATATGTCTTCTTATTGTCGGAGATACTCCATTTCCCGACCATCTGTGGCTGCGCCATAAACCTGGAGTCCGGTGAAAACAGCGTGTCGTAAATGGCGAACGCGTGATCACCCGTTACGCTATCGGTAGTCACAACGGGGTCGAACACCGTGAGGGGAGTCTTTACCATCCGCACCGTTCTCGCGGGGGCTGCTGTCTGCGCCCGCAGAGCTGAGGGGATTGTAAAAGCCGCTCCAGCGGCAATGCCCATTTTAACGAGGTCGCGTCGAGAGATTGTCATGTTTAGTCCTCCCTTTTTGCGCTAGTGGCGCTGCTAATCACTACCGAACCGCGAACTCGGAAAATTCGCTTGCGCAGACCTCTCATTCTTCTACGAGCGCCTATAGATCTCCTACGAGCGGCCTATCGAAAGCGATGTTTTGGGATGTTATGACCCTATGGATGACAGTTCGCGTCAAAATGCGCCGGTCATTGAAATGCCGATTGCAGGGAACCGGCTCGATTGGAACGTCTGACCTCCCCGCAGTCTGCAGCACATATTCGCGGTCGCCACGGCGGAGGGGCGCAGCCAACGGCGCTCGTAAATACATAATTTATACATGCACATGCTGGCCGGCGTGCTCGTGCAGACGGCGCCTCTTGACTTGTATGAGCGACCGGCGATCGGATCATCCCGTGGTAGCTGGGCTGGTCGTCGAGCAGCTCAGCCATTTGGCTTTTTTCCTCACAGATCCGGGCGGGCGGATTCCGCATGCCGCGAAGACGCAGGAGAGTCGACGCCGGTCTACGCCAAGCCGGGCCAAGCCCGCGTCTATCATGTCGGCCGATCCTTTGCAGGTGGCACGACACGAAAGGGTCGAGAACACGAGCCGCGTCTCCAAATTATAACCGAGAGCCCAATACGGTCCCTCGGCTTCTTGGTGTCACCATGGATAATCAAGTCACTGGCGAGAAAGTGGTGTCGAGATCAAGGGGATATATCGGTCTACGAACTCTTTGAAAATTGTAGAAGCCGATATTGCTAGTTGCCAGGCCTGGAGGATCAGTGGTCACGATTGCTTTTGCCCTAGATTCAAAAAAGGCCCGAAAATGAGCAGACGACTTGATACAAATTATCTCATATTGAGTAATGTCCGCTCCGGTAATCAGAAACGGGCGATCGTCGTAAGCTTGGTCGAATAAAATCTCCGTAACAATAATTTCTACATTACCGACGCGTAAACGAGCGGTTTTTCCGTAACAAACAGGCACTCCTTCGTACATAGGAGTCACAAAGGTGGCATTTCCGTCTGACAGTGCGCATACTTTGGCGTTGTGCAAATCAATTGGGGCACCGTGAAGTTTGTCGGTTTTGCCGCCTAGCAGACCGGAAACGTCTTCCCCGACACCCACTTCGTGGGCAAGAAGGGCAATTTCAGGATCATAAATGTATCCGAAGATCGCCTTGGGAAGATTCCGGCTCAAAATTTCGCGCAGAAGATGGGTTCCATCACCAGGCGCCCCACCGCCTGGATTATCAGAGGTTTCATTGATGACCACATACCCTTTTCCCGGTTTGCTCAATTCTGCTAAAGCACAATCGATCGCCGCGTCCGGCATCGGCAACTCATTCCCTTTCATTTCTTCCCGCTTTTCCCAGATGTACTTGGCGATGTCGGCGGCGGCCTCCTTTGCCCCTTTTTCAGAAACGACGACCACAGATGCGCCAGTGCAAGGAAGATCAGCAGTAAAAAAGCCTTGGAAAAAGGTTGCATCTATCAGTTCATGTTTGACAACGTAGTCAGCTATATAGGCTGTCAAGGACCTCATGGGTTCGACAAAAGTGTCACCCATGATGGTGAGTAGCAAGGGAATTTGAACAAGGGCTGTGTTGATTGATACTTCGCCGCGTAACATGCGGATGAGGGTTTTCATAGCCAGATAGCCAGCATCCGCCATATCGATATGAGGGTATTGTTTACAGCCGAAAAGGCCATTCGACAATTCAACCATCTCCGGCGTTATATTCCCATGAAGATCAAGCGCAACGGTGATGGGCATGTCCGGACCGACTACCTCCCGCAGCTGTTCTAAGGTATACGCCTCTAGATCATCAGTATTCTCAGCACATCCGGCGCCGTGCAACATCATGCATATTCCAGTATATTCACTTCTTCTGTCCTTAGCAATTTTGATAAGTTCCCCAACTACAAATTCAGCGGCCTCTTTAGCAAGTCTCGGGCCAGCGATATCATGCACTGCGACAGCAGGTATCAGTTCGACGCCATTGTCTTCCGCCGCTTTGATCATTCCGCCCAGATAGTCGGGTGTATTACGGAATTTGGCAAGAATCTCTTCACCCACTGACAAGCCGTCGGGAGCCCAACGTTTAAAATCTGCAGTACCAGAGGCAAAGGTATTAGTTTCATAACCGATCCTACCGAATAGAATTTTCATACTGACCTCGTGATGAGTGGGTGCTCTGTGGCGTTCCATACCGTCCAGATGATCCCGGCTCATAGGGATTATATCGTTAAGAAGAGTGAACTTTCGTCAAAATGCGAAGGCGTTTTGAAATGCGAGTCGGGAAAATTCGAATGGTTTGAAATGAACCGCGGCGCTGTCCGCTGCTGTGCTGTTGCTTTTGCTTCCGGCATATTCTATCAGGTACCTTGTCGTGCCCTCGTCACACACGACATTCTTTGCAGAACGGCCTCTCGGTTTAGCCCGATTTATGTATGACAGTTTGTGAGAGGCTTGCGGATGTGACTTAAGCGGTTGCTTTGACGTAAGAGTCGGTCGCTTGGACAGAACCTTTGACCAGATATCGCGAGCCACACCGCGATGACCGACGATGGTTGCCGCGGTTGTGTTTGCAAGTCGTCGAACGCAAGAAGATCACAGCTGCGTTGAGCTCGCCCACGATCCAACGCCTTCCATTCCCAAGCGGTTCTGTATCCTCGCCGCGTGCGCTCAACTTGCCTTGCGACCGACCTCAGTGGGAAGCGACCGAACCAACTAAGATCGCATCAAATCACCGTTGGTATCGTAGAGTGGTTGAACCATCACCATCGCTGGAAAAAGTTGCCCGTCGATTTCGACATCCAGCACGAGTCCATCGCTAGCCAAGTCGACCGGAACGTAGCCCAACGCCAGAGACTTCTTCACGCGATGCCCATGGCCTCCAGAGGAGATGTAGCCAACGGCCGCCCCATCCTTGAGCAGGGCTTCGTCTCCGACGACGTCACGGTCCTCGACATCGATCATCAACCCGACCAGCTTCCGGGCGGGCCCTGCTTCGCGCGCTTTGGCGGCGGCTGCCTTCCCAACGAAGTCCTTGTTCCAGTCGATGAAAGCGGCCAGCCCGCTCTCAGCTGCATCGAAATCGGGGCGGAAGTCCATCGTCCAGACGCCCCAATTCTTCTCAAGTCGCATCGACATGAGCGCACGGCTTCCGTAGAAACGCAGCCCAAGGTCGCCACCTGCCTGTTCGACCGCCTCAAACAAGCGAATGAGGAACTGGGGACGGCAATAGATTTCATAGCCCAGCTCGCCTGAGAAGGAGAGGCGCGAGAGGATCACCGGCACGTCACCCACGACGCATTCCCGGATATCGCGGAATTTGAACGCGTTGGGAGACAGGTCCTCACGCGTAATCCGCGAGATCAGTTCTCTTGATTTCGGGCCCGAGATCGCGAGCCCGTGGAGCTCGTCGGAACGGTTGATATAGGTTACTCCCTCGGTCGGCAGATGCCGCTCGAACCATCTCCGGTGCATTTCCTGTGCCGCCCCTGATCCGAACAGCATGAAACGGTCTTCCGCGAGGCACGCGACGGTCAAATCTCCATAGAGTTTGCCTTTGGGGGTCAACATGGGGGTCAACGCGATCCGGCCGGGTTTGGGCAGTTTTCCGGCCAGGACGTGGTCGAGAAACGCTCTCGACCCGGGTCCGGCAAATTCGTGCTTGGAGTAGTTCGCAATCTCGATTGCGCCCACGCCCGTCCGAACGCTTTCGATTTCGCGTGCGACGTAGTCATGGCTGCGGTTACGCTCGAAAGTCGGCTCTTCATGCGCGTCATCTGGCCCGTCTGCGAACCACAGCGCGTGTTCCAGGCCAAAACTCACCCCCATAACCGCGCCTTTTGCGACAAGGCGATCGTAAAGGGCGGTCGTTTTTTGCCTTCGCCCCTTGGGTAGGGTTTCATTGGGAAACGTCATGACGAAACGGCGTTCGTAGTTTTCCGAAGACTTCACGGTGCCCCAGTCCACGGTCGCGAAGTTGCCAAACCGCGCGATGTCCATCGCCCAGACATCAATCGACGGTTCGCCCTCGATCATCCATTCCGCAATCGACCGGCCAACACCACCGCCCTGGCAGAAGCCGGCCATAACGCCGACCGCGGCCCAGTAGTTCTGCAGACCGGGGACCGGGCCGATCATCGGGTTTCCGTCAGGGCCGAACGTGAAGGGCCCGTTCACAACGGTTTTGATACCCACTTGTCCAAGAGCTGGAATGCGTTCAAACGCAAGTTCAAGGCGGTCTGCGATCCGCTCGAGATCGGATGGCAGCAGTTCGTGGCCAAAGTCCATTGGGGTGCCTGAAACCTTCCAAGGCGTCGACTTGGGCTCATACGTGCCCAGCAGCATCCCGTTTCGCTCCTGCCGGAAGTAGATGTTGGCTTCGTAGTCGATGCCTGCCGGGAGGCGCTTGCCGGAAGCCATACGTTCCACGATTTGAGGGATATCCTCCGTAATCAGGTAATGGTGCTCCATCGGCTGCACCGGCATGGTTACGCCAGCCATCTTCCCAGCCTCTCGCGCCCAGAGCCCGGCAGCGTTGACCACGTGCTCTGCGTTGATGGTCCCCTTGGGAGTGACCACGTCCCAGGTGCCGTCTTTCCTTTGGCGAGTCTCAATAACAGGGGCGTGGGTGTAATACTGCGCGCCGTGCACGCGGGCCGATTTTGCATAAGCGTAGCAGACACCGGACGGGTCGACATCACCATCAAGCGGGTCCCACAGCGCGGCAAGGTAGTGGCTCGGATCGATGAGAGAATGCCGCTCAGCCGCCTCTTTGACGCTGATGAATTCCTGATCAAGCCCCATGTAGCGGGCTTTCGACCGCTCCCGCTTCAGGTATTCGTACCAGGTCTTGTTCGACGCCAGGTAGAAGCCCCCCGTGTTATGAAGCCCGACCGAGTGGCCGGACGTCTCCTCGATCTCTTTGTAAAGATGGATTGTGTAACCCTGGAGGCGGCTGATGTTCGGATCTGAGCTGATGGTGTGGATCTGACCCGCTGCATGCCAGCTTGACCCGCTTGTCAGTTCGTCTCGCTCAAGGAGCACACTGTCTTTCCAACCGAATTTTGCAAGGTGGAAAAGGATCGAACATCCGACGACCCCGCCGCCGATGACGACCGCGCGGGCGTGCGATGGAAAGGGTTTTTCAGCTGTCATGGGTGTCCGTTTCTGGCTTGAGGAGGCGATCGCATAAGGCCGGCCGGATGGGCGATCGCTAAGCAAGGGGAAGACGTCTGAACCGACCGGCGCGGGCTGGGTCAAAGAAGTGGTCGAGAGGTCCGTTGTCGACAAAATGGGCGTGCCAAGTCGCTAGCGCTCCACGGTCGAGTTCCACACCCAGGCCAGGCCCTTCGGGCACGGTGACGACATTGTTGGTCTGACGGAACGGTCCGCCTTGGATGATGTCACCGATCTGCCACCGAAACAGGGATTGGGACGGCTCCGTAATCCACGGCATTGCCGCTGACATGTGCAGATAGGCTGCAGTCGCGACCCCGGCATCGCCTGAGTAGCACCAGAACCCGACCCCCATGGTCTCGCAGGCGCCGATAAAGCGCACGGCGCGGGAGATGCCGCCCAAGACCGCAAAATTGGTAACGATAAAATCTGGCACGCCGAGACGAACAGTCCGGCGGAGGTCCGGCACGTGGGTGGAGAACGGTATGGCCGAATGTCGGCGCAATACCTCCATCTCTTCGAAGGTGGCGACGGGATCCTCATAGTTCCTGATATCGAATGGCTCAATCTCGCGAAGGATCCGAATCGCGGTCGGCAAGGACCACTGCATATTGCTATCGAGTCGGATCATATCGCGAGGCCCCAAAGCGGAGCGCAGCGCCTTCACGGTCTCGATTTCAAGGACCGGGTCACCCAGGATGAGCTTACCCTCGAACATCGTCGAGCCGTGAAGCTCCCCCATTTGTACACAATAGTCAGCGACCGCCTCGGGAGACATTTCACCTCCCTCGCGGAATCCGAAGTATTCCGTAAAGGGAATATCCTTCCTGACCGCACCCCCTAGCAGCTTGTAAAGCGGCTCCTGCGCCACTTTACCTCTGATATCCCAGAGAGCGATTTCGATCGCACCGAAAGCTTTGACCACGGAACTATCGTCCGTGTTTTGGACGATTTGCCATGGTGGGACAGTCACGGACTCACAAAATGCAATGTCGAGCGGATCCTGACCGACCAACCTTTCGCCCATCGCCTGAATGGTTGCCAAGACATCGACAGACGGCGCTTCGCCAAGGCCGACAAGCCCTTGGTCGGTTTCAACTTCGACGATCGCCTTGGAGGTGCCGGGATAATGTCCGCCCGTCCACCAGAGGGGTTTCTCCAGCGGGATGTTGACCGGAGTCGCTTTTACAGAAGTGATCTTCATTGCACTGCCCGAAATTGAGAAACACTGGCGTTGACGACTCAGTACCATTGGTCCGATTGCGCAGATTTTTTCCGTGCGCAGAATGCGGCCAGCTCGTCGTCAATGGCTACGTCGAGAGGAGGAGCCTGGTACTCCGCGAGCAGCTTCTTCCAGCGCGCGTTGGCGCGTACCAGGGCATCCTTTTCCCCTGCGTCCCGCCACTGTTCGAAGCTGTTGTTGTCAGCGACTTCCGACTCCCAGAAAGCCGTTCGATAGTTCGCAATGGTGTGTTCGCAGCCGAAGAAATGCTTCCCCGGTCCGACTTCGCGGAACGCTTCGAGCGCCAGCTGATTTGGATTGACGGAGAGACCCGCCATGTAGACATGCAGGGCGCTGCAGAAGTCAGCATCCAGGATTAACTTCTCATAGCCCATGCTCAGCCCGCCTTCGAGCCAACCCGCCGAATGCAGGATGAAATTGGCGCCGCACTGGACGGCGGCCTGCATGGCGACCGCGCTTTCCATCATCGCCTGACCGTCAGCCACCTTTGATGACGTAAAGGCGCCCGAGCAACGCAGCGGCAGGCCCAGACGGCGTGCTAGCTGGCCCACGACCAGCGATCCCAGTGCCGGTTCTGGGGTACCGAAGGTCGGTGACCCGGTGCGAAGGTCGGTCGAAGACAGAAAGTTGCCGAAGATGGTTGGAGCGCCGGGGCGCACCAGCTGGGTCAGGGCGCACCCTACCATGGTCTCCGCAAACGACTGTGCGATGGCGCCCGGTGTCGTCACCGGCCCCATCGCCCCGCCGAGGATGAACGGCACAATCACCGCACCCTGGTTGGCGCGCGCATAGACCTTGAGCGCACCTGTCATGGTGGCATCGAAAACAAGCGGAGAGTTGGCATTGATATTCGCAAGGATGACGCAGTTCTGGTCGACGACCTCTCGGCCGAAGACGATACGGGCCATCTCGATCGAATCTTCGGCCCTTTCGACTGAGGTCACCGAGCCCATGAAAGGCTTGTCGGAGTAGCGCAGATGGGCCGAGACCATGTCGAGATGGCGCTTATTCACCGGAATGTCGAGTGGCTCGCACACCGTGCCGCCGGAATGATGAAGCCACGGGATGGAGTAGGCAAGTTTGACGAAGTTTTCGAAATCGCCGAGCGTCCCGTAGCGTCGACCGCCTTCCAGATCGCGTACAAAAGGCGGGCCGTAGGCCGGCGCAAACACAACATTTGGGCCGCCAATTTTTAGGGAACGCGCCGGGTTCCTGGCATGTTGCGTAAAGGTCGAAGGCGCGGTTTTCAGAATCGGACCGAGCATGCCCCTTGGAAAGCGGACCAGTTCGCCCTGCACCACGGCGCCCGCAGACCGCCACAGATCCAGAGATTCCGGATCTTCTCGGAACTCGATACCGATTTCCTCCAGGATTAACGCGGCGGCGTCCTCGATCGCCACCAGGCCTTCCTCGGAAAGCAGTTCGTAAGGTCGGATTCGGAGCTCTACGCCAGCGAGAACTGCCGCTGCCTCGTGACCACTGGCTGGAGCACGTCGGTTCGAGCGGCCCCGCGCTCGAGGTGTCGGCCCCTCTGGATCGACCATGTTTTTTCGTCTTCCCTTTTTCTTTTGCTTCTATAAGTTTGAGTGGCGAAACCGCGCAGGTAAACCTCAATAATTCTGATGTCTGCATAAGGACAAATTATGCAATGCCCCGTTTACGCATTCCAAGCCCCGCAGGCCTCATGACCTTCGAGGCTGCGGGGCGTCATCTGAGTTTCACCAACGCGGCCGAAGAGCTTCGCGTCAGTCAGGCCGCTGTGAGTTCGGCCATCAAGAGCCTGGAGGGTGACCTTGGCGTTGAGCTGTTTGTGCGCCAGCATAAGCGCATCGTCTTGACTGAAGCCGGCCAGCGTTTCTACACCGATGTGGCAATGGGTCTCGGCCATATTGCTCGGTCTGCAGAGGCCGTTCGTCGCACCACGGAGGACAAGCACGTCATCCTTTCGTCGTCGACGGCGTTCGCCAGCCACTGGCTGATTCCAAGGCTGCCTAGCTTTCGGGCGCAGCATCCTGAAATTGAAATCCGCATCCAGACGGCGGATCGTGACACGGATCTGGGTCCCGACCCCCATCTGATCGGCGTCCGCCGGGGGTTGGGTGATTGGCCCAACTACCGCGCCTTCCGGTTCGGCAGCGAGAACCTTATCCCGGTCTGCAGCCCCAGCTATCTCACGCAGTCGGGCGCGCCGCGGGATTTGGCGGATCTTGCCGGACGGACTCTCATTCACCTTGACGAGCCCCACCGGCCACGCCCGGCCTGGAAAGACTGGTTCTTACATTTCGGAGTGGACTACACCGACGTCGGTGAAGGCCTGCGGCTCAATGATTACAGCTTGGTGGTGCAGGCGGCGATCGGCGGACAAGGCATCGCGCTGGGTTGGACGCACCTTGTCAACCATCCGCTGAGCGAGGGATTGCTCGTTCAAGCCCTCGCCGCCAACTGGGCGACAGGGTATGCATTCTACATTGTCAGCAATCGTTCGATAGATCTCGCTCCAGAAGCAAAACTGGTGAAAGACTGGATTATCGAAGGCGCCCCGAATGACCAGCCGTGACAACAGCGCAACCTCGCTATGTGCTTGCGGTGAAGATCGGAGACTAGGAACTTTTTGTCGTCACGTCACCACCGGGCTCAAGAAACGTTGACAGTTGTCGTTCAATCCTTCCGCGCACCTTGCCGGGGCCACGCCCTTCAGGATCCCCCAGGTTCTCTGCCGGCGAGCGTGCCGTACTACCCAGGTCGAGGCCGTAATTTTCTTCGTCAGTCGGCGCGCAGGAGAAGCGGTTTGGTTGAACGTGGGAGTCACGTTCGTTGTGACTATGCAACGATGGCTGCTGGATGGCTGATGATGAGCATTGGCAGTTGCCCTGGCAAGGTTGGCACTCGTCCAGTGATCAACCACGATGATATGATATTGCGGGAGTGATCGGCCACACTTGCGCCTCCGGCCACCTTGAATCCCCCAACAACTACTGTCCGTACAAGACGAGCGCCACGAGGCTACTCTGCGCGCATATTTCAAACCAAGCCGCATTGTGCGGTCCACGTTTCAGTAGTCGACGATTTTGGCGCCACCCCCTCTCCAATGCATCTATATTTGCAGGTGCACGCAACCACACAATTAAGTTCCAGGGAGCGCGAATGTATCCCGCCAGGAGACAGGTACCGACGCCCGGGGCAGGGAGCTATGGGCCTCAGCGATCGTGCCCACTGGCGTGGTGTAGCTGACGGCATTGGTCGCCGTGCTCTCCGGCATGGGCCGGACTGATCAGCGCGCCACTGCCGGCAGGCTGATGAGCGGATCATCGCTCATCTGGCTGATGGTCTCAAGCGTCATGTAGCGGGCCCGCTGCACGGCCCATTCATCGTTCTGTTCGAGCAGGAGCGCGCCGACGAGGCGGACGATGGCTGTCAATGGGCGCCGAAGTTTCCGCGAATGTGGGCATCCAATTTTCCCTAGCTGACAGGCGAATGGGCCCGGTGATCAGCCGGCATCTTGATCGTCGGATCTCGCTCCTGGCGGCCGGCCGCGTTTTTTCGGCGGCGGAGGCGGGTTGATGTGTGCTTTTGATCGAACGTGCTCGGGGACGAGATCGGCGTGCTGTCGAAGGCGGTAGCTTGATCCCTCGATCTGGATAACGACGGCGTGGTGAAGCAGGCGATCAAGAAGTGCGGTTGCGACGACAGGGTCCCCGAAGACCTCGCCCCATTCTGCAAATCCGCGATTGGAGGTGAGGATCATGGCGCCCTTCTCGTAGCGGGCATTGACGAGCTGGAAGAAGAGGTTGCCGCCGCCAGCCACGACGGGAAGATAGCCGATCTCGTCGACGACGAGCAGCGAGGCGCGGCATAGATAGCGGATACGCTCGCGCAGCTGCCCCTCGCGCTCGGCCTTGGCGAGCGAGGCGATGATGTCGGCGAGCGTGGAGAAGTAGACGCTCTTTGCGGCCTTCACGGCCTCGACGGCGAGCGCGGTCGCCAAATGGCTTTTGCCGGTGCCGGGCGGGCCGAGAAGATGGACTACCTCCGCGCGCTCGATGAATTTCAGTTCGGCCAGCGCCATGATGCGGTTTTTGTCGAGCGATGGCTGGAAAGCGAAGTCGAAGCCGGCGAGTGTCTTGACGGTGGTCAGGCGCGCCATCATCAGAGCAGCCTTGATGCGCCGACTTTCGCGTAGAGTTAGTTCTTCGACCAGAAGTTCGTCGAAGGCCTGGATGCCGTCGATCTCGCCCTGCTCAATGCGCCGCAGGGTCGCGTCAAGTGCTTCGAGCGCCCGTGGCATGCGCAGCCCGACCAGGCTCTTCCTGATGCTGTCGATCGTGGATGCGTGCATGGTCATGGCCGGCTCCCTTCGATCGCCAGCCGTTCGGCGACGGCCTGATAGAAGTCGAGCGAGCGCCGGGCGACATGGTCGCCGAGACGGCCGACGATGATATCGGGGGCGCTCTTCCTCGCCGCATGGCGAGCTGCCCCCTGACGATGAGCTGGATCGATCCGATATTGGCGGCGCCCCTCGAGCACAGGATGGCTGGCAACCAGCCTGCCTTCGTCCAGGATGCGGATGCAGTCGGCAAGCTGGTGAACCTCGACAAGGCGCCGGGTGCGATCGGGAACGCTATAGTAGTTGCCGCCGATCGAGACGAGACCATCATGGCTGACGCGACGCTCCAGCTTGAGAAGCGCGTCGAAGGGAACGGCCGGAGAGATTGAAGTTCCGGCTGCTCCGCCGCGAAGGCTTCACTGACGATGCGTTGCGTGGTGCCATGCAGGCGAGCATTGGCGACGGTGTCGAGCCAATCTTGCAATTGCTCGTTCAGGTCGTCGAGATTGCGGAAGCTGCGGGCCAGGAAGAAGTCCTCGCGGATATAGCGGAATGGTCGCTCGACTTTGCCCTTGGTTTTGGCGCGATACGGCCGGCAGGCTCTGGGCTGGAAGCCGAAGTGCTTGGCCAGCGCCAGCAGCGAACGATTGTAGATGATGTGGCCTTCGTTATCTTCGCCGGTAACCGCCGTCTTCATCCTGTCGTAGAGGATCTCGATCGGCACTCCTCCAATGGCGTCGAAAGCTTGGCAATGACAGCGCAGCAGCGTCTGCAGGTCCTGGTGCATGACGTAGCGGGCGAAGATGTAACGCGAGTGGCCAAGCACAAGCGAGAACAGCCAGACGATGCGCATCACGCCCGGCGTGTCGGTGAACTCGGTGACGAAGCGCGCGAAGTCGACCTGTGCTTGATATCCGGCCGGAGTCTCGAAGCGCACCTCGAAGGGACGCACCTGCTCCTGTGGCCGGACCGCGGCCACGAAGCGCTTCACGGCGGTGTAGGCGCCGTCATAGCCGCGCTCACGAATCTCGCGCGTCAGGCGCACGGCGCTCAGATCGGGAAAGGTCGAGACCCGTTCGCGCAGATAGTCGACAAACGGCGCGATCTTGTTTGGCCGCCCCGCCTGCCGCGGGCCATAGACGGGGAGTTCGAGCCCGCGCTCGATGTATTTGCGGACTGTCTTGGGATCGCGCCCCGTTCGCCGGGCGATCGCAGTCACGGACAGGCCCTGACGGTGTAGATCCAATATCATCAGAAGTTCTCCAAGTTGGACCACCAGCGCCGCTCCCGTCCCGCAAAGGTCGGGACGGACTATCGACACCGGGGCGAAAGCCGCCAATTCCGGGACGCGTCCCGGAACTGGCGGCAGCAGCGCCAACTAGGGAATTTTCGATGCCCACAATTAGGGAATATTCATCGCCCGATGACAGATGGCATCGTCATTGGGGAAGATGCCGACGACCTCGGTCCTGCGCTTGATCTCGCCGTTGAGGCGCTCGATCGGGTTGGTGCTATGCAGCTTGGCGCGGTGCTCCCTGGGGAAAGTCATGTAGGCGAGCACGTCGGGCTCGGCGTCGTCCATGATGGCGGCGAGCTTGGGCACCTTCGGCCGGATCTGGTCGGCAACGGCGCGCCATTGGGTGCTGGCGGCTTCCGGCGTCTCCTGGGCGAAGGCTGTGGCGATGAAGGCCGAGACGACGCGGCGACCGCTCTTGCCGGCATGGGCCAGCACGTTCCTCATGAAGTGGACGCGGCACCTCTGCCATGTCGCGCACAGCACCTTGGTGACCGCCGCCTTGATGCCTTCATGGGCACATCGGAGACGACGAGCTTGACGCCCCTGAGGCCGCGGCGGGTCAGCTTGCGCAAAAACTCCGTCCAGATCGGCTCGGCCGTCAGCGCCTTCTCGGCCATGCGCCTGGGCTCCAGGAAGCTCGGGAAGTAGGAGCCCTTCCGCAGCTTTGGGATGCGCAGCTCGACGGTGCCGGCCCGCGTCTCCCAGTCTCTGTCGCGGTAGCCGTTGCGCTGAGCCATGCGCAGCGAGTTCTTCTCGCCATAGCCGGCGCCGGTGGCGGCGCCCACCTCCAACTCCATCAGCCGCTCGGCGGCAAAGCCGATCATGTCGCGCAAGATATCGGCGTCGGGGGTCTTCTCTACGAGCGTGCGCAGGTTCATCATGTCGTTGGTCATCGGTGGTTCCTTCGAATCAGGTTGTGTCAGCAACCCAACCCTACCGAAGAACATCGATGACCGCCGCTACGCCGCTCGCTCGCTACGGCGCTGTTGAGGGCGCGCGCGAGCGGCTTCGCTACCGCCGAGCTACACCACGTCTGGGGACGCGACCGCCTCAGCCGAGAGCCCTGTCACTTCAAGCGGTGTCCAGCCGGAGCATCCTGAGGATCTCCCCTGAACCTGAGCCCATCTCAGAAGCATGGCTCCAATGCTGCGTCGTAGTCCAATGGCTGATCGATGTTTCACGACACGCCGTGGATTAGGCGAGGAGACTGGGAATTCATCCGCGAGTAACTGACTACTGCCTCCTCCCAAGGCGGTACCGGCCCGGCAGCGAGCGCAGTCTCCTGTTGGGCCTTCAAAGCGGTGAGCACATCGGTCGTATCTGGTGTGGATGCGTCGCCAGTCTTTGAGGGGTGCGAACATGTTCTCAATCCTGTGGCGTTGTCGGTAAGGACAGGATCGTAGCTGTGCAGAACACGATGCTTGGCAGCCGCGCGCGGCAGGGGCGCAGATCGTCATGCTCTAAAGAAGACGTCGCTTTCTAGAGGGATTCTTCATCAGGGTCCAACCCAATCCTTGCCGAGTGCCGCACGCACCAGGCTCAGATGGCCCTCATGCAATGAGCTCATTGTCTGCACGACAGCAACCTTCACGCCATTCTGACGCCATGCCGAGATAGTCATGCGCAATTCGGCGACAGTTCGTGCGATCGCGATGCTCGTGCTGCTTCTCCACCATTGACCGTCCTTTGCGCATCGCCGAAGACATGCTTGGCCGCTGGAAAGCTGCGGTCGCGCACGGCCTGCGCGTAGGCAGCGATCGCCGCCTCGGCGGTCTCCCCGACCTCGGCATAGCGCTTGAGCGAATTTGGGCCGGAAATCGCCGAAGATGCCCAACATGTCGTCGACGATAAGAATCTGCCGTCACAGGCCGCCGAGGCGCCAATACCGACGGTTGGGATCGCTACCTCCGCGGAGATCCGACGGGCTAGGCCGTTTCATGTCTTGAGAGAATCGTAGGATTCCAACGACGCTTGTTTGTGATTCAAGATGCTGGCTGGACGAGGCCAGCGTCTGATGACACGAGCCCTTTCGAACGATCTTCGTGAGCGTGTTGTTGAAGCCGTCGGCACCGGCGAGAGCTGCCGTGCGGTGGCGTCGCGTTTTGGCGTCGCAGTGTCCTCGGTGGTGAAGTGGTCGCAACCAGACCTCAGATCTGACGCTGCATCGGCTGAAGGACGAGTTGGCCGCACGCGGGGTGATGGTCTCGCACAACGCGGTCTGGGTGCTCTCGAGGCGCGAGGGCCTGGGCTTCAAAAAAACGCTGTTCGCTCTTGAGCAGGCCCGGGCCGACATCGCTCGTCGCCGCCAGCGCTGGAGGTCCTGGCAGGGTCGCCTCGATCCGGCGCGTCTGGTCTTCATCGACGAGACGTGGATCAAGACCAACATGGCCCCGCTTCGCGGCTGGGGACCAAGGGGACAGCGCCTGCGCGGCTTCGCACCGCACGGCCATTGGCGAACCCTGACCTTCTTTGGCGCGTTGCGCTGTGACCAACTCACCGCGCCATGCGTCTTCAACGGCCCCATCAACGGGGAATGCTTCCGCACCTATGTCCGCCAGTAGCTGCTCCCTACCCTGCGGCCCGGTGACATCGTGATCATGGACAACCTGGGCAGCCATAAATCCGCAGCCATCCGTCATGCCATCAGGGCCGCCGGCGCAAGGCTCTGGTTCCTGCCGCCCTACTCGCCCGATCTCAACCCGATCGAGCAGACCTTCGCCAAAATCAAGCATTGGATGCGCCACGCCCAGAAGCGAACTATCGAAGACACCTGGCGCCATCTCGGCACCCTCGTCGGAACCATCAAGCCAGACGAATGCGCAATCTACTTCATCAACGCAGGATACGCTTCCGTCAAAACATGAACGAGTCTAGCGCCTCGGGGACCTTCTCCAGCGCCACAGCGAATGCTCCGGCCTTGGCCACTGCGGAGGGCATCGCTCACGATGCGCTCGCCGTCCTCGCCCCTGCCCTGCACGCGATAGCCGCCAAAGGCGTTGACCTCCTGCGGCGTCAAGCCGGACATGGCCCATCACCGGCACGCCGCGTGAGGTCAGGAAGCGGATCGTCGCCGCCATTTGCTCGCCGTCTTCGAGCTTGACCGCCGCGCAGCCGACTCGCGACATGACAGGGTGTAGCATTGCGAAAGGCTGCTCGGGGCTTTCCTCGTAGGAGCCGAACGGCATGTCGACGATCATCAGAGCCTGCTCCAGGCCACAGCGGACGGCCTGAGCGTGCACGATCATCATCTCAAGCTTCACGCCCAGCGTCGACGACAGGCCATGGAGCACCATGCCGACGACAATGAGCGAGAGCTAACTCTCGCGTGCTTGCGGTCGATGACCCGTCTGTCCGAAAAGCGACAATATCAGCTCCGAGGCAGGAGTGTGTCGCAAGCAATCGTGCCATTTCCCAATGTTCTCCTCATTGGCACGACAAATGCAATGCTCTTCGCAGAGCGTCTGCAGCAGCGAGTGATGAGAATCATGCCCCTTGGCGCAAACGACGAGTCTATGGCTGCCGGATAATAGGAGAGAACATCATGGCAGAATCAAGAATACAGATGGTTGCGGACATTTTGCCCGACAGAGCCAAATGTTCATTGCAAATTGATCACCACGACAGTGCCAGTAGAACCTGATCTGATGGCTCTTGAGGTCGTCGAAGTCCAAGCGCTTGATGCAAGCCGCCGCAGTGGTAACTCAGTGCTACCAGACCACGGGCACTGCCGGTTTCATATTAATCCGGAAGGTGGATGAAGCCGACTCTTTCAAGGCGTTTATTAAGACGAAGCTGTATACCGACCCAATGTACGGAAATTTAAGACCATGATTGCGCTTGAACGTGTCAGATTTGGCCACGGACCCTAATATAGCTTTCGCCTGCCCGCGCTGACCTATTCGCTCGTGCAGGGGGCGTTCATACCAGCAGTCAGGGAGATGGGAAATGGGTCTGCAAGTTTCGTTCATATTTGGCGGCATCTCGACCGAGTACGAATCTTCGATCTCATCATTTAGCAATATCATTTCATTGTATTTAGAGCTCCCAGTTGACAAAAGACCTTTTCAAATAAAAAATCTTTATCACATTAATATAGAAGATGGCCTCGTCAGGACAATACCGTTAACAGATGTTTCTAAATCTCTAAATATAAGAGCATATATAGAAATTGCCGTTACCACCGCCGGCGATACAATCCTAAGAACTCTTGATTCGATTGATCCACGCAAGGAGCATCTGGTAAATTTGCTGCATGGCCAGTTCGGCGAAGACGGAGGGATTCAGTGGATTGCGGCGCTTCTAGGATTAAAAGGTACCTTCGGCGACCCGCACGTTGCATCGCTGACGATGAACAAGTATGCAATGTCGCAATTCGTCTCCTCACAACTTCCCGCTGATATCGTAAGAATTCCAGAAACCAGGTTAATAAAGTCCGGAACCGTGGAACACGATATTCAGATTGCGAACTCAATTCAAGGTCCTATCGTGGTGAAGCCGAATTCACTAGGATCATCAATACTTACTGAGGTTTTTGACGATCCGGTTGCGCTTCAGAACGATATTTCTAAGGTCGTTGGCGAAATACTTATGTACGATAGTGCTGCTTTGCTGCAGGAGTATATTCCTGGCTCCGATTATTCTTGTGGGTGTATAGTTGGTTCATCCGGAATAAGTCTGCTTCCAATTGTCGAAGTTATAACACAGGGACGCCTCTTCGGCAGCAATGAGAAAAATCGCCTCGACCTTTATAGGCTGAGAATTGTAGACGGCAATGACAAAATATCAGTTGCTATCCAATATATTGTTAATCGCATTGTTAATTCTTTAGATTTTTACAATATAGTGCGATTTGACTTTAGAGTTAACGAAAGATCTGAGATATATTTTTTAGAGTGCAATTATCTACCTGGTTTGGGAGTGGGGGGCATCTTCCCAACTATGCTACAAAGTCATGGGATGACGGTGATTGATATGATTGCTTTTATATTGGATAGATCAAAGTTATTTTTGCCGAAAGATTATATAAGCGTCCAAGACCCTGCGTGTGGCGCTGGCAGGAGCGCTTCGCCGCGGAAGGCTTTGAAAGACTGTTGCGCGACAAGACGCGGCCTTCGCGCATTACGCCTCTCGGCTCTGAAGTCGCCGAGCGGGTGGTGGCGCTGACATTGCGGGACTCGCCGGGCGAAGACGACTCACTGGACGGCGGACATGATGGCGCAAGCGGCTGGCATCAGCGCAAGCGCTGTGCGTCGCATCTGGAAGGCACACGGGCGGCAGCCCAACCACTGGCGCCAGTTCAAGCTCTCTAAAGATCCGCAGTTCGTTGACAAACTGCGCGACGTCGTCGGCCTTTATGTCGATCCACCGATCCACGCCATCGTGCTGTCGGTCGACGAGGAGATCCCATGGGGAGTGGATAGCGACCGACGCTCTGGCAGAGTGAGGTCGCTGACACACCACTCTGGAGGCCGAGCATGCAAATTCTCACTGACCGAGCCCAAGCGCCGACCGCTATCCGCACCGATCTTGGCGCGATTTTCGTGTCGTTGGAACTTAGTCGATCGACCTGGCTAATTACATCGCTGGTCGCCGGGCGGCGGAGAAAAGATGTCGAAGCATACGGCTCGCAGCGGCGATGTCGCAGGACTGTGCGCGGTTCTCTCAGCTCAAGCACGAGGTGCAGGTCCGCACGGGGCGGGTAGTTACCGTCATCGTGATACAGGAGGCGGGTCTCGACGGCTTTCGGATACATCGCTTGCTTCAGCACGAAGAGGTCGAAAGCCATGTCGTTGATCCCGCTCCAATAGCTACGTCGCGCCGGCGTCCACAGGTGAAGACAGACAAGATCGCCGGGGAAACCCTTGGGCGCGCGCTGCTGGCTTATAAGCGAGGCGAGCCGCGGGTATGCGCAATGGTTCGAGTACCAACCCCACAAGAAGAGGATCGCCGTCGGATCTGCCGCGAGCGAAAAACGTTGACAGCAGAACGGGTCGAGCGCCTTGCGCCGCTGGGTCATGGAGCGCACATTCGCATGGCCGGCGCCATGCCCTTGCCTGGCTAGAAATCCCGTCGCTTCCGCAGAGGCCTGGATATACGTTGCCCACATTCGCCTGCTCACACGCAGGCTCGCAATAGCCTTATACCAAAACGCTCCTTTTGATTCGCGTAATAGGTTCCATCGCGTCCATAGCACAAAGTTCACACAGTATTTCAATCTTTTCACAGTATCTTAATAAATTCAGCTGCAGAGGCGAAGAACTATTACTTGAAATTGATATTTGTTGATGTATGCTAGATTCGTAAAGTAGGAGCCATTTCTAGTCTCCACGCAAGCAAGGATTTGGAACTGAGGACGACGGCACATCAGGATTCTCAGAGTGGCCGCTTTGACAAACAAAATAAGTCGCAATAACATTACGGAGATGCGTTTGTGCGCGATACACGGCGAGAAGGCGATAATGTGTACATCGTGTGTACAAGTGCCTAGCACCGGAAACCCTTAGCGCAACGCGAAGGTGGATGCCATCAGCGGCGGTCTGCGATGCAGTCTGCGGGTCCCCTAGGCCGTTGCGCTGAAACGCTGCGATGAACTATCAGAGAAACCGACGTTGGTATTGCGGGATGCCGGCAGGCTCGCTGCACAGTCGGAGATTGAGGGTCGTGAACGGGAGCACATCCGATTCAAGCACATCCGATTCAAACGGCAGCAAGCACATATCAAAGCGCCTAAAGAAGCCGACCGTAGCGTTCCAGACCGATGGCGCAGCAATGGTGGAAGTCATTCCGTCTAACAACTGTTGGTCGTTAAAATAGGAGAGTACAGTTGTGATCGAGAACTGCAGCGGTATTGACATTTTGAAGTATGCCAAAGCATATGACATTCGCTCTGTGTCCTCGCCGGAGGGAGCGAGACAATGCGACGAGGCGTTTAGTGCAATTGTGGATGGAAAGACCCTCCTTTTTTCCATGCACAACTATGCAGAAATGTACAAGCTCCCGAACCTCTACGATGCGATGATCTATGGGCTCTTGAAATGCGAGACGCCATTTGCGCTCGCTAGAGAGTTCGGACGAATTCTGTTCGAGTACAGGGTTGATCCGTCGGCCTTGAGGATGCTGGAGGTTGGGGCCGGTTCTGGCGCTTTCGCGGAAGCTGTCCGTTTGGCGATGCCTATAGGGCGCATCGTCGGCCTCGACATCATTGAAGAGGCTCGTGTCGCTGCCGAGCGAGACCGGCCGGGTATTTATGATGGTTATATCGTAGCCGACCTTTGCGCTCTCAGTTGGGAAGCGGAGGCGGCGATCGCGAGGCTATCACCAAACTGTGTCGGTGTCGCTTCTGCGACGGGATGGAACAATCATATTCCGGTGGCTGGCTTCGAACGAGCCTTCAAGGTACTTGAGCCGGGCGGCTGGTTCATTTTTCATGTTAAGCCAAACGATCCGGATCCCGAATGCGTAGCTCTCTCGCAGTGGATAGAAGCCAAGGTGAAGACAAGCGACATGGTCGATTCAAAAAGAGGAAAGGTATTCCACCGTATGAGCGTCAACGGAGAGCGAATTTACTATGATTACGTGATTGGGCGGAAGCAAAGGGCTAGCTAGGGTCAGGATCTGTAATTTGCAGAGCTTGGCGGTGTATCCCTTGAGGGTTTCAAGGATCTGTCCGCACTGGCCGAGCCGGAGCTGGTCGTGCTGTATCGAGTCTCATAAGGCCGGACGTTGCATTGACTCGAAGCGGGCTGTCAGGCCCTTCTGACTACCTTCGCATATCGTCCATTCCTGCGTTCCCTCGCGGGACACCGCCCTCGGATCAGCGCTGGCGCTTCACCGCTGGCAAACTGTTTCTACCTCGTCTCAAGCCAACAAAGTGCCGTCGCGTAGCATGGCATGCCGCGCGAGTGCCACTCGGGCTTTCTTCAGACCGCGGCGCTTCGAGATTTTCAGCGCCCAAGTCTTGAGCGCGAAGCTCCCACTGCTCCCTGTCAGGATTGAGTTGGCTGCTTCGTAGAGAAGCTTGCGGACCATGCTGTCACCTTGGTTGGTGATCCGGCCGGTCCAGTCGAGTTCGCCGGATTGATGACGCCTGGGCACCAGCCCAAAGTAGGCACCCGCGTTTCGCGATTGTCGGAACCGGCCGGCCTCGTCGATGGGGGCGGAGAAGGCGGCTGAAGTCTGGATGCCAACACCAGGTATACTCATGAGGATCTGGCAGGCCTGCGACGGAAGCGATCGAGATTTTCCGACGAACAGATCATCGGCATTTTGAAGGAGCACCAGGCGGGCCTCTCGGCGACGGACCTGTGCCGCAATACGGTGTGAGCGATGCGACCTTCTACAAGTGGCGCTCGAAGTATGGCGGCATGGATGTGTCGGAGGCGAAGCGGCTGAAGGCTCTTGAGGAGGAGAACGGCAAGCTGAAGCGTCTGCTGGCCGATGCGATGCTCGACGTCTCGACCTTGCGCCAGATGCTCGGAAAAAACTTCTAACGCCCGGGTCGAGGAGGACTGCCGTGATCTGGGCGATCGAGAACAAGGGCTATTCGCAGCGTCGGGCTTGCGGGCTCGTCGGCATGGAGCCGCGGGGTCTACCGCTACGGTCTGTCGGGACCAGACGATGCCGGTTTGCGAAAGCCGCTGCGGGAACTGGCCGCCGAACGCCGGCGCTTTGGCTACCCTCGGCTGCACCTGCTCCTGAAGCGCGGAGGCGTGGCGGTGAACTGGAAGAAACCCTATCGCCTCTATCGCGAGGAGCGCCTGACGGTGCGCAAGCGCGGTGGCCGCAAGCGGGCATTGGGCACCAAGGCGCCGATGGCAATCCCGCAGGGCGCCAACCAGCGCTGGAGCCTCGACTTCGTCACCGACACGCTGACCGATGGCCGCCGCTTCCGGATCCTGTGCGTCATCGACGACTTCAGCCGGGAATGTCTGGCCACGGTCGTCGACAACTCGATCTCGGGTGAGCGTGTCGCCCGGGAACTCGACATCATCGCTGAGCTTCGCGGCTACCCCTGCATGATCGTGTCGGACAATGGCACCGAGCTGACCTCGAATGCCATCCTGGCGTGGCCTGAGGGATCGGCAGGTCGAGCTGGGCAAGCCGATGCAGAATGGCTTCGGGGAAAGCTTGGGCTACGCGATGAGTGCCTCAACGAACGCCTCTTCATCAGCTACCGGCATGCCCGTAACAGCATTGAAGAATGGAGGATCGACTACAATGTGAATCGCCCGCACACGAGCCTCGATGGGCTCACCTGCTTGAATACGCAACCCGATCCGTCAAGGGTCACAACGTGAACAGGGCTAACTTATAGACGCAGACAAAACGGGGGAGCAGGTCAGGTTGATTATGTGCAAGTCCGGCGGCTTCAGACGATCACCGCGGTCAATACCATCGTCGCGAGTGGTATCATCGCCGCCGTCGGCGACATCCGGTCGGTTCCGCCAGCCGCAGAGGCTCGTGAGTTACTTCGGCCTCAATCCGCGTGTGCGCCAATCCGATCTCGGATTGGCGCAACATGGCCGGATCAGCAAACATGGGCGCTCCCATGCCCGCGGGCCATTTGGCCGACGCCTGGGTGCGGCGAAGGCCCCCGGACTGCTCAGGGTTTCTTCCTGCGCATCCGCAACAAGCTGGCCCTCACCCCAAGCTGGGGTGTCGATCTGGCATCTGTTGACAAAGGAGCAGGACTACCTCTGGCTCGCCGGCGCTGGTAGTGGCAAAGTAGAGGCAGCTCGCTCAGAAGGCCGGCGCGCCGGGCGAGCGCGGAGTCGGTCGCCGCGGTTCGGCTACAACGTGAAGGAGTTGCGAAACAGCGAGAAAGCCGCGGCCTGGAATGCCAAGCGACAAAGGCTTGTCGATGTCATCCGTCGTGTAGATGATGCGACGCACGCTCTCGGATAGGCGAAGAAGGGCACGACCTGTTGCCAGTTGCGCCGCCAGCTCTGGGTGATCGCGGGTTATCGCTGGCCCAGGCGCCGGCCCCGAAGTGCCGCCGCGAGCAGAGGTCGCAACAGACTCTTCGCAAAACTTTGACGGTCCCAAATCGATCAGAATGGTAAGTTCGCAGCCAAGCTCTTGGGCAGGGCTATGGAGTGTCGACGCCGATCTATGCTCGGACGGCAGACGACGCAATGTTGGAGTCAAGCCAATGGCACGAGAAGCCCTCATCCTGGTTGAAGGTCATAACGGTATCGGTCAGCTGTATTTGGCAGCCGCCCAGCGTCTTGGTCTGCATCCAATTACCCTGTCGGCTGATCCAGCTTGCTACGGCTATCTGCAGGCGGAAACGACTGAGGTAATCCGTGTAGATACAAGCGATCTCGATTCGCTGATCCGTGAATGTTCCCGGTTGCGTGGGATCTATCACATTGCAGGCATGACCGGCTTTTCGGGCGATGATGATTCGGTCTTTGCGACAGTTGCCAAGCTCTGCCGACATTTCGATTTGCCGGGACAGCGTCCCGAATCTATTGAACGATGCTGCGACAAAGTCACCCAGCGCAAACTGCTGGCCGCAGCCGGCGTTCCGGTCCCGGCTTATCGCGTCGCTGCTAATCCGGCGGAGATAAAAAGCGCTGCCATCCAAATAGGCCTGCCCGTGGTTGTTAAGCCGGCAGAAGGCAGCGGCAGCGTGGGTGTCAGATTATGCCGAACCTTCGACGAATTGGCCCAACATACAGCTTATCTCCTCGGCGGGAAGCATCCATGGCGGGTCTCGCCCACTATACTCGTTGAGGAATTCGCACAGGGTCGCTACAATTGCGTCGACCTAATGGGAAGTGAGGTCATAGCGATTTCCGCAGCTGAGTTTGGGCGGCCGCCCAATTTCGTCTTTCGTGAATTTGCCTATCCTGCTGTTCTGTCGGAAAGCGATCATGAGAGTCTCGTCCAGATTTCGTTAAGCAGCTTGCGAGCTCTTGGCCTTTGCTGGGGGCCGACGTGCATTGAATTTCGATGGACGAAACGTGGCCCGGTCGTCATTGAAGTCAATCCGCGCATTGGCGGGGCACCTGGTCCTCAACTCATTCAGCTTGCGTACGATGTTGATGTGATCACCGAGCACATCAAGCTTCTCACCGGGAACGAATCGAATTTCCACCGAAAGCAATCGCACGCTGCGGCCGCGCGTTTCCTTATTCCTGAACGCGACGGCATTGTGGATTGGAAAGACAACGACAGGCTGGCGGTTGGGGTGCCGGGAGTCACCGAGGTAAAATGGTATGTTAAACGCAAGACGCCTATCGTCAGGAAAGGCGACTACCGAGATTCGATCGGCTATGTCATCGCCGCTTCGCCCAGCTTTGCTGAGACTGAGGCAATACTCCAACGTGCCATAGACCTAATCGACTGCTCGATAACGCCATTTCCGACAGTGCGCGAATAGAAAAGTCTGCGGCTTGGTATTTCTCCACCGGGACCTGCGATTTGAAGGGCTCATTGCACAGAGAGGCAGATTGACTGATTTCGTCCAAAAAAGGTCTGCGATCTAATTACGGCACAAGACGTAGACTGATCGGCGGCCGGCACCTCTGGGGGAAAGGCTGCTCGCCGGAATCGTACAACTGCTAAGGGGACGTCTGGAAGAAAAGCTCGCTGACCATCCATGTTTCTGCCGAGCTTGCCCGCTTGAGATCGGGCGCGCTCTACAGATCCGAACTGGCCATTACCTCAATGCAGTCGGCCGAGATCGTGGTCGGCGGCGAGAGGGTGCTGAATTTCTGCGTCAACAACTATCTCGGCCTCCCCTTGGGGTTGTCGCCGAGACATGCCAACGCGTGATCGTGATGTACGCTGGCCGGATCGTAGAACAAGCGAACGTGATAGATCTGTTCGCGCGTCCCGCGCATCCCTACACCCAGGGCCTCATGCGATCGGTGCCTGATCCGCGGCGCG
>NZ_JBWLUX010000043.1:0-48550 GCF_057784315.1 Mesorhizobium sp. CNPSo 4684 | reverse complement strand
CTGCTAATCTCCCCCCTTGCGGGGGAGATGGCCGGCAGGCCAGAGGGGGGTGGGCGGGAACTCGACGCGGATAATGCTTCCGTCCTATTCACGCTATCCCGTGTGTTTGGTTAGGCGGAATGCCAACACCCCGTCCCAGCGACCCCCGCGTCACCGCCGGCATTGTCGCGCTCGCGGCAATCGCGCTGCTGATCGGCGGCGCCTTTGCCGGCCTCATCCTCGAAGGCGCGCACGATCTCCGCGGTGCTGCGTCCGCCTTCGATCTCTATCTCCTGCGCGTCGTCCGCTTCACGCTCTGGCAGGCAGTCCTTTCGACGCTGCTTTCCGTCGTGCCGGCGCTGTTCGTGGCGCGTGCTCTGTCGCGGCATCCGCGCTTCTTGGGCCGCGGTTTCATCCTGCAACTGTTCACCGTGCCGCTGGCACTGCCGGCCATTGTCGCGGCGCTGGGCATACTGGCGCTCTATGGCCGGGCCGGCTACTTCGCCGCGACCGGTGGCCAAAGCTGGCCCGATATCTATGGCCTGTCGGGCATCCTCGTCGCTCATGTCTTCTTCAATCTGCCGCTGGCAACACGGCTGTTCCTTGAGGCACTGGGCACTGTGCCTGCCGATCAATGGCGGCTGGCAAGCCAGCTCGGCATGGGGGCGAGACCAGCCTTCAGGTTGATCGAATGGCCGGTGCTGCGATCGGCTCTGCCGGGCGTCGCCGGCCTTGTCTTCATGCTTTGCATCACCTCCTTCACCATCGTGCTCATCCTCGGCGGCGGGCCGGCGGCGACGACGCTGGAGGTCGCCATCTACCAAGCGCTGCGCTTCGACTTCGATCCCGCGCGTGCTGTGACGCTGACGGTGCTGCAGATCGCGCTGACCTTCGCCGTTGTACTGGCGCTGACGCGGCTTGGCGCCAATGTGACTGGCGACGCCAACCTGCCCGTGGCGCCGCGCCGCTACCTCTCGGCCGGCACAACTGAAACGGCGCTCAACGCCACCCTGATCGTGTTCGCCTTGCTGTTCGTCGCCGGGCCGATGGCGGCAACCGTCACTTCAGGCCTTGGCGCCGATCTCAGCCGGCTGGCCGGCGAGAGCGCGGTGCGCCAGGCGACGCTGACCAGCGCCATTCTCGGCCTGCTGGCGGCGTTGCTTTCGGTGGCGCTGTCGCTGTCGCTGATCATGGCGCGCCGGGCGCTGTCCCTACACCGCCGTGGCGGCGCTCGCCCGCTGCTCGAACATGCCACCGACACCGGCGCCGGTTTTGTCCTCGTCGTGCCGCCTATCGTCGTCGGCGCCGGTTGGTTTCTCCTGCTGCGCACGATCAGCGACGTCTTTGCCATCGCGCCCGTCATGGTCGTCACCGTCAACGCGGTGATGGCGATGCCCTTCGCCATCCGTGCGATGCGTCCGGCCTATGATGCGGCAAGCGAACGCCATGAAAAGCTGTGCGCACAGCTCGGCATTTCGGGCTGGAGCCGGCTGCGGCTGGTCGACTGGCCGTCGCTGCGGCGGCCGCTGGCCACCGGCTTTGCCTTCGCCATGGCGCTGTCGCTCGGCGATCTCGGCGTCATCGCGCTGTTCGGCAGCGATTCAGTGCAGACATTGCCCTATCTCCTCTTGGCGCGCATGGGCAGCTACCGCACAGCCGACGCCGCCGGGCTGGCTTTGCTGCTCGGGGCGGTCTGCCTGGCTCTGGTGGTCGCCGCGGATTGGTTGGGACGAGGAGAAAGATCGTGACTTCCGCCATGGAAAAAGGCGCGGTCGTGCGGCTAGACAAGGTGTCGTTCAGCTATGGCGAGGCGCCGTTCCTGTTCGATGTCGAATTCGCCGCCTCGAAAATCACCGCCATCATGGGGGCGAGCGGTTCGGGAAAATCGACCCTGCTCAACCTGGTGGCCGGCTTCGAGACGCCGCAATCCGGCCGCGTTCTGATCGGCGGTGCCGATGTCGGCGCTTCCGCGCCATCGGCTCGACCGGTGTCGATGGTGTTCCAGGAAAACAATCTGTTTGCCCATCTCTCTGTCGAGAAGAATGTCGGGCTCGGCCGCTCGCCGTCGCTTAGTCTGACGCAAACCGACCGCGCCGCAATCGCCGAGGCCCTGAGCCGTGTCGGCCTTGCCGGCAAGGAAAAGCGCCTGCCGCGAGAACTCTCCGGCGGCGAAAGGCAGCGTGTGGCGCTCGCCCGCGTGCTGGTGCGCGACCGGCCGGTGCTGTTGCTTGACGAGCCGTTCGCCTCGCTTGGGCCCGCACTGCGCGACGACATGCTCGACCTCGTGGTCGGCGTCCATGCCGAGCGGGCGATGACGGTGTTGTTCGTCACGCATCAGCCGGAAGACGCGCGCCGCATCGGAGAGCAGATGGTTTTTCTGGACAATGGCAGGGTTGCCTCAACGGGATCTGCCGCCGATTTTTTCGACGGCACTGGTCCTGAAGCGTTTCGGCGCTATATCGGCGCAAGTTCGGGCGGATCACGCGATATTGCCCGGAAGCGGACATAATTTACGACCAAACCGGCTACAGGTGATGTGGCGCTTGCTTGCCATGGTCCAACTGATGTGGCTAGGTCCGGCCAGTATTGGTCCGGCACGAGCCGTGATTTGCCCCCTACAGCGCCGCATCCATCCGGGTGTGTAAAACGCTGTAGGTTTTTTTGATTTGTGCAGGATTGCCACCGAAAAATTCGATTTTCGCTGGCGCGGACCCTTGGGTCCAGGTCATGCGCCGAGAGCTGAAGGGACGCCGTGCTGTCGACCGGCACTGACACTTTGAGACGCAGGCCGCTGGCGCGCTTCCTCGCGCTGGCCGGCCTTGCCGTGGCGCTGGCCAGTTGCCAGATGTTCACGCCTCCGGAAGTGCAGGAATCCGGCTTCCAGCCGTCCGACAAGCCGATCACCGTCGACAATGTCGCCGCCAACAGCAAGCTCGCCGAACTCGCAAAGGCGCAGCATCCGCGCATCCTCGCCACCTATGGCGGGGAATATTCCGACCCCAAGCTCGAGCGCATGGTGGCCAAGGTCGTCGGCAGCCTGACCGTGGTGTCGGCCAATCCGACCCAGACCTATCGCATCACCATCCTCAATTCGCCCAACGTCAACGCCTTCGCGCTGCCGGGCGGCTATCTCTACGTCACCCGCGGCCTCTTGGCGCTGGCCAATGATTCGGCCGAACTCGCCGCCGTCATCGCGCATGAGATGGGTCACGTCACCGCCAATCACGGCTTGCAGCGCCAGCAGCTCGAGGCCGAGGAAGGACTGGCGACCAAGGTGGTTTCCGATGTGCTCGGCGACAGCCCGACCGCCAAGGCGGCATTGATCCGCGGCAAGCTCAGGCTGGCGCAGTTCTCGCGCAACCAGGAGTTGGAGGCCGACGCCATCGGCATCAAGTCAATCGGCGAAGCCGGCTACGATCCCTATGCCGCCGGCCGCTTCCTGCAGTCGATGTCGGCCTATACCGATTTCCGCTCGATCAGCGGCGCCACCGATGCCAGCCTCGACTTCCTGGCCACGCACCCCAACACGCCGCAGCGCATCGATCTGGCGCAGCGCCACGCCCGCCAGTTCGGTGCGCCGGGCGTCGGCACGCGCGACCGCGATTCCTTCCTGGCAGGCATTGACGGCCTGCTCTACGGCGACACGCCGGAAGAAGGTTATGTGCGCGGCCAGACCTTCCTGCATCCGGGGCTCGGCGTATCGTTCACCGTGCCGGACGGTTTCATCATCGACAATACGGCCGCAGCGGTGACGGCGACCGGGCCGGGCGACATGGCGATCCGCTTCGACGGCGTGTCGATCGACAAGGATCGTGCGCTCACCGACTATATCAGAAGCGGCTGGGTGGCCGGTCTCGACGAGACCAGCGTGCGCCAGGAGACGATCAACGGCAATGAGGCGGCGACCGCGCATGCCGGCGCCGATGGGTGGCAGTTCGACATTGCGGTAATCCGTGCCGGCGGCCAGGTCTACCGGCTGTTGACGGCGGCGCCCTCGGCAAGCACCACACTCGATCCGGTGGCGCGCTCGGTCAGCGGCTCGTTCCGCATCCTGAGTGCGGCTGAAAAGGCGGCGCTGAAGCCACTGCACATCCGCGTCGTCACCGTTCAGGCCGGCCAGACCATGGGCTCGCTTTCGGCGCAAATGGTCGGCGTCGACCGCAAGCTCGATCTGTTCAGGGTGCTCAACGCGATGTCGCCGGGCGCCTCGGTTTCGGCCGGCGACAAGGTCAAGATCGTCACGGACAAGTAGCGCAGCCCGGCTTCGGTGGGGCCTGCCGTGCGAAGCAGGGCTGCGGTCACTGTACGCTCAGAGGTTGCTGTCGGTGTCAGTGTCGGTACCGCTACCGGTACCGCTGTCGCCATCGGTGCCTTCGCTACTGGTGTTCTCGCCACCACCGGGATTTGCAGAACGGTGCTCGGAACCATCACCGTTGTTGCCGGCCCACGATACCCGGCCGGTTTGCGGCTCGGGTTTCGGGGCCTTCGGTCTTGGCGCGGGTATGGGAACTACCTTTATTTTCGTGATGATTTTCGGGGGCCGGACCTTGCACGCCGGGATCGCCAAGGCGACCCGCTTCGGTGTGCTGAGAACACCCAGGGAATACATCTCTTGCCGCTCCATCCCGGCCCTGAAGAAGGCGAGCGCACGGTCCGGATCAGCCGGAACACCATTGCGACCTTCCATGAAGATCGACGCGAGATCGTTCATGGCATCGATATGCCCCATCGCCGCGGATTTGAGCAGCAAGTCCAATCCCTTGGCGGCATCACGCTGGACGCCTCTGCCATTGAACAGGGTGCGTCCCCACGCGGTCATGGCGTAGGGGTCACCCTTTTCGGATGCGTCTGAATAGAAGCGGTTAGCCTGTTCGGGATCCGCGGCCGTCCCTATTCCCGACGAGACGATGGAACCGAGCGTGAAAACCGCGCGGACGTATCCCTTGTCGGCGGCCTGCTGGATTGCCTGCCTGGCCTCATTGACCTTGCCCGAGGCCAGCAACGCCCGTCCGAGTTGGTAACGGAAGCGGGCAATCTCCGGATAGGCCTTCACCGAGGCCTGGCAGAGCTCAACCGCGTCGTCGCCAATCTCGTTCGCCAGCCGGCCCGGGACAATGCCTTGCAGGTCGAGAGGTTCGCCCGCCGCTCGATCGCAGGGATCGACGCTTGGGGACAGTTTCAGCGTCGCCTGCTTCGATGCGTTGTCGGCACGGATCTGAAAGCCGATCTCGACCGGCGTTGCGGAACCGATCTGCGGCTCGTAGCGCAATTTGTCGACATCGTCGGCCATCAGGCTCGATTGAGGCGACAGGATGCGGTCCGGCAGGGACAGTGTCCCGGTTGCCGGATAGCTTGCAAGCTTCACGGTGATCGACGGGTCCTTGGCCGGGAAATCCAGCTTGAGCGGAATCGGGCCGACGCCGACGGGGATTTCGATGTCGCGGTTTTCGATCGCTTCGGCGGCGCCGGCGATACGAATGCCGCGCTCAACCACCGCCTGCTTTTGCTCGGCGGCGATTGAGGCCATGAGTTGCTTGGCCTCGGCGCCCGCGCCGTTTCTGATCCGCAACAACAGAACGCCTTGGGATTCGCCACCCCACTCGTTGTGCGTGGTGTAGGCAAGCGTATCCACCTGTTCCTGCCAACCCGCCAATTCGGGGGCGTCCATGCGCAGACGCGGCAGGTCGGTGCCCTCGATCCTTTCGCCCCTGGCCAAGGGCTTGCCATCAAGCGTCAGCCGTCCGAGTGCCGGCAGGCTTTCGATGCTGACGCTGACCGCGCCACCATCGACGTCTACCGGCGCCGGCAGATCCAGCGCGACTGGCCCGATGCCGGACGGCACGATTTTCTCCAGCACCGGCGGCAGCGCCGGGCGGTTGGCGCGGGGCATCAGAAAGACATCGTCGAGAAGCGAGGAATTCTCCCATGGAACCTGCTTGCCATCGGTTGCCTTGACGACGTCGCGGCGCACAGCAGCCATGACCGCCCTGATCTCCTGGTTCGGCGCCAACGCACGACGGGAGAAGGCGGAGGAAAATGGGCTGAGATTGCCGCTCCCGTCATAGGCAACGGCTCCCGGCTCGGTGGCAAAGGCGATCAGCGCGTTCTCAGACCCCTTCACCTGCGCCAACCCGCTACTGCTGGCGACGATCAGCTGGTCGCGAAGCCAATAGTTCTTACGCGGAAAAGGATTGTTGCGGCAGGCGTCGAGGATGATCACCTGGATTTTCGATTTCGAGCGCAACTGCTGCAACATGTCGTCGAGCTTGATTGCCTGGACTTCCACGTCGGCGGCATCCTTAAGCGTGGCGTCGACCGGGATGAGAAAGTTCTCGCCGCCGATCTGGAAGCCGTGACCCGAATAATAGACCACGGTGAGATCAGCGCCGTCGGCCGCCGCGAGATAGGTGCGGAAGCGCACCTCGAACTGAAGCCTGGTCAAATCCTTGGCGACGAAAACGTCGAAGCCGGCCGTCCGGAACGTGTTTGCGATGTCTCCGGCGTCCTTGTCCGGGTTCTTGAGCGCCGGAAGCTCCCGGTATTTGGAATTGCCGATCACAAAAGCAACCTTTCGATCGGCACTAGCCTCGAAAGTCGTCAGGGTCACAAGGATCAAAGCTGCAAGAAACACGCAGAGTCGCGACATGGCAAAATCCTCATCCGCTATGATCTGGTGAACCCCAACAGACACCCTGCAGCTCAGCAGGTCTGTTAAAGAATTCACAATCTGCGAATGAGAGGCGAGGAAATCTGATGTGCTGGTCTTATATGCTGATCGGAAAATATCTTAATACTGCTGCCAACCGGGAATTTCAGGCTGCCTGCGTCTGAAATTCCGGGTTCTGCTTGACCAGCGCGACCTTCAGCTTTTCCATGGCGCGGGCCTCGATCTGGCGGACACGCTCCTTGGAAATGCCGAGCGTCTCGCCGAGCGCTTCCAGCGTAGCGCCCTCGTCGGTCAGCCGGCGTTCCTCGATGATCCTTAGTTCGCGGGCATTGAGCGCGCCAAGCGCTGCTCTCAGCCAGAGCAGGCGGCGTTCGAAATCGATGGTGTCGCTGGCGACTTCGTCCGGCAGCGGATCGTCCGAAATCAGGAAGTCCATGCGCTCGGTGGTGCCGCTGTCGTCGGCGAGCGGCGCATTGAGCGAGGAGTCAGGCGCGGAGAGCCTGGAATCCATCATCGCCACGTCGGCCTCGGAGACGCCGAGCGCTACCGAGACTTCGCGATAGAGCGTGGCATTGGAGATCGGCTCGGCGCCATTGGCCAGCCGGGCGCGCAAGCGCCGCAGATTGAAGAACAGCGCCTTTTGTGCCGAAGAGGTGCCGCCGCGCACGATCGACCAGTTGCGCAGGATGTAGTCCTGCATCGAGGCGCGGATCCACCAGGTCGCATAGGTCGAGAAGCGCACCTCGCGCTCCGGCTCGAAGCGCGCCGCCGCTTCCAGCAGCCCGACATGGCCTTCCTGGACCAGATCGCCGAGCGGCAGTCCGTAGTGGCGGAATTTCGAGGCCATGGAGATGACCAGCCGCATATGCGCGACGGTGATCTGGTGCAGCGCCTGCTGGTCCTGGTCTTCCTTCCAGCGCAAGGCGAGAACATGTTCCTCGTCGCGCTCGAGATAGGGGGCCTTCATCGCCGCGCGGACTATGGTCCGTCCTGCCGTGTCTTCGATCATGCCGCGCTCCTGCTCCCGGACATTTTCGGACGGCCTGGCGGCCGCTGGCTCTATCTTGACGCAATCCCGGACGGAAAACCGGTTTCCCACTTTTCCTGGAATTGCTTTGGGTCTGGCGCAGCTAGGGTTCTTGAAATGGAAACGCAGCGCCCTACAACAGGGCATGAACGTGCCACACCGGGGATTGGTTCCGCCGCCGATGGTGGTTGTTTTATGCTATCCGACAGGGCGCGCCGACAGCACAAAAAACGGGGCGATCGGCACCAATCTGAGTTACTCTGAGAATCTGATTTCTGGATCGCCATTTTTTTGAAATCTGGTTCCTTATTTTGCGGCTCTCTATCTGTCAGTTTCCGGCTCTCACAAGCGCCGGACACCGGCCAAGGACGGGATCACAGAAAAATGAAATGGCTCAATTCGCTCATCGTCGCCGGAACGCTGCAGGTTCTGGCTGTCACAGCCGGCCATGCCGGCGCCAACCTCGACCAGATCAAGCAGGCCGGCACCATCAAGGTTGGCACCGAAGGCACCTACGCACCCTTCACCTACCATAATGATGCCGGCGCGCTGGTTGGCTTCGACGTCGAGATCGCCAAGGCGATCGGCGACAAGCTTGGCGTGAAAGTCGAGTTCCTCGAAGGCAAATGGGACGGGCTGATCGCCGGTCTCGACGCCAACCGCTACGACGCCGTCATCAACGAGGTCGGCATCACCGACGCACGCAAGGCCAAGTACGACTTCTCCGATCCGTACATCGCTTCCAAGGCGGTGCTGATCGTGCGCGGCGACAACACCGACATCAAGACCTTTGCCGATCTCAAGGGCAAGAAGGCGGCGCAGTCGCTGACCTCGAATTTCGGCAAGCTCGCCGAGACCAATGGCGCCGAGCTGGTTGGCACTGACGGCTTCGACCAGTCGATCCAGCTTTTGCTCACCGGTCGCGCCGATGCCACCATCAATGACAGCCTGTCCTTCCTCGACTTCAAGAAGCACAAGCCCGACGCCAATGTGAAGATCGCCGCGCAGGAAGAAAACGCCGACTATTCCGGCGTCATCGTGCGCAAGGGCGATCCGGAGCTAGTGGCCGCGATCAACAAGGCGCTGGCCGACATCAAGGCCGACGGCACCTACAAGAAGATCGCCGACACCTATTTCGGCCAGGACGTTTCGCAGTAACGAAGGTCTCCCGGCGGTTTGCCGGCAACGACACAATAGCGGCGGGCCGTCTTTGACGGCTCGCCGTTTTTCGCATGATATGACAATCGCACAATTGCACTGCCGGACCGGTCTAGACGGCATTTGCAAGGAGAGGAGCCGCTCGTGCCGCACTGGCTGCAACTGATGCTGGACTCGTTGCCGACACTGTTGTGGGCGGCGCTGATCTTCACCGTGCCGCTGACTCTGCTGTCGTTTGCGCTCGGCCTGTTCGTAGGCCTGGTTGTCGCCTTGGTGCGGCTGTTCGGGCCGAAGCCGCTGGTCGCCGTAGTCCGCTTCTATGTCTGGATCTTTCGCGGCACGCCGCTTCTGGTGCAGCTGTTCCTGATCTTCTACGGCCTGCCCTCGGTCGGCATATTGCTCGATGCCTTTCCGGCGGCGCTGATCGGCTTCACCCTCAACATCGGCGCCTACAGTTCCGAAATCATCCGCGCCGTGATCGGCTCTGTGCCGAAGGGCCAGTGGGAGGCAGCCTATTCGATCGGGATGACCTGGAGCCAGGCGATGCGGCGCACCATTCTGCCGCAAGCCGGCCGGGTCGCGGTGCCGCCGCTCTCCAACACCTTCATCTCGCTGGTCAAGGATACGTCGCTGGCTGCGGCCATCACCGTGCCGGAAATGTTCCAGGCAGCGCAGCGCATCGTCGCCACCACCTATGAGCCGCTGATCCTGTATGTCGAGGCGGCGATCCTCTATCTGGCAATGAGCTCGGTGCTGTCTGCCCTGCAGACGCGGCTGGAGGAACGGCTCAACCGTTACGGCGGCTTCCTGGAGGCGCGCTCATGATCGGCCTCACCGACATCGAAAAGCGCTTCGGCGACAATCTCGTGCTGAAGGGCGTAACGGTCACCATTGCCGAAGGCAGCGTCACCGCGCTGGTCGGTCCGTCCGGCGGGGGAAAGAGCACGCTGCTGCGCTGCATCAACCTCCTGGAGATCCCGACCTCGGGCATGGTGCGCATCGGCGACGAGACGCTGGAATTCCGTCCCGGCATCAAGATCCCCAGCCGGGACATCCAGCGCCTGCGGCTGCAGACCGGCATGGTGTTCCAGAATTTCCAGCTGTTCCCGCACCGTACCGCCATCGAGAACGTCATGGAGGGGCTGGTGACGGTGCTGAAATGGCCAACGGCAAAGGCGCGTGAGCGGGCGCTGGCGCTGCTCGAGAAGGTGGGGATGGCGCACAAGGCCGATGCATGGCCGGCGACTCTGTCGGGCGGCCAACAGCAGCGCGTGGCGATTGCCCGCGCGCTGGCGCCGTCGCCCAAGGTGCTGCTCTGCGACGAGCCGACCTCGGCGCTCGATCCTGAACTGGCACAGGAAGTGGTCGACGTGCTGGGTAAACTCGCCAGCGAAGGCACGACCATGGTGATGGCGACGCACGACCTGCGCCTCGCCTCGAAGATCGCTCAAGAAGTGGTGTTTCTCGACGCTGGCGTGGTCGTCGAGAAGGGGCCGTCCGCCGTGGTGTTCAGCAATCCGGAGCGCGAACGGACGAAGCGCTTTATCGCAACACTGAAGCAGGAAGCGGCGAAGGAAGCCGGCGGCTGAGCCCTCTACCTCCCCCTTGTGGGGAGGTCGGACCGAAGGTCCGGGTGGGGGGCCGTGCCGCACCTCAGGCCCAAGAACAAAAAACCCGGCGCGAGGCCGGGTTTTTCATGAATTCAAATGTGAAAGCGATCAGGCAGCTTCTTCCTGTTCGGATTCCTCATTGTCGGCCTTGGCGCCGCGCTTAGGGCCCTTGTTGAGGTTGACCTCGATCAGGCGCACGGCTTCGGTTTCCGACATGCGATTGACCGCGGCGATCTCACGGGCCATGCGGTCGAGTGCCGCCTCATAGAGCTGACGCTCGGAATAGGACTGCTCCGGCTGGTTGTCGGCGCGGTAGAGGTCGCGCACGACTTCCGAGATCGAGATCAGATCGCCCGAATTGATCTTGGCATCATATTCCTGGGCGCGGCGCGACCACATGGTGCGCTTGACCCGGGCGCGGCCCTGCACGACCTTCAGCGCGCGCTCGACATAATCCTCCTCCGACAGCTTGCGCATGCCGATGGAGGTCGCCTTGGCGACCGGCACTTTCAGCCGCATCTTGTCCTTCTGGAAGTCGATGACGAACAGTTCCAGCTTGTGGCCCGCAACTTCCTGCTCGTCGATCGAGACGATCTGGCCGACGCCGTGCGCCGGATAGACGATGTACTCGCCGGTCTTGAAACCGTGACGTGCCGCGGTGGACTTCTTCTGCGGGGTGATCGTTGCCATTACGCCCTGAACTCCTTGTTGTGGCACCGGCGGCCTGCCGGTCCGAACGCGTGCGATCGGGGACGCCGATCGTTAGCCGCACAACAGATGAACCCATCGGAAAAAGCCGGGACCGGCAAACCGCGTACATAGCGACTGCCTAGCCCAGATTGCTCTGGTCCGATTGGGGAGTTCACCTTTCAGTGATTTGGGGCGCTTGCGCCATAAATCGACGTTGTGTCACCGGCATGTTTCAGCAGATGTAGCACAAAAAGTAGGAAGAATCAAGGTTTTGCTGCAAACGCGAAGGTCGAGCGACATCACCGCCTGTCAAGGCCGTTGATGTATGGTGCGCGTTACGCTGCGTTATGACGGCCGAGTCGGCCGTAGCATCAGTCGCCTTCGCCTGGCTCAGCGGAGAAATATTTCTCGAACTTGCCGGCCTCGCCGTCGAAGGTCTTGGCGTCTGCCGGAGGCTCCTTCTTGGCGGTGATGTTGGGCCACTTCTCGGCGTATTCGGTGTTGACCTGCAGCCACTTGTCGAGACCCGGCTCGGTGTCGGGCTTGATCGCATCGGCCGGGCATTCCGGTTCGCAGACGCCGCAGTCGATGCACTCGTCGGGATGTATGACGAGCATGTTCTCGCCTTCGTAGAAGCAGTCGACCGGACAGACCTCGATGCAGTCCATGTACTTGCATTTGATGCAGTTGTCGGTCACGACATAGGTCATTGGTCGGCTCCGGGACGTCCCGTTCTAGTCAGGCTTTTTTGGTGAGGTAACGCCTTTGCCTGCCGCTTGCAAGGGCGGCCATGCCTGGCGGGACCGGCGCTTCCGAAATGGAATTCCAGATCGCGGGCATGGCGAAGAGCGCCAAGGCTTCAGTCTTCACCGAACAGGCGGTCGGTTTGTCTGCGCTCTTTCTTGGTCGGCCGGCCGCTGCCGGCCTCGCGCAGCGGGGGAATGGCATCGGCAACAGCCTCACCTTTCGGCGCCGGCGGCGGTGACATGTCCTCGTAGAGCGTGCGGGCTTCCTCGGCCGGGCCGCGCCGCGTCCCGGTGCCAAGCACCTTCCAGACGAAGATGCGGCGCTCGTGCGTGATGGTCAAAACATCGCCGGCTTTGACCAGATCCGACGCCTGCGCTGCTTTGTCGCTATTGATGCGGACGCGTCCGGCGACCACCAGCTTGGCCGCCAGCGAGCGCGATTTGACCGCACGCGAGAAGAACAGCCATTTGTCGATGCGCTGGCGACCCTCAGCAACCATCGAACCGTGCCGTGCCTACTTCTTCAGCTGGTCGCGCAAGGCGGCGAGCTTGGCGAAGGGCGAGTCTGGATCGAAACGCACCGGACGTTCCTCGCGCGGCTTGGCCTGGAAGGCCGGCTTGCCGCCTTGTGAGCCGCCTTTGCCCTCCGGCCTGCCGCCTTTCCAATCCGGCCGGCCTTCGCGAGGACGCTCGCCTGGCGGCTTGCCATCGCGGCGCTGTTCGCCTTCGGCCTGCGGCTTGGGCTTGAACTTCGAGCGGTCGAAGCGCGGCTTGGCGGCACCGTCGCGCTGGTCGCGCCGGCCCTGATAGGCCGGCCGCCCGCCCGGTGCCGGCTGTCCGCCAGCAGCGTCGGCAGGCGCATCGGTTCGGGCTGCCTGGCCGTTGCGCGGGCGATTGTCTCTGCGGTTTTCGTGGCGATGACGCGGGCGCTGCTCGAAACGGCCCTGCCGCCACAACAGGATCGGTTTTGGCTCTTCAGCCTCTGGCGCGGCTTCGCCAGTCCCACTCTCCCCCTCGTGGGGAGGGTCGGCGCGCAGCGCCGGGGTGGGGGCAGCGCCGGCGTCGTCAGTTGCATCTCCAGCGTCGGCGGCGTCAGCACGACCTGCTTCGTCAGCGCCGTCACCCCCACCCGCGTCGCTTCGCGCCGCGACCTCCCCCATCGAGGGAGAGGTAAGGGCGTCGGCGCTTTCGGCGACGGTGACGTCGGCAACAGCTTCTGTAACGGGCGGGACTCCTTCAGCGATTTCCGCGGGAGCTTCGATTTGATCTTCAGAAACAGCCGCTGCCGGTTGGGCGACGGACTCTGCGGTATTCTCTGACGTAACTTCTGCGGCGGTAGCTTCAACAGCCGCATCCGGCTCCGCACCCTCGGCCGGTGCTTCGGTGACAGCATCCGCTGCGGCGGCTTCCGCCGCGGCCTTTGCAGCCGCTTCCGCCAGCTTTGCCGCAGCCGCTTCCCGCGCCGCATTGTCCTGCGCTTCCAGCCGCGCCTTCACCTCTGCAGGCGGCTTCGGCTCGGCGCGGTAGCCGAGACCCTTCAGGATCTCTTCCATGTCGTCGGCGGTGGCGCCGAGGATCGACATCATCGGCGGCGTCACCATGAAGGACTGGCCGTCATAGGCGCCATCCGGGCGCTGGCCGAGGCCGGGCTTCCAGTTGGTCGCGGGGCGGATCAGGTCGGCCAGCCGTTCCAGAATGTCGATGCGCACGGCGCGGCGGCCGAGATTGCGGTAGCCGGCGAGCTTGTAGAAGGTCTTGTCGAAAGCCGGGTCGATGACCACCGAGGTGCGGCCGGAGGCCAGCGCGTGCACCACGTCGCCGAAGCCGGGCTTGTCCTTGCCGTCATTCTTCAGCGCCCACAAAAGCGTAATCAGGCCGGCGGGTGCAGGCTTGATCAGCGCCGGCACGAAGACGTGGTAGGCGCCAAAACGCACACCGAGCCGGCGCAGGGCAGCGCGTCCCTCCTGGTCGAGCGACTTCATCTCTTCGGCGATGTCGCGGCGGTTGATGAGGCCGAAATGCTCGACGAGCTGGAAGGCGATGCCACGGCCGATGCCGGTGATCTGCTCGGCATTCTTCAAGTCGACCAGCGGCTTCAGCAGCGACTCGATCTGGAAATTGACGAAACGCTCGGCGCGCGCAGCAACCTTGTCGCGGGCGGGGCCGGTCAGCTGCTCGTCGGCCAAAAGCACGAGGCGCGGCTTCAGCGCGTCCTCGCCGGCAACCAGCGTGCCGATCGGCGCGCCGATCCAGCGCAGCGTGCCGTCGGAGCCGAGCGCCAGGTCGCCATTGGCGCAGGCGCCGAAGCGTTCGGCGCGCGCCTCGAACTCGGCGGCCAGCGCCTTTTGCGCTGCCGTACGCACGGCCTTGGCGTCTTCGCCGCCGGCGCTCTGGTCGGCGGTGAAGCGGAACCCTTGCAACTCGCCGACATGATGGCCTTCGACAAGGACGGTTCCGGTAGGACTGATTTCGGCTTCAGGCATTGTATTTTCTCTAAGGCGCCGCATGAGGACGGAAGTCCTGCGGTCTACAAACCGTTTCGTCAACCGCTCATGCAGCGCATCCGACAATCTGTCTTCGATTTCGCGCGTCTTTTCCTGCCAGTGTGCCTGATCGGCCAGCCAGCCGGGCCGGTTGGACACGAATGTCCAGGTGCGGATCTGGGCAATGCGGTGCGACAGCGTATCGATATCGCCTTCGGTCGTGTCGGCCCGGCGCACCTGCTCGGCCATGTAGTTCTCGTCGACATGGCCGTGTTTGGCGAGGTCCGTGTAGATCGAGGCGATGAGGTCGGAGTGCTGGGCCGGCGCGATCTTGCGGTAGTCGGGCAGGGCGCAGGCTTCCCACAGCAGCGCCACGCGCTTGGCGTTGGTGGCGAGCGCGCGGATGTCCTCGTCGCGGGAGAGATGCTCGAGCGCCTGCGCATCGACCGCCGGCAGCGCCCGCGTCAGCCCGTCGACCGGGGCGTTGATCTCGATCGAACGCTTCAGTGCGTCGAGGCTGGCAAAATCGAAATGCGCGGTGCGCCATTGCAGCACCTTCACCGGGTCGAACTCATGACCCTCGATGCGCTTGACCAGTTCCTCGTCCAGCGGATCGACCTGGCCGGTGACGCCGAATGTGCCGTCACGCAAATGCCGGCCGGCGCGGCCGGCAATCTGGCCGAGCTCAGCCGCCGTCAGATTGCGGTACTGGTAGCCGTCGAATTTGCGGTTCTGGGCAAAGGCGACATGGTCGAGATCGAGGTTGAGACCCATGCCGATGGCGTCGGTGGCAACGAGATAGTCGACGTCGCCCGCCTGGAACATTGCCACCTGGGCGTTGCGGGTGCGTGGGCTGAGGGCGCCGAGCACGACGGCAGCGCCGCCCTGCTGGCGGCGGATCAGTTCGCCGATGGCGTAGACCTCGTCGGCGGAGAAGGCGACGATGGCGGTGCGACGCGGCAGGCGGGTCAATTTCTTCGAGCCGGCATAGGCGAGGTGCGACAGCCGCGGCCGCGTCACCACCGAAACGCCCTTCAGCAGGCGCTGCAGGATGCCATGCATGGTGGCGGCACCAAGCAGCAGCGTTTCCTGGCGGCCGCGCAGGTGCAGGATGCGATCGGTGAAGATGTGGCCGCGTTCGAGGTCGCCGGCAAGCTGCACCTCGTCGATGGCGACGAAGGCGGCGTCGGTCTCGCGCGGCATGGCCTCGACGGTGCAGACCGAATATTTCGCGCCGGGCGGCTGGATTTTTTCCTCGCCGGTGATCAGCGCCACCTTGTGAGCGCCGACTTTTTCGCAGACGCGGGCGTAGACTTCTCGCGCCAGCAGCCGCAGCGGCAGGCCGATGATGCCACTCTCATGCGCGACCATGCGCTCGATGGCGAGATGGGTCTTACCGGTGTTGGTCGGACCCAGCACGGCGGTCACGTCGCGGCCCGACAGGATCAGTGGCTGGGTGTGTTTCGGCTGGATGTTCATCGGCCTGGAAATGAGGCTTTCTGCATCGTGTTGTCGGGAGCGCGCCTCGCATGGCGCGTATGACAGGCGACACATAGGGATTTCGGGCGCGAAGCGAAAGCGGAATGTTCCGGCCGTCAGTTCGGGAGTCTCGTTCGAGGTCCGGATTGGCTCCCGATTAACAGTTGGAACGAGTCTGGAACGAATCGGCTACGAATCAGTGACTCCAGCAGATTCAGCTTTTGTTCACGGCTACATGTGGATTTTGCGACCGGGAGTCTCACCACATGCTGAATCCATTGAACTGGCCCGATTCATGCAGGGCGGGCTTTGCCATTAACCTTCGCCGGCGAAGAATGGCCACTGCTCAGCGGTCGTTGGCCAAGGTTATGAAATTATTGTCTTTTCTTAACCAGCTTTAACCATTTGGCAGAGCTTTTCGGCCTTCGCCATTAACGTTTCGGTCAAAGCCGGAACGAATCGGAGACGAATCAGCGATGGGCGGGTTTTCCCGATTTGTTCACCCCAATATGTTGTGTTATCCACAGCTTGCCCACCGAGAATTCACAGCTTTTGAAGCGGGTTTCGCACAGGCCAGGCGGACCCCGTTAATCTTTGCGTGCCGGAACGGGGCAATCGCCACGACAGCACTCTCGGTGACCGACGGTCAACCCGCGTCGTGGCCTGTTGCATAACGTTGCAAAACCGGTCCGACATTTCGGATGATTTCCTCATGCGATAGGGCCACGACGGGCGCAAGCCGCAACAGATATCGGCACGTCGCCAGGCCCAGCAACTGGCTGGCAACCAGCCCGGCGCGCCGTCCGGCGTCGGCTGGGTCGCCTATCGACGCAACCATCGGCCTCACCTGGTTGGCAAAGACGTCCCGGACCTTCTCGGCCGCGTGCTCGTTCGACGCAGCCGAGCGCAGCAGGATTATCATGCCGGGCCCGTTGGCCGGACCTTCCCAGTTTACGAGAAAGCGCCTGATCAGCGTGTCGCCGATCATAGCCGGGTCGGTCCGCTGATCGGGCAGTTTCAGGTCGACGACCGCCGCCCTGGCGAACAGCTCATCCTTGCTGTGGAAATAGCGGATCACCATGGCTGGATCGATCGAAGCCTGCGCGGCGACATCCCGAATGGATACCCCGTCATAGCCGCCCTCGGCGAAAAGGCGGCGCGCAGCTTCGAGGATCTGGGCCCGTGTGCGGTCCGACTTGGTGATTTTTTTCGGGTGATTCTCGGTCATGAACATGCATATGCCAACACCTGTTGACAAATGCAACCGGGCTCATTAGAAAGTCAACGATTGTTGATAAATGGAGATGGGGAAATGCTGCCCGAGACAACGGAAGTCCTGATCATTGGCGCCGGCCCGACCGGCCTGGCGCTGTCCATCGCGCTGCATCAAGCCGGCGTCGATCATGTGCTGATCGACAAATTGGCGCACGGCCTGCAGACCTCGCGCGCCGGTGTCATACATGCGCAGACGCTGGAATCGCTTGAGCCGTTGGGCGTCACGCAGCGGCTGAGCGAGCTTTCGGTGAAGCTCGAGAATTTCGCCATCCGCGACCGGAACCGGGCGCTGCTCAAACTCGATTTCGGCAAGCTTCCATCAAGATATCCCTACCTGATGATGCTGCCTCAGAACCTGACCGAGCAGGTGTTCGCCGAACGGATCGCAACCTTGGGCGGCGTCATTCATCGCGAAGTCGAGGCCGTGGCGGTCGTTCAAGACAGGGACGGCGCTCGGGTAACAGTGGTGGAGCATGGCAGCGAAAAACTCATATCGGCACGCTACGTCGTCGGCGCCGACGGCATGCAAAGCCTCGTGCGCAAATCGACCGGCATCGAGTTCGACGGCGAGGCCTATGACGGTTCCTTTGTGCTGGCCGACGTTCGACTCGACTGGCCGGTCGGACCGACCGAAGTGTCGCTGTTTTTCGCATCGGCGGGACTGGTCGTGGTGGCGCCGCTGCCGGATGGATCATACCGTGTGGTCGCGACAATGGAGGACGCTCCAGAAAAGCCTGATGTCGTCGACATCCAGGCATTGCTCGATAGCCGTGGGCCAACCACGACGAGGGCCCGCGTGCTCGACCTGACGTGGAGTTCGCGTTTCCGGGTGCATCACCGCCTGGTCAGGGCATATCGCAAGGATCGGCTGTTCCTGATGGGCGATGCCGCGCATGTCCACAGTCCCGCAGGTGGGCAGGGCATGAATACCGGCATCATCGATGCGGTTGTGCTCGGCCAGTTGCTGGGCGATGTGGTGAACGGTGCGCGCTCGGAGGCCGAACTCGACCACTACGAGACGCTGCGCCGGCCGGCGGCGCAGGAGGTCCTCGACCTTGCGGGCCGGATGACCGGGATGGCGCTTGCGCGAAATCCGGTGAGGCGGTTCGTGCGCAATCTGGCGCTTTCGGTGGTGAACCTCAGCCCGTTCCTGAAGCGCCGCATCGCGCTGAAACTGTCGGGGCTCAGCCGGGCGCTGCTCGCGCGGCTGCCGGCGCCCGCAGGCAAGCCGGGATTTTTCGATCGTGCCAAGCCTGCTGAAAAACCGAACCTGAAACACGCCGCCTGACGACGTCAGGCGGCTGGCCTCAGATCGGGGGGCTCACATCGTGCCGGCTGCAAGGATTTGCAGCGGTCGAAGTATCAGGCGAAGTACTGGCCGCCATTGGCGGTGATGGTCGAGCCGGTGATGAAGCCGGCGTCCTCGGAGGCGAGGAAGACGACGCAGCGCGCGATCTCTTCCGGTTCGCCGAGGCGGCCAACCGGGATCTGCGGCAGGATGCGCTCGTTGAGCACCTTCTCGTCGATCGCTTTGACCATCTCGGTGGCGATGTAGCCGGGGCAGATGACGTTGACGGTGATGCCCGCGCGAGCGCCTTCCTGGGCAAGCGCCTTGGAGAAGCCGATGTCGCCGGCCTTGGCGGCGGAATAGTTGACCTGGCCGGCCTGGCCCTTCTGGCCGTTGATCGAGGAGATGGTGATGACGCGGCCGAACTTGCGGTCGCGCATGCCGCCCCACAGCGGATGCGTCATGTTGAAGACGCCGGAGAGGTTGGTGTCGATGACTTCTTTCCACTGCTCGCGCGTCAGTTTGTGGAACATGGCGTCACGGGTGATGCCGGCATTGTTGACCAGCACCGAGACCGGGCCGAGGTCGGCCTCTACCTGTTTGATCCCGGCGGCGCAGGCATCGTAGTCGGCGACCGACCATTTGTAGGTCTTGATGCCGGTTTCCCCGCTGAACTTCCCCGCAGCCTCGTCATTGCCGGCATAGTTGGCGGCAACCGTGTAACCCGCATTCTTCAGACCGATCGAAATGGCGGCGCCGATGCCGCGCGATCCACCGGTGACGAGCGCTACTTTGGTCATGTATCCTCCCAGGCATTAAAGTTGATCGCATGTTCGAGTGGGTATTCCTCTTTCCCCACTCGATTGTCCGTCGATACCTTGTCTCGTTCTTACAGCGCTTCCACGCACAAGGCGACGCCCATGCCGCCGCCGATGCAGAGCGTGGCGAGGCCTTTCTTGGCGCCGCGGCGGTGCATTTCGAAAACCAGCGTGTTGAAGACGCGCGCGCCGGAGGCGCCGATTGGATGGCCGATGGCAATCGCCCCGCCATTGACGTTGACGATCGACGTATCCCAGCCCATGCCCTTGTTGACGGCACAGGCCTGTGCGGCGAAGGCTTCATTGGCCTCGACAAGGTCGAGATCCTTGACCGACCAGCCGGCCTTCTCCAGCGCCCGCTTCGAAGCGGGAATAGGTCCGGTGCCCATGATCGCCGGATCGACGCCGGCAGTCGCCCATGACGCGATGCGCACCAGCGGGGTGATGCCGCGCCGCGATGCTTCGGCCTCGGTCATCAGCAGCGCGCCGGCAGCGCCGTCATTGATGCCGGACGCGTTGGCGGCGGTCACCGTGCCGTCCTTGTCGAAGGCCGGCTTCAGCTTGGTCATGGCGTCAATGGTGGCGCCGTGGCGGATGTATTCGTCCTGGTCGACGACAGTGTCGCCCTTCCTGCCCTTGATGGTGACGGCGACGATCTCGTCCTTGAACTTGCCGGCCTTCTGTGCTGCTTCAGCCTTGTTCTGCGAGGCCAGCGCGAACTGGTCCTGGTCGTCACGGGTGATCTGGAACTGGCGGGCGACGTTCTCGGCGGTGTTGCCCATGTGGTAGCCATTGAAGGCGTCCCACAGGCCGTCCTTGATCATTGTGTCGATCATCTTGTAGTCGCCCATCTTGACGCCGGCGCGCAGGTGCTCGGCGTGCGGCGACAGCGACATCGATTCCTGGCCGCCGGCGATGATCACCTTGGCGTCGCCGGTGGCGATCTGCTGCATGCCGAGTGCGATGGCGCGCAAGCCCGAGCCGCAAACCTGGTTGAGCCCCCAGGCGGTGGTCTCCTTGGGCAGGCCGGCATTGATCGAAGCCTGGCGGGCGGGGTTCTGGCCCTGGGCTGCCGTTAGCACCTGGCCAAGAATGACCTCATCGACTTCGCCCGGCTCGACACCGGCGCGCGACAAAAGCTCCTTGATGACGACCGCGCCAAGCTCATGCGCCGGGGTGGCGGCGAAGGCGCCGTTGAAGGAGCCGACAGCGGTGCGCGCGGCGCTGGCGACAACGATTGAATTGGCAGCGGACATGTTTCTCTCCAGACTTCGAGGTCGTGTTCTCTAGTGTTGTTGGGACTTTTCTTGCCCGTTCCACACCCCAAGTCAAACCGGAAATGGGCATGCCGGCCATGCGCCGCAAGCAGGGCACGAGCGGCCAGCGCGGTCCCCGGGCCTTTGCTGCGCAGCATATTTTGCCTGCCATGCAGCATTAAATGATGCCGCACTGCACAAACCGCTTGGAATTATGGAGCTTTTGCGGATATCCTTAAAAATGGCGCAATCGTTACCGGCGGCTTACTCAGGCACGCCGGTGTCCCGGGAGGATGCTGATGGCCGCGAAAGACGACCCAATCATTATCAAGAAATATGCCAACCGCCGGCTCTACAACACCGGCACCAGCACGTATGTGACGCTCGAGGACCTGGCCGAAATGGTCAAGAAGGGCGAGGAGTTCACGGTGCAGGACGCCAAGACCGGCGACGACATCACCCATCCGGTGCTGACCCAGATCATCTTCGAGCTGGAGAACAAGGACGGGCAGAACATGCTGCCGATCCCGTTCCTGCGTCAGCTGATCGCCTTCTATGGCGACCAGATGCAGATGATCGTGCCGAGCTTCCTCGAACAATCGATGATCGCCTTCTCCAAAGAGCAGGAGCGCTTTCGCGAGCAGATGAAGGGCGCCATCGGCAAGTCGCCGCTGGATGTGATGAAGATCGCCACGCCGATCAAGGCGCTGGAAGAGCAGACGCGGCGCAACATGGAAATGTTCCAGAACGCCATGCGCCTGTTCACGCCGTTCCCGCCAGCCGCCTCGAATGGCACTGCCGCGGCTGCGCCCGAGCCGGCCCGCAAGGAAGCGCCGGAAAAGGGCGGCGACGACCTTCAGGAGTTGAAGGAACAGATCGCCGCCATGCAGCGCAAGCTCGACACGATGTCGTAAGCGACCGCCGCATGGTCGGCCGCCTCGATTGGTTGAGGCGGCCTTGCCCTCACGGGTCGATTTTCAGCTGCCACGGTTCCCAGATATCGTCGGGCTGCCCGCTGAGTGAGCGGTAGAAGGCCTTCGCCGGCATGTTGGATTTCAGCACCGTCCATTTGATCGCGGACGCGCCGATGCCGGCGGCGTATTGGCGAAGCTGTTCAACAAGCGCATGGCCGACCGCCATGCCGCGCGCTGCCTCGGCGACGTAGAGTTCCTTGAGCCAGACAACCGGCTTCAGGTCGTAGGTCCACGGGATAATGTAGTGGACGGCGATGCCGACGATCACGCTCTCTCGCTCTGCCACGAGCACGCCGAACCGGGGCGATGGCCCCAGCCCGTGTTCGACAAGGTCCGCTTCGGTGAGGCGGAACTTGTCGTCATAGCCCTCGAAGATGGCCAGCGCCCGCATAAGCGCGAGCACCGCGCCAACATCCTGCCGTCCGAACGGACGGACCATAATCGCCGCCATCTGCCTGCCTTCGCTTGTCTGCAAGGTCGACCATATCGCGTACACGCTCCCGCGCCAGCCTAGAGCATGATCCCGAAAAGTGGAATCCGGTTTTAGGAAAAGATCATGCTCAAACAAAGAGATAGAATGGTTCGGCGGTTCCGTGAAACGATGAGCCGCTCTGGTGCTGAACCAAGGCTCATGCGTGCAAGACGCCTGGCTCCTTGCCGGAAGTGAAGGGGAGTTCCTCGTCCTGCCAACCGGTTATGCCGCCGATCATGATCTTCACGGGACGACCAAGGCCGGCCAGCTTGAAGGCGGCCCGATCCGCGCCATTGCAATGCGGTCCCGCGCAATAGACGACGAACAGCGTCTCTACCGGCCACTCTGCCATCCGTTCGGCCGATATTTCGCGGTGCGGCAGACGCAGCGCGCCCGGCACGTGCCGGCGTTCATAGGCTTCCGGCGAACCCACCACATGCAAAAGGACAAAATCTTGATCGCCGCTGCGCAGCGCCGCGGCGACGTCGGAACAGTCGGTCTCGACGGAAAGCCGGCGCAGGAAATGGTCCCGGGTGATTTCCGGCGATGCCGCCGGAATGTCTGTCACGTAGCTCATTCGCGTATCTCCATTGCTGATGCGTTGGAGATAAAGCAGGAAGCAGAGCGATTGCAGCTGGCAGCTTTGCCATATATCGTCAAGATCATGCCAAATATGCCTTCCGCCAATCCGCGCCCTGCGAACCCTCTCGTCGTTGCCATTGCCTATGACGGTCTGTGCACGTTCGAGTTTGGCGTGGCGGTTGAGATCTTCGCCTTGCCCAGGCCGGAAATGGGAACGGATTGGTACCGTTTTGCCGTTGCCGGGATCGATGCCGGCGAAATGCGCGCGCTGGGCGGTGTGCGCATCGTTGCTGACGGCGGGGCTGATCTGATCGGCCAGGCCGACACGGTGATCGTGCCTGGCTGGCGCGGATCGGAGGCGCCGGTGCCGCCGGCGCTGATCAAGGCGCTTCGCAAGGCGAACGAGCGCGGCGCCCGCATTCTTTCGATCTGCTCGGGCGTGTTCGTGCTTGCCGCCGCGGGCCTGCTTGCCGGCAAAAGGGCGACAACGCATTGGCGCTATAGCGATAAGCTGACGGAGATGTACCCAGACATCACCGTGGTTCCAGATGTTTTGTACATCGATGAGGGAAAGGTCCTGACATCGGCCGGCAGTGCCGCGGGCATCGACCTTTGCCTGCATCTGGTGCGGCGCGACTTCGGTACCAAAGCGGCAAACATGGTGGCGCGTCGTCTGGTGGTGCCGCCGCACCGCGACGGCGGTCAGGCGCAATATGTAGAGAGTTCCGTTCCCGAGCCACATGAGCGCAGCCGGCTCGGGCCTTTGATCGACAGAATGCGCGCCAATATTTCGGCCGACTATCCCGTCGCCGTCCTGGCCGAACTAGCCGGGATGAGCGAGCGGACATTTCTGCGCCGGTTCGCGGCCGCAACCGGCGTTACGCCGGCGCGCTGGCTGCTCTCGGAACGGCTTTCGCGGGCGCGCACGCTGCTGGAAGACACCGCCATGCCGATCGAGCGGATTGCCGAGACTGCCGGCTTCGGCGCGGCAGGCACGTTGCGGCATCATTTTCGTCAGCAGTTCGCCACGACGCCCGTCGCGTACCGTGCGCGGTTCGGGAGCACTTTCAGGTCGGGCTGAGGGGGTTCTATTTTACGCAATTCCGGACGGAAACCGCTTCACACTTTTCCTGGAATTGCTCAGGTCAAAGACCCTTCATAGCGGCCGCGCGGCCTGATGATGCCGCCGCTCACGATCTGCTCGACCGTATGCGCGGCCCAGCCGACGCTACGCCCAAGCGCAAACAGCTGGAATGGCGCATCGCGCGGCAGGCCGAAACTGCGCGTCAGCGCGGCCAGGGCGAAATCGATGTTCGGGTGCGTGCCGGTCGCGGCAATGGCAGCTTTTTGCAGCTGCTGCAGCGTCTCGTCGACTGGAATAACTGCAAGAAGTGCGGTGGCACGGGGGTCGCCATCGGGATAGAGCGGATGGCCGAATGCCGGCAAGGGCCGGTCGTGGCCGAGCCAGCGCCGGGTCGCCGCCTCGGCGCCATGCCGAGCCGCATCCTCCGCCAGTTGCATCACCGCTTCGCCGGCGCCGCCATGGCGCGGGCCGGTCAGCGTCGCCAGGCCAGCCAGCAGGCATGCGGCGGGCGAGGCCCCGGTCGAGGCGGCGACGCGGGCAGTGAAGGTCGATGCGTTGAGTTCATGATCGGCAAGCAGGACAAGGGCGCAACGGATCGCTTCCGCGCTGGTATCGTCCGCCGACCAGCCCCGCGCCAGACGCCGATGCGTAGGCTCCGTGCCGCCCGCGGCTCCTAGCGATTGCGCCAGCGCCCCTATTGTGTGCGCGGCCTCGGTACACAGCGAGGCGGCGCTGCGTCCAAGCGACGGCCGCCCCTGGCTTGCAAGCATGGCAAGCTGCGCAAAAGCCGAAGCGCGACCGGCCGGATGAGGCGCCTCAGACGATGGTGTTTTGAAAGCCACCGGTTCGGGCAGGGCCCAGAGCAGAGCGGCGGTTTCCTCCAGCGTGGCGGATTTGGACAGCGCGACGGCATCCTGCCCCCGGTAGATGAGGCGACCGCGCAAAACAGTCGAAATCGCCGTTGCGATCGACGGCTCGCCCCAGGCGATCGCGCTCTCGGCGATGGCCGACGGACTGCGGCCGCGCGCGCGCCGGGTGGCAAGTGCAGCGATGTCGTCAAGGCGATATTGACTGCGGCGCGGGTCGGTCTCGTCGGGCCGCATGCCGATGCGGCCACGGCTGACATAGGCGTAGAGCGTCTGCGGCCGGACCTTGAGCCTTTCCAGCGCCTCTTCCCGCGACAGCCATTCGGACATTTTGACCCCTGATATTGATTATGTTGATCAAGATTGATGAGCGCGTGGTCAACTTTTATATTTCGCCGAGCAAAGCTGCAAGGAGATGAGACATGGCGAACGGGCTCGATGATGTGGTGGCGGCGGAGACGGTGCTCTCCGATGTCGATGGCCTCGGCGGCCATCTGACGATAAGGGGCCATGCCTTGCCGGAATTGGCCGGCCGGTGGCGCTACGCGCAGGTGGTTCGCCTGCTGCTAGACGGTTTCTTCGACGATCTGCCCAGCGATGCGGAACTGGCGGCAAGACTGGGCGAAGCTCGCGTCGAGGTGTTCGAGCGGCTCAAACCTTCGCTGCCGCTTCTGGCGCCGCTTGACGTCTACAGCGCCATGCGCGCCGGCATGGCGCTGCTGCCGGACGGCGAGACGCTGGCGGACGCCCTGCGGCTGATCGCGGCGCCCACGGTGCTGACGCCGGCCCTGCTGCGCTTCAAGCGCGGCGAGCGGCCGATCGCACCGGACGCCAAGGTCGATCATGCAGCCGACATGTTGCGAATGCTCAAGGGGGCGGTCCCGTCGCCGGCTTTGGCAAAAGCGCTCGACACCTATCTGGTGACCGTCTGCGACCACGGCCTCAATGCCTCGACTTTTGCTACCCGCGTCGTCGCTTCGACGCAGGCCGGGCTGACATCTTCTATCCTGGCCGGGCTTGGCGCCCTCAAAGGGCCGCTGCATGGCGGCGCCCCCGGCCCGGTGATCGAGATGCTCGATGCAATCCAGGCGCATGGCGATGCCGCCACCTGGCTGCGCGACGAAGTCCAGCATGGCGAGCGCATTATGGGCTTCGGCCATCGCATCTACCGCGTGCGCGATCCGCGCGCCGATGTGCTGAAAGCGGTGGTGCGGCAACTTGGCGGTGAAGGCGATACCGGCCGCCGGCTGGCCTTTGCCGAAAAGGTCGAGCAGACCGCGCTCGAGGTGCTTCGCATCGCCAAGCCGCAGCGCTCGCTGCAGACCAATGTCGAGTTCTACACCGCATTGGTGCTGGAGGCGGCGGGCTTTCCGCCAGCGGCGTTCAGCAATGTCTTTGCCGCCGGACGCGTCGCCGGCTGGATCGCGCATGCGCGCGAACAGCAGACCACGGGCCGGCTGATCCGGCCGCAGTCGCGCTATGTCGGGCCGGTGCCGAAGCTTGTTGCCTGAGGCTCCAGGCCTATTTCGGAAAAACATGGCCTCTCCGCCTCACGGCGGAGAGGCTTTTCTTTTATGACCAAAATTTCATGTGATCACGCGACCGTGTTCGTGTTCTTGCCTCGGCCATCCCTTATATGCTGCACTGCAACATAAGTCCGCTGCAGTCGAACCCGCCCGATTCCCGGGCGGGATAAGGCAGCAGCGACCAAACCGATACAGGAACGCCATGACGAAGAACGGCAAGGCGGAGGAAACCAAGAAGATCAACATCGCGCTGCAGGGCGGCGGCTCGCATGGGGCTTTCTCCTGGGGCGTGCTCGACCGGCTGCTGGAGGATGGCAGGCTCGACATTGCAGCGGTGTCCGGTACCAGCGCCGGCGCCATGAATGCGGTGGCGCTGGCCGACGGGTTGGTGCGCGGCGGCGTCGACGGCGCGCGGCAGAAGCTCGACGATTTCTGGCGCGCGGTGGCGGCGAAGGGCCGGTTCAGCCCGGTGCAGCGCATGCCCTGGGACGTCGCCTGGGGCAACTGGTCGATCGAAAACACGCCCGGCTATTTCTTCTTCGACACCATGTCGCGGGTATTTTCGCCCTATGTCGCCAATCCGCTCGGCCTCAACCCGCTGCGCGACGTGGTCGAACAGGAGATCGATTTCGCCAATGTCCGCGCCTGCAAGTCGATGGAACTGTTCATCTCGGCGACCAATGTCGAGACCGGACAGTTGCGCGTCTTTTCCGACGGCGAGATCGATCTCGACACGGTGATGGCCTCGGCCTGCCTGCCGCAATTGTTCCGCGCCGTCGAGATCAAGGGCGTGCCCTATTGGGATGGCGGCTATGGCGGCAATCCGGCGCTGTACCCGTTCTTCAAGACGGCGGCTTCCGAGGACGTGCTGCTGGTGCAGATCAATCCGGTGGTGCGCGAAGGCACGCCGAGAAGCGCCAACGAGATCCAGAACCGCATCGACGAGATCACCTTCAATGCCGGGCTGCTGAACGAATTCCGTTCGATCGCCTTCGTCAAGGAACTGATCGCCGCCGGCCGCCTGCCGCGTGGCGAATACCGTGACATCCGCATGCATCGCATCGATGCCGACGAGGCGTTCAAGGATCTGTCGGCGTCGTCGAAGGTCAACGCCGAATGGGCCTTCCTGACCTATCTGCGCGATCTTGGCCGCATAGCGGCGAGCGACTGGCTGGAAGAGAACTACGACGCTGTCGGCAAGCGCCCGACGCTCGATCTTTCCGGCGAGCTCGACGACGGCTTCAAGCCGGTGCGCGGGCCGGCGCCGGGTCGGCGGGTCAAGGAATTCCTCGCCGCGCGCAAGAAGCCCGAGGCAGAGCGCCGTCAGGCCTGAAGGGCGAGGTCGATCACCTTGACCAGCGCGGCCACGGCCGTGCGCTGTTCGTCCGGGTCGCTGATGCGCGCCTTCATGCCTTCGAGCCCGTCAAGCAGCATGTCGGCGAGCAGTCGCGCCGACAGGCCTTTGGCCGCCAGGTCGGTGCCGTTGCGCCTGGCCTCGTTCTCGATCGCCGTGGCGATATGCGCGCCAAGGCCGTCGCGCCAGCAGCCGACGAGATCGGCAAGGCTCGACTTCATGTCGAGCAGCTCGGCGCCGTGCGGCGAGGCAATGACGGTGCGCATCATCGAGATCAGGGCTTCGTCAATGGCTTGCGTCATCCGCTCGGCGAAGGCGCGATCGCCGGCCAGCGCCACTTTTGCCGCCTCGACCGAGCGCGACAAAATCATCATCGCTATGGCGCGAAAAATGTCGGTCTTGTTCTTGAACAACAGATAGAGCGCCGGCCGCGACATGTCGGCGGCACGCGCAATGTCGTCCATGGTGGTGCGCGAAAAACCATAGGCCAGGAACACCTTCAAGGCGCCGTCCAGAATGCGGGTGCGCCTGGGGTCTGTGGTGGTGATGTCTTCGATCTGATTCACGGCCGCGACACTATCTGCGGAACCTCTATTGACAAAATTACGAAATTTGTCAACTTGTAAGAGCGAGATGGCAGTCGACCATTTCGCCCGGGCTATGGACGACAACGAAGGGTATCCCTATGCGCCTCACAGTCGACGGCCAGTCGTTCGACATCGATGCCGATCCCGAAATGCCGCTGCTGTGGGCGCTGCGCGATCTCATCGGCAAGACCGGGCCGAAATTCGGCTGCGGCATCGCCGCCTGTGGCGCCTGCACGGTACATGTCGACGGCCAGCCGGTGCGTTCCTGCTCACTGGCGGTTGGCCAGGCGACAGGCGCCATCACCACCATCGAGGGCATCGGCACGCCCGGCAAGCTGCATCCGGTGCAGCAGGCCTGGCTGGAGGAGCAGGTCGCGCAATGCGGCTATTGCCAGGCCGGCCAGATCATGAGCGCGGTGGCGTTGCTCGACGAAGTCGCCGATCCGACCGACGCCGACATCGACAATGCCATGGGTGGCAATCTCTGCCGCTGCGGCACCTATCCGAAGATCCGCGCCGCCATCAAGAAGGCGGCCGTCCTCAAGACGGCGAGGCTCTGATCATGGCCAGTGTCGGAAAGATCGCGCGGCGCAGCTTCCTCATCGGCGCGGCCGCCATCGCCGGAGGTGTCGCCGTCGGCTATTACTACTACCGCAAGCCCTATCCGAACCCGCTGCAGGGCGATCTCGCCGCTGGTGAGGCGACTTTCAACCCCTATGTGAAAATCGGCGCCGACAACACCATTACCATCGTCGCCCCGCGCGCCGAGATGGGACAGGGCATCTCGACGACGCTTGCCGTCATGGTCGCCGAAGAGCTCGATATCGATCTCGACCAGGTCAAGGTCGAACACGGCCCGGCCTCCTACGCCTATTACAATGCGGCGATCCTGGAAGAGGGCGGCCCGTTCGCTTTCTTCGACGAGAGCATGACCGCGGAGGCGGTGCGTTCTGGTCTCGGCGTGGTCGGCAAATTCCTCGCTTTGCAAGGCACCGGCGGCTCGGCCTCGACGCGCGATGGTTTCAACAAGATGCGGCAGGCGGGCGCTGCCGCGCGGCAGATGCTGATCGCGGCGGCGGCGCAGAAGCTTGGCGTCGCTGCTGCCGATCTGGAAACGGCCAACGGTTCAATCCTGCACAAGGCCTCAGGCAAGTCGTTGACCTATGGCGAAGTGGCGGCAAACGCTGCCGCGATGGCGCCACCGGCCGAAGTCCGGCTCAAGGACAAAGCCGACTGGAAGCTTCTGGGCAAGCCGCAAAAGCGGATCGACATGCTTGCCAAGGTTGCCGGCGCGCCGATCTTCGGCATCGACGTCAGCCTGCCGGACATGGTCTATGGCACGGTGAAGATGAGCCCGCGCTTTTGGTCGAAGCCGGTCAGCGCTGACCTCGCCAAGGCCGAAAAGATGCCCGGCGTGATCAAGATCGTGCCGCTCGAAACCAACTATGGCCATGGCTTCGGCATCATTGCCGAAAACACCTGGGCGGCATTCAAGGCGGCGGAAGCGATCGACGCCCAATGGGCCGATGCCGAATATCCGCCGGACAGCGCAGCGATTGCCGGGGTGCTGAAGCAGGCGCTTGGCGCCGAGGGCTCGGCGATGCGCGACAATGGTGATGTCGCCAAGGCCTTTGCCGGCGCACCGCCCGAAAAAATCATCGAGGCCGACTATGCCGTGCCCTATCTGGCGCATGCAACGATGGAGCCGATGAATGCGACGGCGCGGCTGAAAGACGGCGTGCTCGACATCTGGTGCGGCAACCAGGCGCCAACCTTGGTGCGCCAGCTCTGCGCCAATATCCTCGGCATCGAGCAGGACAGAGTGATGGTTCACACCACCTTCATGGGCGGCGGCTTCGGCCGCCGAATCGAGATGGACTATGCGTTGTGCGCGGCGCTGATGGCGAAAGCGGCCGAGGGACGACCGGTCAAGGTGACGTGGACGCGCGAAGAGGACATGCGCCACGACGCCTATCGGCCGGCGGCTGTCGGCAAGTTCCGGGCGCGGCTCGGCGATGACGGCCTGCCGGTCGCCGTCGACATGACGATCGCCTCGCCATCGGTGATCGCCGGCACCTTGCGCCGGCTGTTCCCTTCGATATCGCCGATCGGGCCAGACAAGACTATCGTCGATGGCGCCTACGACCAGCCCTACACCATCCCGAATTACCGGGTGAGCGCCATTGCCGCCCCGGTCACCATCCCGGTCGGCTCATGGCGCTCGGTTGGCAGTTCGATCAACGGCTTCTTCCACGAAGGATTTCTGGACGAAATCGCGGTGGCCGGAAAGACCGATCCGGTCGCGTTGCGCAAGACATTGATGGCCGCCTATCCGGCGGCGGTGGCGGTGGTCGAGAAAGTCGCCGCGATGGCGAAGTGGGATGAGGCGCTGCCGCCCGGCAAGGCCAAAGGCATGGCGTTCTCGCTGTCCTTCGGCAGTTGGGTCGGCGAGATCGTTCAGGTCGCCGACACGCCCGCCGGCATCCGCATCGAGAAGATGTGGATCGCCGCCGATGTCGGTACCGCGCTCGACCCAGGCATCATCGAGGCGCAGCTTATCTCGGCCGCCATTTATGGGCTGTCGGCGGCCATGGGTCAGGAAATCACCTTCGCCGATGGCATGGTCGAACAGTCGAATTTTCACGACTTCGATGCCATGCGCATCTTCCAGTGCCCGGCCTTCGAAGTCGCGATATTGGAGAATTTCCACAAGATGGGCGGTGTCGGCGAGATCGGCACGCCGCCGGCGGCTCCGGCACTGGCCAATGCCATTTTCGCGCTCACCGGCAAACGCATCCGAACGCTGCCGCTGTCGAAGGCGGTGGCCTTCGCATGACAAAGCTCCTCATCATCCTGACGTCTGTTGCCACCCTGTTGTCAGCGGCGCTCTTCGCAACCGCACAAGAAAGCCAGACATCGGCGCCGATGGCGGTCGACACCGCCAAAGGCTTGCCCGAATGGGACAAGATCTACGCCGTGTTCTCGCATCCGCGCTGCGCCGACTGTCATGTCGCCGACGACCGGCCGCGCTGGTCCGGCGCTCATTATGGCGGCACGCGCGTTCATGCCTTCAACGTCCAGCGTGGCGCCGACGGCTCCGGCTTCGGCAATCCGGGCCTGCGCTGCACCACGTGTCATTTCGCCAGCAATTCCAGTGCATTGCACGGACCGCCCGGTGCCGAGAACTGGCATCTGGCGCCGACCGAGATGGTCTGGTTTGGGAAATCCTCGGCGGAAATCTGCGCCCAGATCAAGGATCGCAACCGCAATGGCGACCGCAGTTTGGAGGATGTTGCGCTGCATGTGCGCGACGACAAACTGGTCGCCTGGGGCTGGGCGCCAGGTGCCGATCGTGAACCGGCGCCCGGCTCGGCCGAAGCGACCTATCAAGCAATCGAGAACTGGATGGCGGCAGGCGCGCCGTGTCCCTGACGCAATGATCGCGCAACTTTTGTGACTATATTGCGCCGCAACTTTGATGTAGAAGCGCGGGTCGCCGTTCACGGCAAATTGAACACGGCCCAGCGCGCACCCATATCGGCGACGCGCCCGAGTTGAAAGACGCGGAAGCTACTACAAGACGGCCCTCTGTTAGAAAACGATTTGGCCGAACCCCGCAGTGGAAAAACAATGATGCCGAAAATCAGGTTTCACAAGCTTGCCGCTATTGTTGTGCTCATCGGTTTCGCCGCCTGGATGGGCACAGGCGCGTTCTCGTCCGTCGGCAGCGCCGCTGTCGATGGCGCGGCCAAGAGAGGCGATCAGGCGAAACCAGGCGATCAGGCGAAACCAGGCGATCAGGCGAAGCCTGGCGATCAGGCGAAGCCTGGCGATCAGGCCAAGGCGCCGGATGCAGCCAAGGCCAAGGCCGCAGAGGCCGAGCCCAAGGCGCCGCTGCGCACCGTCGCGGTGGTGACGCCGCCGCGCAAGACCTATTCCCGCGCCATCCGCATTTCCGGGCTGACCGAGGCCGACAAGCGCGCCGTGCTGGCGACGCGCGTCGCCGGTGTCATCGAAAAGCTGCCGGTCAAGCAGGGCGATCACGTAAAGACCGGTGATCTGGTGCTGATGCTGGCGGCGGAAGAAAAGATCTCGATGGTCGACAACGCCAAGCAGCTCGTCGTGCAGCGCCAGGCCGAACTGGACGCATCGCTGCGGCTGATGAAGTCAGGCAATTTGCCCAAGCTGCAGCTCGACACCGCGCGCTCGAACCTGACCGCGGCGCAGTCCCAGCTGGAAACGGCGCAGGCGGAGCTCGACCGCAATCTGGTCAAGGCGCCCTTCGATGGCGTCATCGACCGGGTGCCGGTGGAACTCGGCAGCTCCGTCATGCAGGGCGGCGAAGTCGCCACCATTCTCAAGCTCGATCCGGTGATTGCGCGTGGCGAAGTCAGCGAGCGCGACCTCGGCTATCTCAAGCTCGGCGACAAGGCCACTGTCCGGCTGGTCAGCGGCCAGATCGTCGAAGGCACCGTGCGCTACATCAGCCGCGACGCTTCGTCGGCAACCCGCACCTTCCGCATCGAGATTGCCGTTCCCAATGCCGACGGCGCGGTGCCGGCCGGCATGACGGCCGAGATTTCACTCCGCGCGCAGCCGACCGACGCCGTCATGCTGCCGCGCTCGGTAGTGACGCTCGGCGACAAGGGGGACCTCGGCATCCGCGCCGTCGACAAGGACAACAAGGTGGTGTTCTTCCCGATCGACCTGGTCGACGATTCACCTGGAGGCCTGGTGCTTGGCGGCATTCCCGCCGATGCCCGCGTCATCGTCGCCGGCCAGGAGCTGGTCAAGGAAGGCGACGTCGTCAAGCCGGTCGAGGCCGACCAGGCGACCATCCAGAAACTGTTGGGCGAAGCGACAACGCAGTAGCGCCGGGATTTGCCCCCGGGAGGGACAACCGGCTGCAAACACGGCTCCTGAAATCTTGAGAACAGGCGTTAGCCATGGATATCGTCAAACTCGCGATCAACAATGCCCGGCTGACCATTTCGGTCCTGGTGTTCCTGCTGCTGGCGGGCTGGGTCGCCTATGAGTCGACGCCGAAGGAAGCGGAACCCGACGTTCCGATTCCGATGATGTATGTCAGCCTGGTCTATCAGGGCATTTCGCCGGAGGATTCCGAGCGCCTTCTGCTGCGGCCGATGGAAAGCAAGCTGAAGAGCCTGAAGGGCCTCAAGGAAATGCGCTCGGCCGCCTTCCAGGGCGGCGGCTATGTGCTGGTCGAGTTCCAACCGCAGACCAATCTGGCGACCGCGCTGCAGGACACGCGCTCCAAGGTGCAAGACGGCAAAGCCGACCTGCCGCAGGCCGCCGAAGAGCCTGTCGTCACCGAGGTCAACATTTCCGAATTCCCGGTGCTGGTGGTGACGCTGTCAGGCGAATTGCCCGAGCGCGTGCTGACGGCCGCCGCGCGCGAATTGCGCGACCGCATCGAGGAAGTGCCGGGCGTTCTCGAAGGCTCTCTGCAAGGTTCGCGCGACGACCTCGTCGAAGTCGTCATCGATCCGATGAAGCTGTCGTCCTATGGCCTGCAGCTCGACCAGCTGATCGGCGCGGTCGGCGCCTCCAACAGCCTGGTCGCGGCCGGCAACATCGAAGGCTCGGAAGGCAAATACGCGGTCAAGGTGCCGTCGCTGATCGAAACGCCCGAGGATGTGGCGTCCTTGCCGGTTGTCGCCGGCCCCAATGCCGTTGTGCAGGCCAAGGACATCGCCACGGTGCGTTCGACCTTCGCCGACGCCGAGACGATCACCCGCCTCAACGGCAAGCCGGCCATCGCCATCGAAGTCAAGAAGCGCATCGGCGCCAATCTGATCGACACGCTGGCCAAGGTGCGGGAAGTATCAGACGCCTACGTCAAGACCATGCCGGAAGGCATGAATATCACCTACACGCAGGACAAGTCGGTCTTCGTCAACCAGCTGCTCGGCGACCTGCAGAACCACGTGATGATCGCCGTCATCCTGGTGTTCATCGTCATCCTCTATGCGCTGTCCGGCCGCGCCTCGCTGCTGATCGGCCTTGCCATTCCGTCATCCTTCCTGATCGGCATCCTGCTGCTCGCGATGATGGGCTACACGATCAATATGATCGTGCTGTTCAGCCTCATCCTGGCGGTCGGCATGCTGGTCGACGACGCCATCATCGTCACCGAATTCGCCGAACGGCGCATGGGCGAAGGCATGCCGAAGACCGAAGCCTTCGCGCTCGCCGCCAAGCGTATGGCCGGTCCGGTCATCGCCGCGACGATGACGCGCATCGCGGCGTTCTCGCCGCTTTTGTTCTGGCCCGGCATCATCGGCGACTTCATGAAATACATGCCGATCACGCTGATCGTGACGCTGTCGGCCTCGATGCTCTACGCGCTGGTGTTCGCGCCGACGCTTGGCGCGATCTTCGCCAAGGCGCCGGAGCATCACGAGGGCGACAATCGCGACGGCTGGTACATGGCGCTGGTCAAGCAGGCGGTGCGCTTCCCCATCACCGTGCTGGTGCTCACCGCCGTGCTTTTGACCGGCGTCGGCTTCGCCTATTCGAAATATGGCGCCGGCGTCGAGTTCTTCCCCAGCGTCGAGCCCGATTACGGCCTACTCTATGTGCATGCCCGCGGCAATCTTTCGTTGACCGAAATGGATACGGCAACCAAGATCGCCGAAAACCGGCTGCTCGGCTGGCCCGGCGTCAAATCGGTCTACACCCGTGTCGGCAAGACGCAGGGCGGCGGCCAGGACGTGCCCGAAGATGTCGTCGGCGTCATCCAGTATGAGTTCATCGACTGGCGCGAGCGCAAATCGGCGAACCACATCCTGGACGAGTTGCGCGCCGTCATGGCCGGCATTCCCGGCGTTGATGTCGAGGTGCGCGTGCCGGAGGCAGGTCCGCCCACCGGCAAGGCGATCCAGCTCCGGCTTTCGGCCATCGATCCCAAGGGGCTCGACGACCAGGCCCGCGCCGTTGCCGCGCGCATCGCCAAGGTGCCCGGCGTCATCGACATTTCCGACGGTCTGCCGCCGCCCGGCGTCGACTGGGCGCTCGAGGTCGACCGCGCCAAGGCGGCGCAGTATGGCATCAGCCCGACCTCGGTCGGCACGGTGGTGCAATTGGTGACCAACGGGCTGAAGCTGTCGGAATATAGGCCGGCCGGCGCCGACGATGCAGTCGACATCCGGCTGCGCCTGCCGGAGGACCGGCGCACGCTGTCGACGCTCGACGAGCTCAGGGTGCAGACCTCGCAAGGCTCGGTGCCGATCTCGAACTTCGTCGTGCGCAAGCCGGAGCCGACGGTCGGCATCCTCAACCGCATCGACGGCGCCCGCACCGTGGTGGTGCAGGCCAACGTCGCCGCCGGCACGCAGGTTGCGGCGGTGCAGGCGGAGGTGGCCAAGGCGGTCACCGACATGAAGCTCGGCAGCGGCATACGCTGGAAGCTCGCCGGCTCGAACGAGGACAGCGCCGAAGCCAGCGCCTTCCTCGGCAAGGCTTTTGGCGCGGCGATCTTCCTGATCTTCCTGGTGCTCTTGATGCAGTTCAACAAGTTCACCAGCGTGCTTCTGGTGCTGTCCTGCGTGGTCATGGCGACGATCGGCGTGTTCCTGGGCCTGCTTCTGACAGGCGAGGCGTTCGGCATCGTCATGTCGGGCATCGGCGTCATCGCACTGGCCGGCGTGGTGGTGAACAACAACATCGTTTTGATCGACACCTATGACCGGCTGCGTGAGGAAGGCTGGGACAAGATGGAGGCGGTGCTGCAGACCTGCCGCGAGCGCGCCCGCCCGGTCGTGCTGACGGCGGTGTCGGCCATTCTCGGCGTGCTGCCGATCGCCTTCGGCCTTGGGCTCGAAATCTTCCACCACGAGACGACGATCAACGCGCCGTCGACGCAATGGTGGATTTCGCTGTCCTCGGCGATCGTCTTCGGCCTGTCCTTCGCTACTTTGCTGACGCTGGTGGTGACGCCATCCATGCTGATGATCTTCACGCGCAGCAAGAACAGCCGCTTCTATGCGTTCTTCCGCAGGATATCCGGCCGCGACAAGAAACCCGATGCCCCCTCGAGTCCGAGACCCGGTCCGCTCGACGAGCCGGCAATCGCCTTCCCGAAAGCCGCCGAATAGGCCAGCTTCGATCAGTCAGACAAAGGCCGTCCGGAACAACCGGGCGGCCTTTTGCATTGTCCCATATATCCGCATTTCGCGGCGAGGGATTCTTAATGACCGTCAGCACCATCCTCATCATTGTTTTGATCCTGATCCTGATCGGCGCCGTGCCGGCCTGGCCGCACTCGCGCTCCTGGGGTTATGGCCCGTCGGGTCTCGCCGGCGTCGTGCTGGTGGTGCTGCTGATATTGGTGCTGATGGGCAGGATTTGATTGGAGGCAATCGCGGTAGCGGGTCTCTATGCAGCTAAGCCGGAGGCAGCATGGTTCGCTGCAGACGACAAGCACGCGCTGCGCCCCCTTGGCCGGGTAGCTCCCTTGCATATACGTTGTCCGCAGGACAATCATCGAGGAGCCATCGAGGTGAACGCAGACGCCGCCAGCCCGCCAAGGCCTCTCGCCGAGATCGCCAGCTATCACGCCCATATCTACTATGACGGGCCGGCCGAGCGGCAGCATGCCGAATGGCTGCGCCAGCGCATCGGCGAACGTTTCCGCGTGCGGCTGGGAAATTGGCGCGACGAGCCGGTCGGCCCGCACGAGCAGGCCATGTACCAGGTCTCCTTCGCCACCGAGATTTTCGCCGCGCTGGTTCCGTGGCTGATGCTGAACCATGGCGGTCTCAGCATCCTCATCCATCCAAACACGACAAACCCCAAGCGCGACCACCTAGTCGACCCGATCTGGATCGGCCGACCGCTGGGGGTGCATGGCGAGGTGTTGGGCGAGGAGGATGAGGCGGAAGAGGCGCTGGAGGTGAATACCGAGCCGACGCTGGGGGCTTAGGGATAGGCAGCATTCGGCGTGTAACGGCTCGGCCTCGGACGGCATTCGCCGAGGGGCTGAGGGGCCTTGGCTGCGGCGGCACAGGTTCCGCGCTGAACCTGCCGAGCGGCTATAAGTCCCGACAGGTTTTAGAAGGTGGTAAAAATTTCGATCTATCACTCACTTGAATGAACCATTTGTCGCCTACACCCCATACACTGAGAGAACCGGGGCGATAAATGTGTTGCAGGAAGCTAGAGGGCTGCGCGGTGGATCTGAGCGAAGACGAAGCGCGGCTTGCTGAACGCTATCGCCTTCTTTGCAGCCAGAACCATGCGTCTTCAGGTTATAACCTGGTCGCCCTGATCGCCCTGCTTGCAGGCGGCGTGTTTATCGTCACCGCGCTATTCTTTGGTGGCGGAGAGGAAGGCGACCCTCTCTTCATACTCGGTGTCGGCTTATGCTGTCTTATCGGTGGCGGCGGCCTTTGGTTCCATAGGCGCCAGGCCGAGAAGCGCCGCTGGAAGGAAATCAAGTCGATCATTCACAGGTTTCGCAGTCGCGGGCTTGGCGTCCAGTTGAACGGCCAAGTGCATCGCCTGTTCGGATAGCAATGCAGCAGCGCGGTTGCAGAGAATCTGCACACCACGCGTCGTTGCGGTACCTTGGCCGAATGAGCACAGCCGTTCTACTGCGCCGTGTTATGTGCCTTGAACGCCGCGCGAAGGCTTAGCGCCTCTGGGCTGGTACTGCCCAGCTTGGTGTCCCCGTTCTGCGATCCCCACGCGTAGGCAAAATCAAACACGGGATTGGGTGAGTAAACGGCCCAGCGCGCGAATATCTGGTTCGCCTGGTCCGGTGTCGGTAGTTCATAAACGTCCATGGACGCGCCGGTATGGGTCTTCCATTTGCCGCCGCCGAAGGCCTGGAACACAGGCACAATTCTGTCGAGCGGGATGCCGGCAGCAACGGCCGCCTCGACCGTCCGGTCGATGAAATCCAGATCGAAAGCTTTGCCGCGTACGGGATATGGATCAAGACCGAAGAAATCGATTCCGGTGTTGGCCGGATTAAACGTGTTCATAAAACCGGGGGCTTCGAAAGACCCCATGTCCATAAGGGTGATAAACGTCACCGCTCCTGGGACATTGGCCTTTATCCACTCGGCTTCGGCCTTGAGCGCCGCCGGGCTAACTGACGGAGGATGATACTTGCCGGTAATATCCGGCTCATCACAGAGGCGAAAACCAAACAGCCTCGGGTTGCCTATAAAGGGCTTGACCTTCGCGATAAAGCGCGGCGTCACTCCGCCGGATTCGTCCAGCCATATCAGTCCCTTCATTCCCGCAGGCAGGGCATTGAGCTGCTCGACATATTGTACGTCAGCGAGGTTGAAGCCTGCGGTCACGATTGCAGCTCCTGAGCCGCCAGAGGTGTAATGAAGGGTCTTGTCGTGCTCTTCAGCGGACAGGGTGGATTGGCCGTAAATCAATATGATGAGCAATGCCGATACGCATAGGTTGCTCATGCGTGTGAGCGTTGGTGGCAGCGTTGTTGGCATGGCACGTGCCTATTTTCTGGTCCGCGCGGGTGGGGACGCCATGCCTGCAGGTTGAGCTCAGCGGCAGGCCAAAATTATCCAGCAATTCGTCCCGCATCGTTCGCCTTATAGTCTGTGTGAACGAACCCGGCCTCATCTGTTCGGCCGATGGCTCAACTTCGGGCGACTCCTGCCCTTCCAAGACAAAGTTTGTGCTAGCCATCTGGCTTCGCCTCTCATTGGGCGCAGGCGATGAATGGCACGACAAACAGATCGGCGCGCAGAGCAGGTCATGTACAAGATCATCTTCGCGGCCGGGACTGCAGTACGGTCAAGCCGTCGGTGCCACGCCGCGCCGCTCGTGCGCGGTCTTGCGGATGATTTCCGCGATCTCCGGGCTGCTGCTGCACAGCATCTGGAAATCCACCGCGTGCAGCGACAGGAGGGAGACCGCCGTTGCGGCGCTGACGGTCGCCATACGCGGTTCGCCGCTGATCAGCGCCATCTCGCCGAAGAAGGCGCCAGGGCCAAGCTCCACCGGCTTCGGCGTCGCGACGGTGACGCGCCCCTCCACGACGAAGAACATCCGATCACCGGGCTCGCCAACGCGGCAGATCACGGCGCCCGCCGGCACCGTGCGAGGTCTTAACGCGGCCACGATCTCGACCAGCACGGCCGGGCCGAGCTTTTGAAACAACGGCACGCCGGCGACCAATTGCCAATTGCGGACGAATTCCCCGCGACGAACTTCCTGATAGAAGCCCGTGGCAAGAATGCCGGCCCAGAGCGCGAAGATGCCGATGCCACTCATCATGACCGCCCCGGCTAGGACGCGGCCGGCGAAGCTTTGCGGAATTTCGTCGCCATAGCCGGTGGTGGACAGCGTGACCACCGCCCACCACATTGACTGGGGGATGCTGCCGAACTTTTCCGGTTGGATGTCGCGCTCGATGACATAGCCCGCGAGCGCGACACCGAACAGAACGACGCCGAACAGCGTGGTGACACCGATCAGGTTGCGCGCTTCGTTGGCCAGCACCCTGCCCAGCACCGGGAAGAAGGTCGAGTCGCGCAGCGGTTTCAGCAGCCAGACAGCACAGTAGAGGCTCCAGTCGGGCGTGCCCACGAGCAGAGATGCGGCGAGTGGAACCAGGACCGCGAGCACATCGATGGCGATTGCCGGCGTCCTGTCCTGAAGGTCTCCCGCCCGGCGCTTGAGCAGCGTCGCGACCATCTGCACGAGATAGGCGCCCCAAATGACAGCGAGCAGGGCAACCAGAGCCAGCCTGCTTCGTCCCGAAATGTTCGGTGACGTGAGCGCAGCCACCGCCAGCAACCCGGGCGCAGCCAGCGCCGCGTTAAGCGGCGCGTAAATTCTCAGGAATGGCAGTACCGACATTTTATGCCCACGAGCGGCGATTACCCTGCAGAATAGGATGGCTTCAAGGCAAGCGCAAAGATGCCTGCTGCGGCTGCGATGCGCATCACCGACGCTGTGATAAAATCCACGCCGGAACCGTGCTAGGATGGCTGCCGCACGCGATCTGTCGTGCTTCAAATTGGCCAGGAACGATTGTCATGCTCAATCCGATTTCCATCATGGCCGACCGGCTCGGCGACCATCTGTCGGAACTCTATCTGCAGTATTTCTCGCATCGCAATTCGGAGTATGCGGCCTACATAGGTGGCGCGGCCCGCCTTGTCCTGGAGCGCATCGGCAATTCGAACGCCCTCTATCACAACATCGAGCACACGCTGATGGTGACGCTCGCCGGCCAGCAGATCATCCGCGGCCGGCTGCTTTCGGAATCCCTGACCCCCGATGACTGGCTGCATTACACCTGCGCGCTGCTGGTCCACGACATCGGCATGGTGCACGGCATATGCCCGGGCGACAGCGACGACAGCTTCGTCATCAACGAGGCCGGCGAGCGCCATACGCCACCGCGCGGCGCTTCCGACGCGGTGCTCGCGCCTTATCATATCGAGCGCGCCAAGATCTATGCGCGCCAACGCTTTGGGTCCTCGAAGTTCATCGACGAGGAGCGCATTGTCGCGGCGATCGAGATGACGCGCTTTCCGGTACCAAGCGATCCGGCCTACCAGGCCACCAACACCGAGCCGGCGCTGGTCAGGGCCGCGGATCTGATCGGCCAACTCGCTGATCCCTTCTACCACCGCAAGCTGCCGGCCCTGTTTGCCGAGTTCTCCGAGACCGGCATGGCGGAAAAGCTCGGCTGCAAGACCGCCGCCGATCTCGGCGCCATCTTCAGCGATTTCTTCACGCTGAAGGTCGAGCCGTATATTGGCGACGCGATCCGCTATCTGGAGCTGACGACCGAAGGCAAGCAGTGGGTCGCCAACCTCCACAGCAACCTCTTCCAATCCGGGCATCGTCCGGCCAGGATCGGGCCGTTCCCCGGCGCGTTGCAGCCGGCGAGCCTTTCAGTGGTGACTTAAGCGCGTCAGACTCGTCTCTCCCACGTGATGATCTGTGTTGGTGCCGGGTGTGGCCGATGCAACGCCGGAAAGCGGTGCTTCCACGCGGTTCAATTCAGAACTGTCACCGGCTTTATCTGTATCTGATCTGCTGATACATAACCCGTGTGACGAGTGCGGGCCATATGTCGAATGAAATCATGGTTGTCGATCCGCTTGAGCGGCTCGACTTGTTGAAGAGCCTTGCGAGCGAGGTCCGGGTCCGGATTCTCGATCTGCTGCACCGCAAGGGGCCGAAAAACGTCAATCAGGTGGCCGAAGAACTGGGTCTTCCGCAATCGACAATTTCCGCAAACATCCAGGTTCTTGTCGATGTCGGCTTGATCGAGACGAAATCACAAAAGGCGCGCAAGGGAAGCCAGAAGGTCTGCTATTCGACCTTCTCCGAGTTGGTTGTCGTCTTTAAGGACCGCACCCCGGCGCAGGATCTCGGTGTCATAGAAGTGGCGATGCCGCTTGGACTCTACACAAGATGCGAAGTTTCCGCTCCCTGCGGCCTGTGTTCAAAGGACGGCGTCATCGGACTTCTCGATGTGCCCGACACCTTCCTCGATCCTGACCGTATGCGGGCTGGGCTGCTGTGGTTCACGCGCGGCTTCGTCGAATACCAGTTTCCCAACAATGCGACGCTTGCCAATGCCAAAGTCGGCGGGTTGGAGCTGGCGATGGAGCTTTCGTCCGAGGTGCCGGGCACCTCGAAGGATTGGCCATCGGACATCACGGTCGCGATTAACGGACACGAGATAGATACCTGGACGGCGCCGGCCGACTATGGCGACAAGCGCGGCAAGCATACGCCCGGCTGGTGGAAGCTAGCCGGATCGCAGTATGGCGACCTCGTACACTGGCGCGTCACGAATAACGGCACCTATCGCGGCGATGACAAGGTTTCCAAATGCTCGCTGGCTGATCTGGAACTCGAGCGGCACCGCTCGATCCGGATACGAATCGGCGTGAAGGAAGATGCGCGTCACCCCGGCGGCATAAACATCTTCGGCAGCGGCTTCGGCAATTACAGCAACGACATCGTTCTGCGCCTGCTCAAGGCTTGAGAGCATACTGGACCCTTGACGGGCGGATGAACTCCGCCCTTAACTGACCCACGACCCGGATACAAACCGGAAAGTCGGATTGATAGTCCGCAGTGGGAGGGATCATGAAAGCCAGAGTCACGGCGAACGCGGCCTACGCCGTCGCGGATATCGACAAACGTCTTTACGGATCGTTTCTCGAGCATCTTGGCCGGGCGGTCTATACGGGCATCTATGAGCCCGGACATCAGCAAGCGGACGCAGAGGGGATGCGCAAGGACGTGATCGAGTTGGTGCGTGCGCTCGACACTCCGATCTGCCGTTACCCGGGTGGCAACTTCGTGTCCGCCTACAATTGGGAAGACGGCATAGGCCCAAAGGAGAACCGCCCGCGGCGCCTCGATCTTGCGTGGCGCACCACGGAGCCGAACCTGGTTGGAATCCACGAATTCGCCGACTGGGCCGAAAAAGCCGGCACCGAGATGATGCTTGCGGTCAATCTCGGTTCCCGCGGCCTCGACGAGGCGCGGGCCTTCGTTGAGTATGTCAACCACCCGGGCGGCAGCTACTGGTCCGACCTGAGGGCCAAGAATGGACGCACGCAGCCCTGGAACTGCCGCCTCTGGTGTCTCGGCAATGAAATGGATGGTCCCTGGCAGGTCGGCCACAAGTCGGCGAGCGAATACGGCCATCTCGCCAACGAGACCGCCAAGGCGCTGCGCGGCCTCGACCCGACAGTGGAACTGGTCGTCTGCGGCTCGTCGCATTCCAATATGCCGACCTATCCGCAGTGGGAAGCAACAGTGTTGGAGGCGACCTACGAGCAGGTCGATTACATCTCTCTCCACATGTATTTCGAGAATTACGAGAAGAATACGGCCGAATATTTGGCTCTTCCCGCCAAGCTCGACCGCTACATTGGCACGGTCGCGGGCATCATCGACTACGTGAAGGCCAAGACCCGCTCGAAGCGAGACGTGAAAATCTCCTTCGACGAGTGGAACGTCTGGTACCATCAGCGCAAGCTGGACGCCGAGCGTATGCGCGCCTGGGACTGGCCGGAAGCGCCCAGGCTTTTGGAAGACATCTACAATTTCGAGGACGTGCTGCAGGTCGGCTGCATCATCAACACCTTCATCCGACGGTCGGATATTGTTCGCATCGCCTGCATTGCGCAGCTGGTGAACGTTATCGCGCCGATCATGACCGATCCCGGCGGCGGCGCCTGGCGGCAGACGATCTACTGGCCTTTCATGCTGGCCTCCAAGCATGGCCGCGGCACCGCGCTGCAGCTTGCGGTCGAGGTGCCTACCTATGACGCGGCCGCGGCCGACAAGGTGCCATGGCTCGACATTGCCGGCGTGCATGATTCGAACGCCGGCACGCTGACCTTCTTCGCAATCAACCGGCATGGATCCGAGACGATAGAGGCCGACGTCGCCCTCGAGCGGTTCGCTGCCAAGTCCATCGAGCATACGATCATCCGTCATGACGATCTCGAGGCCTGTAACACCAAGGACGCGCCGGACACCGTATCACCGGTCAAAGGCAACGGGGCAGCGCTCAGCAGCAAGGGAATGACGTTGAACTTGCCGCCGCACTCCTACTCGATGGTGCGTGTGACACTCTGAGTCAATATCCGACTATCAGATATATACCGTAAAATCCGTTGCAGGGGGTTTGGTTTGGTGTAGCATTGAAACGTTCAAGGCGGATCTAACCGCCGTACTCGGGAGGAAGCTGAGATGAACTTTCGCAGGATGATGGCCATAGCGGTGGTTGTGGCCGGAGGATTTTGGGCCGTCGCGGCCCAGGCCGAAGAAACCGTCATATGGTGGGATTTCCTCGGCGGCGGTGACGGTGTGCGCATGAAGCAGATGATCACCGACTTCAACACCGCCCACGCCGGCAAGATCAAGATCGACGCCACGACGCTGGAGTGGGGCACGCCCTTCTACGCGAAGGTGCAGACCTCGGCCGCGGTCGGAGAGGCGCCAGACGTCATGACCTATCATGCCAGCCGCATCCCCTTGGCGGTGAGCCAGGATATTCTCGAAGAAATCACCGCCGACGACATGAGCAAGATGGGCCTCTCGGCCTCGGACTTTGCCCAGACGACGATGGGCGCCGTGACGGTCGACGGCAAGCAGTACGCAGTGCCGCTCGATACCCATCCAATCGTCCTGTACTACAATCGCGCCCTCCTGAAGAAGGCAGGCGTGCTCGGCGACGACGGTCGTCCCGTGGGCATGGGCAACAAGGAGGAATTCACCGCGACACTGCAGAAGTTGAAGGACGCCGGCGTCGAGTTCCCGCTGGGCAGCGTCACCGCCGACGGCAACTTCATGTACCGCACCATTTACTCGCTGGTGTGCCAGCAAGGTGGCGAGCTTCTGACGGGCAACGAGTTCCTCGCCGGCGACAACGCTGAAAAGCTGGCGAAAGCGTTAGCGGTTCTGCAAGGGTGGACGAAAGCTGGGCTGCAGTCGACCTATACGGACTATCCGGCAACCGTCGCCCTATTCACCTCGGGCAAGGCCGCAATGATGATCAACGGCGTCTGGGAAGTTCCTACGATGACCGACCTCGCCAAGCAAGGCAAGCTGTTCGACTGGGGCGCCGTCGAGATCCCGGTGATCTTCGACAAGCCATGCACCTATGCGGACAGCCACTCGTTCGCGATCCCGAAGAACAAGGGCAAGGAGATCACTCCTGAAAAGCGTGCCACCGTTCTCGAGGTGATCTCATGGATGGACAAGCACTCGCTTTTCTGGGCCACGGCAGGCCACATCCCGGCCTACAGGCCGGTCACCGAGACGGCGGAATACAAGGCAATGGAACCCAATGCGACCTACTCGACGCTGACGGCCAACATGATCTTCGATCCGAAGTCGCCCAAGGCTGGTGTCGCCGGGCCGATCTTCGACATCATGTCCAATTATTTCGTGCCGACCCTCAATGGAGAGATGGACCCGGGCGAGGCGGTGAAATCCATCAAGGAAGAGCTGAACAGCATGTAGGGCTCAAAGGCTGGGACCCCCCCGCCCAGGGCGGTCCCAGCCATATTTGAGGAAGAGCCATGCTTCGCAACTCCCGAACTGAATGTCTTGTCGCGCTGGTGCTGGTCGCTCCCTTCCTTGCGATCTATCTGCTGGCGTTCGTCTATCCGACGGTTCAGATGTTTCGCATCTCCTTCACCGACGCGCCGCTGATCGGCGAGGGTCGGTGGGTTGGTCTCGACAACTACCTGCGGCTCGACAACGACCCGATGTTCCGGCGCGCGGTCTGGAACACCGCTTACTTCGTGCTGATGACGGTCGTCCCGGGAACACTCATCGCCCTGCTGATCGCGGTTGGCGTGTCACGCCTCAAGGGCCGGTTCCAGGCGACCGTGCTGGCGCTGTTCTTCCTGCCCTACATCCTGCCGGTGTCCGTGGTCTATTTGATCTGGGACTGGACGCTGAATTTCCAGTTCGGGATTGCGATGCATGTGCTGGACTGGCTGGAAATCCCGCGCGTACCGGTCTTTAAGTCGCGCGCCTGGTTCCTGCCGGCGGTGGCCGGGGTGACGATCTGGTGGACCGCAGGTTTCTCGATCCTCCTCTTCCTCGCCGGACTACGGTCCATACCAGTGGAGATCTACGAAGCCGCGGCGCTCGACAACTCGACGCGATGGACCACGTTCCGGCGTATCACCTGGCCACTGCTTTGGCCGATCACCTCGCTGGTATTGACCATCCAACTCATCCTGCAGCTCAAGATCTTCGACCAGGTCTATCTGTTCTCGATCGGCGGCCGGCCGAACGACAATATGGTGCTCGTCTACTACGTCTTCCAGAAGGCCTTCCAGCAGAACCAGGGAGGCAGGGCTGCGGCTGTCGCCGTCACCCTCTTCATGCTTGTGGTCGTCGTATCGGTCCTGCAATTCCAACTGCTCCGGCTCGCCGAAAGGCGGCGCCGATGAACGCCATGGCTGCGCAGCGCTGGAACTTTTGGGGCGGGATAATTACGGCACTGACGCTCGTCTGGGCCATCCTATGGGCATTCCCGCTTTATTGGGGTGTGATCTCATCGCTCAAACCGGACGACGAAGTCGTCCGGCCTTACATCGAACTCTGGCCGGAGACGCCGACGCTGGAGAACTATATTTCCGCCGTGACCACCACACAGATCGGCACCTGGTACGTCAATTCGGTGGCGGTCGCGGTCGGCGCAACGCTCATCACCATCTTCATCTCGATGCTGTGCGGCTACGCGATCTCGCAGTTGCGGTTCCCGGGGCGGATCGCGCTATGGTGGCTGATCCTCGCCTCCTTCATGGTGCCAATTTCGGCGCTGATCATCAATCATTTCGTGCTGGTCGCCAACCTTGGCCTGCTCAACAGCTGGGCTGGAATCATGTTGCCGCAGCTCATCCACCCCGTCATCATCATCGTGTACAAGCAATTCTTCGATCAGGTCCCGAAGGACTTCCGTGAGGCCGCGGTCATGGACAATGCATCTGAATTCGGGATCCTCTTCAAAATCTACGTGCCGATGAACTGGGGGGTAACGACGGCGCTGTCGATCGTCTGCTTCATCTGGACGTGGAACGCGTTCTTGTGGCCGTTCCTCTCTGTGACCCGCACCGAGATGATGACGATCACCGTCGGCATCACGCAGGTCAATGACGCCTTCGGCGTCTACTACGCGCGCCAGCTGTCGGCAGCCGTACTGGCCGGCCTTCCCGTGGCACTGGCCTACCTCTTCTTCCAACGCCGAGTAACCGAAGCGATAACGCTCTCGGCAGGCATCAAGGGCTAGCCTCGGCCCGCAAACGAAGCGCAATGCCAAGGGGGGCACGACCCCGGCCGGCGGGTTCAGGCCAGGTCAGCGCGCGTGCCAGGTCGATCCGTCCGCGGCGAAAAGATGGAGGGCGGCGGTGTCGAACTTCAGCCGAACGGCGTCACCCGGTTTGACGCTCGAGAGCCCGCGATCCTGTGCTGTAACCTGCGTCCCATCCGCGAGCCGCGCATAGACGAGCGTTCGCTCGCCAAGGCGCTCGACAACCGTGGCCGTGGCCGATGTTTCACTGCCCTCGGAGACGACAGTCAGCGATTCCGGCCGCACTCCCAGTTCGCGCCAATCCATGTTGACCGGCGCGCCGGGAAGGTCGACGAGCGATCCATCCGTCAAGCGCGCCTTGAGCCTGTCGCCTGAGCCTGAAACCGTAACAGGTAGAATGTTCATCGCTGGGGACCCGACGAAGGTCGCGACGAATCGCGATGCCGGACGTGCATAAACCTCGTCGGGTCTTCCCATCTGCTCTATCCGGCAATCGTTGAGGATCACAATACGGTCGGCGAGGGTCATCGCTTCCACCTGGTCGTGGGTGACGTAGATCATCGTCGACTTCAAACGCTGATGCAGTTCGGCAAGCTCGACACGTGTACGAGCTCGAAGCGCCGCGTCCAGATTGGAGAGTGGCTCGTCGAACAGGAACGCCTTGGGCTCCTTGACGATCGCACGCCCGATGGCCACGCGCTGGCGCTGCCCGCCGGAGAGCTGCGACGGCCGCCGGTGGAGCAACGCTTCGATCTCCAGGATACGCGCAGCCTCAGCGATCCGTTGGCGTATAACATCCGGCGCGACCCGAATGTTCCTCAGCCCAAAGGCCATGTTCTCCGCGACTGTCATATGCGGGTAGAGCGCATAGTTCTGGAAGACCATCGCAACGTTGCGCCTGCCCGGCGCCAGTTTCTCCGAGCGCACCCCGTCGATCGTCAGCGTGCCCTCGTCAATGCTTTCGAGACCGGCGATCATCCGGAGCAGCGTCGTCTTGCCAGAACCGGACGGGCCGAGAAACACGACCAGCTCTCCTGGTTCAATGTCCAGGCTAACCTCGCGGATCACTTCGACTGCGCCAAAATGCTTTGATACGCCCGACAGCGCGATTCCGGTCATGCCTGCGATCCTTCTTTCCTCCATAATTTCGGATAAATACCCGATGTCAAGGAACGTGGGGAGCTACGGCACAAGGTTTCCAAGATGTCGGTCCCATCACGACGCTTCGAGACCTTGAGGACGGAGGCATTCCCTGGTTCGAAATGAAGCAGTGCTCGTTCTCGGAGGAACGCCGCCGGAGGTATTGCGACGAGCACCAGGCAATCCTGGATTGTCTGGTGCGCCGCGCTCCGGAAGGTGCGAAAAATGCGATGCTGGCGCAGCTGAAAACCGTCGAACGAAATCTACTGGGGCGGTAAGCCGGCGCATCGCCGCAGACCTGCAGCAAGAGGCCGCTGAGCCCGCAGCGCGGACGCCGCCCGGCTCGCGCTGGTAGTAGGGCGGCAGGACGACCGCCCCCCCCCCCCCGGGTTCATGGCAGGCGAGTGCGGTGCCGATTGTAGGGCCCCATCAGGCGACGGCGGCCAACTTCGCGCCTAGCCCCCTAGCGAAGCTGCTCCTTACCTTCCGATTTGCGACGCGACCGACATCATCGCCTCAGAGCTCGGGCGGGCGCCCAAGCCGCCATCGTAAACCTCGGAGAACGTCCAGCGAACGACGCCGTTGCGGTCGAGCAGGAACTGGCCCATGAGCTGGCCCACGCCGGTCGCCATCATTTGCTGGTCCGCTTCAGTGATATCGTAATTGTCTTTT
>NZ_JBWLUX010000042.1:0-49411 GCF_057784315.1 Mesorhizobium sp. CNPSo 4684 | reverse complement strand
CCTCGCCGGTCAGCCACCCCACCACAAACCGAAGCCGCTCATCCATGATGCCAGTCTCTCGCCAAACCATCGCCGGTCCTCCCGGCGAGGGAGAAAACTGTCACCCATCTAATCGGTCCATTCTGTTACCCATCTATCCGGTTCGGACAAGCCACTTTCTCCCCGTCACTATACGGGGAGAAATGCCCGGCAGGGCAATGAGGGGCGGCGCTGCCGTGGCAAGCAGAGTTTCGATCGGCTTTGACTACTCAAGCAAATTTCTTCAAGCCGCCGGCTGTATGGCCGCCCTCTCCAGCATGCCGAACAGGTCGCGCGGCTCGTCGGGGTCGGCAAGCAGATCGAGCTCTTCATAGAGGCCGGTGGCCTGGAGCTGGTCGCGGACATAGCGGAGTGCGGAGAAATCTTCCGTGGCGAAGCCGACGGAATCGAACAGCGTGATCTGTTCCGCCGTCTTGCGGCCTTCCGCCTGGCCGGTCATCACCTGCCACAGCTCGGTCACCGGATGGTCGGCGTCGAGCTGCTGGATCTCGCCCTCGATGCGCGTCTGCGGCGGGAACTCGACGAAGATGTCGGAGCGCAGCAGGATGTCGCGATGCAGCTCGGTCTTGCCGGGGCAGTCGCCGCCGACCGCGTTGATATGGACGCCGGAGCCGACCATGTTGTCGGTGAGGATGGTGGCGTACTGCTTGTCGGCGGTCACCGTGGTAATGATGTCGACGCCTTCCACCGCATCCTGGCCGGCCGTGCAGATGGTGATGTCAAAGCCCTTGCCGGCGAGGTTGCGGGCGCATTTTTCCGAAGCGGAGCGGTCGATGTCGTAGAGCCGCAGCCGGTCGATGCCGAGCAGCGCCTTGAAGGCGACAGCCTGGAACTCGGACTGGGCGCCATTGCCGATGATGGCCATGGAGCGCGAACCCTTGGGCGCCAGATATTTGGCGGCGACAGCGGAGGTTGCCGCAGTGCGCAGCGCCGTCAGGATGGTCATTTCGGTGAGCAGCATCGGATAGCCGGAACCGACATCGGCAAGCACGCCGAAGGCGGTGACCGTCTGGCGGCCCTCGCGCATGTTCTTCGGATGGCCGTTGACATATTTGAAGCCGTAGAGGCGTCCGTCGCTGGTCGGCATCAGCTCGATGACGCCGTCATGGCTGTGCGAGGCGATGCGGGGTGTCTTGTCGAACAGCTCCCAGCGGCGGAAATCCTCCTCGATATAGGCTGCGAGTTCGGTCAGGAACCGCTCGACGCCGATGGTCAGCACCAGCTTCATCATGCGGTCGACGCTGACGAAGGGGACGATGGCAAGGCGGGAAGGTTGGGTCATGCAATGCTTCCGGAATGGCTGCGGGTCGGGCGGTCCATGATGCGGCGGCCCATCAGGCTGGCGGTGAGGTCGACCATCAGGGTCGCGGTGCGGCCGCGCTCGTCGAGGAAAGGGTTGAGCTCGACAAGGTCGAGGCTGGAGACCAGGCCGCTGTCTGACAGCATCTCCATCACCAGATGCGCCTCGCGGAAGGTGGCGCCGCCGGGCACTGTGGTGCCGACAGCCGGCGCGATCGAAGGGTCGAGGAAGTCGACGTCGAGACTGACATGCAGCAGGCCGTTGGCCTCTTCGACAAGGGCGAGGAAGGCGCGCAGCAAGGGCGCGACGCCGTGCTCGTCGATGGTGCGCATGTCGTGCACGGTCACGCCCGCTTCGTTCAGCGCCCGGCGCTCGGCCGGATCGACGCTGCGCAGGCCCATGACGCAGATGCGGGCGGGATCGACGGCGACGGGCAGGTCCGGGAAATAGCCGTTGAAGCCCGGCCGGCCGCTGGCATAGGCAAGCGGCACGCCGTGCAGGTTGCCGCTGACGGTGGTGTCGAGCGTGTGGAAATCCGGATGCGCGTCGAGCCACAGCACGAAGAGCGGCCGGCCGCGCTCGGCCGCCCGGCGCGCTATGCCTGATACCGTGCCGGCTGATATCGCGTGGTCGCCGCCAAGAAAGATCGGCATGGCGTCCTGCGAGGCCGCATAGGCGGTCTCGGCGATCGCCTCCGTCCAGGCGGAAATCTCCGGCAGCGCCTTCAGCGCAAGATTGCCATGCACGATGGCGCGCGCCGCAGCCGGCTGCACCGCGCCCCAGTCCTCGACCTCATGGCCGAGTTCGGAGAGGACCGAGACAAGCCCTGCCGTGCGCAGCGCGCTCGGCCCCATCTCGCATCCCATCCTGCCCGCGCCGTCCTGCACCGGCGCGCCAACGATCCTGCAGCGCATGATTCTTTTTGTCCTTGCAATTGATTGGGCGATTGATGCGTGGAATGAACCATTCCCGCCCGGCAGTTTGAACAGGCGAAATTGGCATTTCGAAAAGAATGATTTATCATTTCGAGAAGTCATCTTGATCAAAATGGATAAAGTCATGGACGCGCTCGACGAAAGGTTGGTCACGCTGCTCAGGCACGACGCGCGGCGCAGCATCTCCGACCTCGCGGTCGATCTCGGGGTGTCGCGCGCCACGGTCCGGGCGCGCATGGAGCGGCTGGAAAAGTCGGGTGAGATCATCGGCTACACCGTGGTGCTGCGCGCCGACGCCGTCGACCAGAGGATACGTGGGGTGATGATGATCGAGATCGAAGGCCATGCCGCGGACCGCGTGGTGCGGGCGCTCGGCGGTCTGGCCGAGGTTTCGACCATCCACACCACCAATGGCCGCTGGGACCTGGTGGTCGAACTCGGCACGGCGTCGCTCACCGATTTCGACGCCGTGCTGAGGCGGATACGGCTGATCCCGGGAATTACGGGGAGCGAGACCAGCCTTTTGCTGGCGACGCCGCGTACGACAAGGGCAAGGCTGGCGTAGTCAGGCCGGCGTGTTCACGAAGATTGGGCACGGACCCGGCGAACGGGTTGCCTGCCTGACCAACCCCGCGTTGGCTTGCGCGGCAAGCTGCTCGGCTTCGCGCCGCGTCAGCCCCATCAGCAATCGTCCTTCTACCTCCGCCGGCAGGGCTGACATCAAATCGTAGATAAGCCAGTGGTCACATGGATCTTGCATGGCTGCGAATCTCATTGGCGCTCCTCTTATCAGCGCACTTAAATTTTTGAGGCGGTCGGACCGTTCCGCCCACAATCGATAAAACTCGATTAATGAATGAAGTATCGAGAAACTGGAGACGCTACGTACCATCAGAACAGCTTCGGCTGATCGGCCTCCGCAAGCTCGAAATGCATGTAGTCCTTGGTTTTGGTGGCAGCGCCCAGCCAGCGCAGGCCGCCGCCGTCGCTGGCGGCCAACCCGGCTGCGGCTTGCGGAGCAAGATTGAAGAAGCCGAAGCGGGCAACCGAAGCGTCGGTACCGATGATCTTGGGTGAGCTGACCCTGGCCGCCCTGCGGGAGAGGTCGGCGGCATCGGCCAGCAGCTTCGCGGTCGACTTGGCCTTGGCCGGCGTGGCGCCGGCACCCTGAAGCAGCGTGGCGAGATCGGTCTGCTTGGCCGGCACGGCGGTTGCCAGGGCGTGGGCCGTGGCAAGCTTCGCCGCCGGCAGTGTCACGCCGGCCAGCCGTGTTATGGCGTTGCCCATGGCGGCCTTGAGGCCATCGGCATTGGCGAAAGCGGCAACGACAGCGGCGTTGGCCTTCGACAGTATAATAGCCGCCGGCAGCAGCGTGTCATAAGGGCCGCCGGCGCGCAGCGTGGCGCTCTCGGCGCCGTAGAGGTCGACACCGGTGAAGGCGGCGATGATGGCCAATGGCAGATTATCCTTGTCGACATTGGGGTTGATCGCCGGATCGATGTCCACCGCCCAGCCGAAGGAATGATTGCTGAGCCGCGCGGGCGAATTGACATTGGGCCTGATGTTGAACCCGCCGACGCTCTTGATCTTGGTCAGCGCGGCTGTGGCGCCCTTAGCCGTCAGCAGCGCCACCGTGTTCGCCAGCCGGGCCTTGAGCACGGGATGCACCGGCGACTTGAAGCTCGCCTTGGGGAAGCCGGCACCCGAGAGCTGGCTGTAATAGGCGTTGACGCGGTCGATCGCCTTGGCTGGATTGCTGGGCGCGCCGAACTGGGTATAGAGCCGGGTGCGAATATTCTGAAATCCGGAAAAGCCATCGCTGATGTTGTTTCTGACGAAGGCAGAAAGCTTGTTCCATTCCGCCAGTATGTCGGCAGCACTTGCGGACGCGGCGGCCTCGAGAGGGCTGATCCTGTCCAGGGTCGTCAGCAGCGCCAGCCTTAGCGTGGCGGCCAGTTCGCGCCGGCTGAGCGCCCGCGGCAACGCCGTCACGGCAGGCGCCTCGAAACCGGGAAACAATGTCGTCTGCAGATGGCCGTCATAGGAGGTCAATTGCTTTTCAAGCTGCGGCCACAGCCAGATCAGCGCCTCGCGGTCCGTGACCCGCGCCGTGATTGCCGCAACGATGGCTTCGACACCTTCCCTGGTAAGCTGATCAGTATTGGCTTCAGCTGTCATGGCAAATCCCCGAAGATACGGCGCGAAACAGTCTGGAAGACCGCAGGATCGCGCACCCCCAGTGTTGCCGGCCAGCGCTTGAAAGAAGACGAATCCACTGCACCCCCCGGTCAAGCAGTCGCAATCATCTGATGCGATACTACCGCATCCCGATTTTCTTTCAACGGCGAGCTGATGCTTTTGTCTCAGAACTACGACTTGCTCTCCGCACGCGCCAAAGTCACGAACAACTTAGGCTGTGGTTGCAACCTTGTGGCGATCCGCGTCACCGAAATCTGCGTCGACCGATTGGGCAAATCATGCGCGCCCAGCTGTCGGCCTTGGCTCAGGTGCGGCGGGCGCGCTATCCGGAAACCCCTTCCACGTGACGAGGCTTGCCACCGGTCGAGGGTGATGGCAGGATAAAAGGCCGCAACGTGCGGCCTCTGGCGGTCGTTGCGTTTCAATGGATTATGAAGCATTTTCCCAAGGTGCGGGGTTCTCCTCACAATGTGCGGCAACCTCGTTTCCCCTGGTCGCTCTCAACTTTTCGCAATATGCGCTCTGCCTGCCTCAGGCCGCAGGCATGTAATTCCACGGGGTCAAGCCTCATGACAGAGATTTGTGCTCGGGTCGTCTATCGTCTGCGAAGACAAGGGATCGCGCCACAAACAGCGCCCCTTGGCATTCGTGCCCAGGGGAAGAACGCCGTTGTGTACCTCGCGCCCATCACATCTCAGAACAGGTCGGCAGGCCCGCGGATGATTTCGAAGCTTGCGGGGTTGCCCACCGTCCGGCGAGAATTCTAAAAGACGTTCAACATGACACAGCACGCAAAAGACGCCCGAATTCTCATGTACAGCCACGATACGTTCGGGCTCGGCCACCTGCAGCGGTGCCGAACGATCGCGCATTCGCTGGTCGGGGATTTCCGCGGACTTCAGGTGCTTATCATCTCGGGTGCGACCATCGCCGGCGCCTTCGACTATCGCGCCCGTGTCGACTTCGTGAAGATCCCCAGCGTCATCAAGCTGCGCAACGGCGAATACACCTCGCTGGAAAAGGATATCGATCTGCATGAGACGCTGAGGATGCGGCAGTCGATCATCCGCCACACGGCGGAGAGCTTCCGGCCGGATATCTTCATCGTCGACAAGGAGCCGCTCGGCTTGCGCGGTGAGATCGAGGACACGCTGTCCTACCTCAAGACGCGGGGCACCACGCTGGTGCTTGGCCTGCGCGAGGTGATGGACGCGCCGCATCTGCTCGAAGCGGAGTGGGCACGCAGGGATGTGATGCGCAAGATCGGCCTGTTCTACGACAAGGTCTGGGTCTATGGCCCGCCGGATTTCTACGATCCGTTGACCGGCCTGGATGTGCCGCCGGCGGTCAGGGCAAAGATGAAGTTTGTCGGTTTCCTGCAGCGGAGCCTGCAGCAGAACGAGTTGCCTGGCCACAGGCCCGAGGGCGACTATATTCTGGTTACCACCGGTGGCGGCGGTGACGGCGCCGACCTGATCCACGACGTCATCGATGCCTATCAGCAGGATCCGCAATTGCAGCACAGGGCGCTGATCGTGCTGGGGCCCTACATGCCGGCGCGCAAGCGCAACAAGCTGGTCAGGAAGGGTGCCAAGATCCCCTATGTCAAGATCATCGAGTTCGACAACCGCATGGAAGAGCTGATTGCCGGCGCCAAGGCGGTGGTGGCGATGGGCGGTTACAACACCTATTGCGAGATATTGTCTTTCGACAAGCCGGCGCTGATCGTGCCACGCGTCACGCCCCGCGAGGAACAGCTGATCCGCGCCCGGCGCGCAGCCGAACTCGGCCTCATCGAGATGCTTTTGCCGGAAGAAGCCGAGGATTCCCAGCGGTTCGCCGATGCATTGAAGGTGTTGCCGGATCGGCCCCGCCCATCGCAAAGCAATCCGCATCTGACGCTGGAAGGGCTGCCTCATATTTCCGAAATCGTCGCAGAACTGCTCGACCGCCGGGCCGGCCATCACCTTTCGGTCATTGAAGGTGTGAACTGAGTTGCAAAGCCGCAAGATCGTCGTGGTTCTGAAGGGCTATCCGCGGCTGTCGGAAACCTTCATCGCGCAAGAACTGCTCGGTCTGGAGCGTGCGGGGTTCGACCTCATACTCTTCGCGCTCAGGCGGCCGACCGACGCACAGCGTCACCCCGTGCATGACGAGATCAAGGCGCCCGTCCATTATCTGCCGGAATATTTGCATGACGAGCCGTTGCGCGTGGTTCGCTCGCTGTTTGCGTCTCTGCTGCGGCCGGGCTTTTGGCGCGCGCTCAAATCGCTGGCTGCCGATATCCCCCGCGACTTTACGCGCAATCGCGTGCGCCGCTTCGGCCAAGCGCTCGTGCTGGCGGCCGAATGGCCGCAAGACGCCGGCTGGCTGCATGCCCATTTCGCGCACACGCCAGCATCGGTGACGCGCTATGCCAGCCAGCTTCGTGGCCAGCCCTGGAGCTGCTCGGCCCATGCCAAGGACATCTGGACTTCGGCGGACTGGGATCTGGCCGGCAAGCTTTCCTCGGCGCGCTGGACGGTCACCTGCACGCAAACCGGCTTCGACCGCCTGAAAAAACTCGCCAACGGCAGCTCGTCCGTGCATCTGAGCTATCATGGGCTCGACCTCGATCGCTTCGGCAGTTTCGACGCGGCGCGAAAACAACATGACGGCTCGGCGCCGGAGGAACCGGTCCTCATCTTGAGTGTCGGGCGCGCCGTTGCAAAGAAAGGTTACGACACGTTGCTGGAGGCCCTCGCCCTCTTGCCTGGTGAACTGGCGTGGCGGTTCGAGCATATCGGCGGCGGTGAGGAACTGGAACGGCTCAAGGCGCTGGCGCGAAAGCTCGGACTGGAGGGTCGCATCTCCTGGAAAGGCGCGATGGCGCAGAGGGAGGTGCTCGAGCACTATCGCAGCGCCGACATCTTTGCGCTCGCTTGCAGGATCACCGCGGATGGCGATCGGGACGGTCTGCCCAATGTTCTGGTGGAGGCGGCCAGCCAGCGGCTTGCCTGCGTGTCGACCGATATTTCCGGCGTGCCGGAGCTTTTATCGTCGGATGAAACCGGGCTGCTGATTCCCTCGGAAAATCCGGCTGCCCTGGCACGGGCGCTGGAGCGCCTGATCCGTGATCCCGTGCTGCGCGCCCGCCTCGGCGACGCCGCGGAGCGGCGCGTGCGCGGCAATTTCGACCATATCGCAAGCATTGGACAGCTCAAGGACCTGTTCGAGCGGGAGTGGCGGGCCGCCGAATGAAGCGGCTGCGCGCTTTCTTCTATGTCCAGCACCTGCTCGGCATCGGCCATCTCGCCCGCGCCAGCCGCATTGCGGCGGCCTTGGCCGATGACGGGTTTGACGTCACCGTAGTGACCGGCGGAACGCCGGTCGCGGGGTTTCCGGGACCTGGTGTAAAATCTGTAACGCTGCCGCCTGTCACCTCCGGCGATGAAGGATTTTCCGGGCTTGTCGACCTGCAAGGCAAGCCCGTCGACGATGATTTCAAGACGCGGCGTTGCGGGATGCTGCTGCAGGCATTCCGCGAATGCAGGCCTGACATCGTCATTGTCGAGGCGTTTCCCTTTGGACGCCGGCAGATGCGTTTCGAACTCTTGCCGCTGATCGAGGCCATCGATGCGATGTCGCCCAGGCCGCTTTTGGCGACGTCGGTGCGCGATATCCTTCAGGAGCGCGTCAAGCCGGGCCGAAACGAGGAAACGGTCGATCTCGTCAACAGGCATTTCGACCTTGTCATGGTCCATGGCGATCCGGCTTTCGCAACCATCGGCAAGACATTTCCACTGGCGGGAGCGATCAGGGCCGAGGTTGCCTACACAGGGCTCGTTGCCGCGCCCCCGGCGCCCGCGGCTTCCGAGCGTTTCAACGTTCTGGTGTCGGTTGGCGGCGGGGCTGCCGGAAAGAGCCTTGTCCGATCCACCATCGCGGCGGCGCACAATGCCGATAACGCCTGGAAGTGGTGTTTGATCACCGGCCCAAACCTGCCGAAGGACGAGTTTGACGCGATTTCACGCGATGCCACGCCGGGCCTGTCCATCTTCCGGTTCCGCGAGGATTTCGCCAGCCTGCTGACCGGTGCCCGGCTGTCGGTCTCGCAGGCGGGTTACAACACGGTCTGCGATGTCCTGCGCGCGGGGTGTCGCTCCCTGCTTGTACCGTTCGCGGCCGGCGGGGAAACCGAACAGACGGTCCGCGCCCTGATGCTCGAAGAACTCGGTCTGGCGACGGTGCTGGCGGAAAAGGACCTGACGCCTGAGGGTCTGGCGAAAGCGATCGAGCAGGCGCTTGCGGGACCGAAGCCGGCCGCGCATCGTCTCGATCTGGAAGGCGCGCGCCGCTCGGCGCAAATCCTGCGCGAGCGGTATCGGACCTGGTCCCCGAAAACCTAACGCGGGTCGCGTCCGGGTTCGATTCGCCCAACGCGCTTCAAACAGTTCCAATCAGCATGAAGCGCGTATAATTTTTTGTCGGCAGTTCGCCGGAAAACCTGATCTCCCGCAGCGCCGCCATGGCTTCGAAGGCTGCCAGTGACGCCACGCAGTTGATGTGCGTCGGCTCGCTGAAATAATCGTTCGATTGCAGCAGAACAGTCGTGCCCCGCGGAAGCAGGGCAAGCCAGGCGGGCAGATCGGCTATGTGTTCGCAGCTCGTATTGACCACCAGGTCAGGCTGCCCGGCCGCATAGTCGAGTGCGTACATATCTTCCGTCAGCGCCCGGAAGCGGTCGCCGGCTTCCCGGTTGAGGGTCCGGGCGACCGGTCCGACTTCGGGATCGATGTCGATGCTGTCGACAGCCGCGATGTCGAAACGGGCGTCGTTGAAAAGCATTGCCGGCAACACGCCGTACCATCCACCCAGAACCCATATGCGCCCGAACCGGCCGCCGCAGCTTTCGAACAGCCTGTCGAGCGCCCACATCTTGCAGGCGACCTGCTTGTGGTTGAAGGCGTTGGCGATATCGGCCTGCGGATGCTTGGCGATAACGCGTGCCAGCGCGGCCACGAGAGGGTGGTTGACGTAGGCCGCAATTCCCCGCGTGAGGTCCAGGGCTTGCTCGTGGCCGTCCATGCCGGCATTGCGTGGTTGCGTGACATCCATCATATTCGTCTTCTATGTTGGGATTTCGGGCGACACAACGCAATCTTGCCTCCCGCGAGGCTGTTCGACTTGCGGATGTGACTATGCCGCAAGTCGTTTTGCCATTGCCCGCTGCCGGAGGGAACCTATTGCATCTGTTCGGACCATTGGCGTCCATCCGCCGGCACGAGTCGCGCAGCGGCCGCCCCCTGCTGTTAGGCTATTCGCCAAAATCCCACGCAAGCCGCCAGCCGTTTGGCCGCCTGCATCGTTCCAACTGAGGGGTCCGCAGTCGCATATGGAACCCAGCCTAGCCCGCTATATCTGGAGGCACACCAGGAAGCAGCAGATCTGGATATTGGCGATCGTCTTGCTATCGATGATCCCTTATTTCATGTCCTTCAACCTGCCGAAGCTGATCGTCAACGGCCCGATCCAGGGCAAGGGCTTCGAGCAACCCGGCGCGACCCTTCCCTTCATGAGGCTGCACTATGACCTGCCGTTCATTGGCGAGGTCCAGTTCTTCTCCGGTTTTCAACTCGACCGCACGGCGACGCTGCTTGCCCTCAGCATCGTGTTCCTCTTGCTGGTCGTCATCAACGGCCTGTTCAAACTCTACATCAATACCTACAAAGGCCGCCTCGGCGAACGCATGCTGCGGCGTATCCGCTTCGATCTGATCGATCGTGTGCTGCGTTTTCCGCCGATTTACTTCAAGCGGGTGAAATCCGCCGAAGTGGCGACCATGGTGAAGGACGAGGTGGAGCCGCTGGGCGGCTTCATCGGCGATGCCTTCCTGCAGCCGGTTCTGCTCGGCGGCCAGGCGCTGACGGCCATGCTGTTCATCATGGTCCAGAACGTCTGGCTCGGCATGATTGCGGTGGTGATTGTGGTGATCCAGATCGTGCTCATCCCGCGCATGCGGCGGCGGCTGCTCGTGCTCGGGCGCCAGCGGCAATTGACGGCACGCGCGCTTTCGGGCCGGGTTGGCGAAATCGTCGACGGCATCGGCGCGGTTCACGTCCACGACACCTCGAACTACGAGCGCGCCGACATAGCCGCCCGGCTAGGGCTCATCTTCAAGATCCGCTTCGATCTTTACCAATGGAAATTCATGGTAAAGTTCCTCAACAATTTTCTCGCGCAGCTCACGCCGTTTCTGTTCTACATGATCGGCGGCTATCTGGTTATCGCGGGCCGGCTCGACGTCGGCCAACTGGTGGCCGTGATCGGCGCCTACAAGGACCTGCCCGGACCGATGAAGGAACTGATCGACTGGGATCAGGATCGGCAGGACGTCCAGGTCAAATACCAGCAGGTCGTCGAACAGTTCAGCGTCGAGGATATCATTGCGCCGAGCATCGGGGCATTGACGATCGACGATCCCGGTCGGATGACAAACCCGCTGTCGGCGGTCGGTCTGTCCATAGCAGACGATGGCGGCGCAATGCTCCTCAACCGTATCTCCATGCAGGTCAAGCCGGGCGAGACGGTGGCGCTGGTCAGCACCTCAACAGGTGGAGCGGAGGCGCTGGCAGAAGCCTTCGCACGGCTGAACTGGCCGGAAAGCGGAAAGGTCGCTTCGGGCGCGGATGACCTGCTTGAACTCCCCGAAGCAGTGACCGGCCGGCGCATGTCCTACGCCTCGTCGGATGTTTTCCTGTTCCAGGCAAGCCTGCGCGATAACCTGCTCTACGGGTTGAAGCATGCGCCGCTGACATCGGTGACTTATGAAGGCGCCGCGGCAGACAAGCAGCGCTGGAACATCGACGAGGCGCGCCGGTCGGGTAATCCGGATTTCGATATCCACAGCGACTGGATCGACTATGTCTCTGCCGGTGCTACCGGCCCGCATGACCTCTTTGAAGCCGTGCGCCGGGTGCTCGACGCGGTTCTTCTGTCGCGCGACATTCTGGATCTTGGCTTGCGCTCTTCGGCCGACCTCACGCGTCACACGAAGCTTGCCGGGCGGATCGTCGAACTGCGTGCAGCGCTGCGAACCCGGCTGGAACAAGAAGGGCTTCGCGAACTGGTGGTTCCTTTCGAGCCGGGCGCTTACAACACTGAAGCGACGATCGGTCAGAACCTGCTTTTCGGCGCTGCCGCCGGCCCCGAGCTGGCCGACAAGGCTCTGGCGGCCAATCCCTATTTTGCTTCCGTGCTGAAGCAAGCCGGCCTCGACCGCACGCTCTACGAAATGGGCATGGAGATTGCCGAACAGGCAATCGAGCTGTTTGCCGACCTGCCGCCCGATCACCAGTTCTTCCAGCAGCTCGCCTTCATGAGCGCCGAGGAGATACCCGCCTACGAGACCTTGCTGCAGCGGCTCAAGAACCGTCCCTACGAGGCCGTTTCGGAGGCCGACCGCGCCATGATCATCACCTTGAGCTTTGCCTACATTGAGCCCCGGCACCGCTTCGGCCTGCTGACCGACGAGCTGATGGGCAAGATCGTCGCCGCGCGCAACCAGTTCTATGAAAATCTGCCGCCCCAGCTGCAAAACGCGATCGAACGGTATGATCCTGACAAATACATTGCCGCGGCCACCGTCATGGACAATGTCCTGTTCGGGCGCGTGGGCACCAACCATCCCGACGCGCCGGACCGCATACGCTCAATCGTCTATGACATTCTTGACGAACTGGGGCTTTATGCCGAGCTGCTGGATGTTGGCCTGGACTTCAATGTCGGCGCCGGTGGCAGGCGGCTGACCGGTGGACAGCGCCAGAAGCTCGATGTTGCCCGGGCCCTGCTCAAGCGTCCCGATTTTCTCATTCTCAACCGGCCGCTATCGGCGCTCGACCAGCGCATTCAGGACAAGGTGCTGCGAAACGTGCTCGAGGAAGCCAGACGCGACGGCCATTCGCCGGCAATCGTGTGGGTCGTGACGAGTCCGGCAATGGCGATGATGTTCGACCGCGTTATCGTCTTTGACTCTGGCCAATTGGTGGAAGACGGTACGCACGAGACACTTTTGGCAGGGAACGGTATCTTCAAGGAACTTCTGTCATAGTCTGGCAGACGCGAATTTAGGAAGGTTTGCGACAATGCTGCTCAAGGATGAAGTTGGAATGCTGCAACGCGTTCCCTTGTTCTCTGGCATCGAGCCGGCAAAGCTCAAGCTGCTTGCGTTCACATCCGACCGCGTGAACTACAGCGCCGGCGAGATTCTTTTCCGGCAGGGCGACGAGGGAGACGCTGCCTATGTCATCCTTTCAGGCAAGGCGGATATTCTGGTCGATTCCGACAGCGGGCCGATAAAAGTTGCCGAACTGCTGCCAAATTCGATCGTTGGCGAGATCGCCATATTGTGCAACAGCTCCCGCACCGCCACCGTCAGGGCGGCAACTTCGCTGGAAGTCCTGAGAATCCGCAAGGATCATTTCCTGAGGCTTATGAAGGAGTTTCCGGAAATGACCATCGAGATGGTGCGGGTTCTTGCCGATCGGCTAAGCCATACGACCGCGGATCTGATCGATGCACGAAACGCCTGAAGCTACGGTAGGCAAAAGGTAGCATGGACGACGATTTTTTCCTGGTCAGGTTTTGGGGCGTGCGCGGCAGCATTGCGGTATCCGGGCCAGAATTCGCTCGTTATGGCGGCAACACAATCTGCATTGAAATGCGATGCGGCAAGCATACGCTTCTGTTCGATGCCGGCTCCGGCCTGCGGCCTGCTGGAAAGGCGCTTCGGGCGTCGGGCGTCACCGATTTCGACCTGTTTTTCACCCATTGCCACTACGACCACATCATCGGGCTGCCGGCTTTCAAGCCGATGTATGAACGGGGCATCAAGCTTACGCTTTGGTCCGGGCATCTCGCTGGACACATGACGACCCGACAGATGATCGACGAGTTCATTCGGCCGCCGTGGTTTCCGGTAAAACTGGATATCTGCAGGGCAAGCCTAGACTACCGCGATTTCGTATCCGGAGCCGTGCTTCGGCCGCGCGAAGGGGTTGTGCTGCGAACCGGCAGTCTTACCCATCCGGGCGGCTGCATCGGCTACCGGGTCGAATGGGGCGGCCGCACCGTGGCGGTGATCACGGACACCGAGCACGAGCCGGGAAAACTCGATCAGGCGGTGCTTCAGCTGATCGAAGGTGCCGACCTCGTCATCTACGATTGCACCTACACCGAGGAGGAAATGGAGCGCTACCGCGGAAACGGGCACTCGACATGGCAACAGGGCGTCAAGCTGTGCGAGGCGGCCGGTGCGCGGGGGCTTGCGCTGTTTCACCACGATCCGACACGCACCGACGAGCAACTGGACGAGATGGAGAGACTGGCCAAGGAGAGGTTTGCCGGCGCGTTTGCCGCGCGGGATGGCCAGACGCTCCAATTCCCGGTCTCGTTGCACAAAAAGCGCTGAGCTATTTTTCTCTCGTTGTTTGAGCATGATCTCTGGACAAACGGAAACCGTTTGTCCGAGAAAACCGGATTCCACTTTTCGGGATCATGCTCTAGCGGCGCTGCGCCCGATCAATGTCCGGATCGGAAGCCATGTGCAGGCTTCAGTCCGAGCGGTGACTGCGAACAGCCGTTCAAGGAAAAGCCAGGCCGATTCATCATGGACGAGGTGATGGGTGAGCAGGCCGACCGGTTCGCCGCCATCGAATGCATGCTGCAACTGCGCGATGATGGCCTGAACCAACAGGCCATGGTCGCGGCAGCGGCGCGTGCCATGCCAATCCATGATGTCGACATTGCTGTTGATGACAGCCAGGGGAGCCGGCTTCGGCGGCCCATAGATCGACAATGCCGCAAATCCTATGGATCCAAGGTCGGATACCAGACCGGCGTCGATCCTGTTCCAGGGTGGCACCAGCATGGGAACGGCACGTGCGCCGTGCAGGCCGCTTAGGTGCGACAGCCCGCGAGCCAGATCGTCGAGCACCGCCTCGCGTGGCCGATGCGGGCCGAGCTCCTGCTTTTTCTGGTCCGCGGGCGCATGATTTCGGTGCGCCCAGCCATGGATGGCGACCGTGGCATGCGGCGCCTCGTCAAGCCGGACGACAAGCTTGCCGTCGGTCTCGGCCGGAATGACAGCCAGAGTGACCGGAACCGCGAATTCACCGGTGAGGTCGAGCAGCCGATCAAGCCCGGGCGTCGGATCCACGGCGTCATCGTCGCGCAGCCAGAACTCCGCCTTGCGGCCCGCCCGTTGCCGGCGCGCCAGTTCGTCCACCAAGGGCTGCCAGATCGGATCGGGTGTCATGAGACCGGGATCTTCTTGAGAAGTTCGGCCAGACGCGCCGCCGCACCACCCAGCGAGCGCTCTTCGAGGACGAAACGCCTGGCTTGCGCGGCCATGATGGTTCTTTCGTCGTTATGGGCCAGAAGCCTTGCAATGGCGGAAGCGAACGCCGCCACATCGCCCGGTGAGGTGAGAAACCCGGTCTGGCCATCCCGTACGACCTCCGGCACGCCGGCGATGTCCTGAGCCACCACCGGCAGGCCGGCGGCCTGTGCTTCAAGATAGGCAACGCCATAGGCCTCGCCGTAACCGGGCCAGACGTAAATTCCCTTGGTGTAAAGGACATCCGGCACGGCGGCCGGCTCGATCGCGCCAAGCCATTCGATACGGTCGGCGGGCAAGCCAGCGAATTGCGCCTGGACCTCGTTACGGGCAGGTCCATCGCCGATGACCGACATGGTCCAGGGCAGGTGGCCGATCGAGCCGAGCGCTTGCGCCAGCATGCGATAGCTTTCGACTTTGTCGCCCGGGCGCATCATGGCAACGGTCACGAGGCGCGTCGGACAACCCCGGGCCGGCGTCTCCCGGAATGCCGATGTGTCGATGAAGGGCGAAAGCATGCCGAGAGCGGCGGCAGGAATCACATCTGCCAGTCCCTGCCGATCCCTTTGCGTGAAGCAGATGTTCAGCGCCGCCTGTTCGACGGCTCGCGCCACCAGCGCCTGGCTATCGGCCCACAAGCCGGCGTTGCGCCGCCTGGAATAGGAGGCTTCCGCTGTCACATAGGGGACAGCAAAGGCCGACGCCAGCTCTGGCCCGATCAGGTCGGGCGCCTTGTAGTAGGGATGATAGCAGAACCAGAGATCGGGCTTGCCGTCACGCTGCCAAAGCCTTGTCAGCCGCGCGGCTTCGTCCCGGGCCTCGATCTTGAGCGCATCGAAACTTTTCGGCTCCGGCTGGCGTAGATAGAAGCGCAACTCCGATGCCAGTTCGACGCTATGCCCGCCGTGCTGCAGCGCCTTGACCAGCATCCGTGCCATCTGGCGGTCGCCGGAGACAACGGGATCATTGGGCGACTTCAGCGGCGCGTAAAAGGCAATTCGCATTGCGCGATCCTATCATCGCAAAGCTGTGCCAAGTCAATTTCGACGCATGATCGACTTCACCTTCAGGGGCTGGAATGTGCTATCTGATGCTCATGGAAACAGCTGTCGCGTCCGACCCGTTTGTCGCTTCTTTGCCGGTCTTCGCAAAGTTCGAAAGCGTTGCCGATATCGATAACTATCGGCCGCTCCCCGATGGCTGGGCGCTGGCCACCGCCGACATCGTCGGCTCGACCAAGGCGATCGGGGCCGGGCGCTATAAAACCGTCAATATGGCCGGCGCCAGCGTCATTTCGGCGCTGCTCAATGCGCTGGGTCGGCAAGATCTTCCCTATGTCTTCGGCGGCGACGGCGCACTCGTGGCGTTTCCCGGCTCGGCGCTGGAGATCGCCCGCAACGCGCTGGCTTCTGTCCAGAGATGGGTGGCGGACGAACTGGACCTGACCTTGCGTGCGGCAATCGTGCCGATAAAGGACATAAGAGCGCAAGGCCTCGACGTTCGCGTGGCGCGGTTCCAGGCCTCCGAAGCGGCCTTCTATGCCATGTTCGCCGGCGGTGGCGGCAGTTGGGCGGAAGCCGAGATGAAAGCGGGGCGCTACCGCATCGACCCTGCGCCGGCCGGCGCGCGGCCGGATCTGACCGGCCTCTCTTGCCGCTGGAACCCGATTGAAGCCCGGCACGGCGAAATTGTCTCGATCATAGCCATACCAGGGGCTTCGCGAGATTTGCGCGGTTTTCAGTTTCTGGCGTCCGACATCATCGCCCTTGCCGGCAGGCAAGAACGCGATGGCCACCCGGTGCCGGTAGACGGGCCGGCCTACAGTCTGCTGCCCGCCGGCCTCGATGTCGAGGCGCGGGCCACGGCGCCGCCAGGGCGGCGGTGGCTGGCGAAGCTGTGGGTGATATTCCTGATGACGCTTACGGCCGTCACCGACAGACTTGGTTGGACGATCGGCCGTTTCGATCCGAAGGTTTACAAACGCGAAGTGGCCAGCAATTCGGATTTCCGCAAGTTCGACGACGGCTTGAAGATGACCATCGACGTTGACGCGGATGTGTTGCAACGGATCGAGAGCCGGCTGAAACAGGCGGAGGAAGCGGGCATCTGCAGCTATGGCCTGCACCGCCAGAAATCGGCCTTGATGACATGCCTCGTCATCTCACCGCTGCAGCCCGATCACGTTCATTTCATAGATGGCGCCGACGGCGGCTATGCGATGGCTGCCGCGAGCCTGAAGGCCAAGGCGCCGGCCTGATGACGGCTTGCGGAAATCGGTTTTCCGCAATATGCCTCGGCCACGGCTCTCGGGGCCAGGTGAGCCTCGCCATGGAGCGGATAGTCTGTCCGAATTGACGGGAAAGCAGTTTTTTGGACGCCTCACGATCGACATATGACCGTCTTCTGAACCGGATTTCGACGCGCGCCGCGCAAGTCGGCGTGATCGGACTGGGCTATGTCGGGTTGCCGCTGTCGGTTGCAATCGCACGCGCCGGCTTCCCGGTTTCCGGCTTCGACATCGAAGCCCGGAAGGTCGAGAGCCTGAACAGCGGCCAATCCTACATCGAGGCCGTGACGTCGACGGCCCTTGCCGGCCATGTGGCGAGCGGACGGTTCCGCGCCACCGCGGATTTTGCCGAACTGGCCGTCTGCGATGTCATCATCATCTGCGTTCCGACACCGCTGACGAAACACCGTGAACCGGACCTCTCCTTTGTCAGGAACACGGCAGGCACCATCGCCAAGCATCTGCGCCTCGGCCAGCTGATCGTGCTGGAATCGACCACTTATCCCGGCACCACCGACGACGTGATCAAGCCCATACTGGAAGAAACCGGCTTGCATTCGAAGACGGACTTCTTCCTTGGCTTCTCGCCCGAACGCGAGGATCCCGGCAACCGCAGCTTTGAAGTCGCGACGATCCCCAAGGTCGTGGCAGGCGACGGCGTTGAGGCAGCGACGCTTGTGCAGGCTTTCTATCAAAGCGTGGTCAAGACCGTCGTTCCGGTTTCCAGCACGGCGACCGCCGAGGCGGTCAAGCTGACGGAAAACATCTTTCGCTCGGTCAACATAGCCCTCGTCAACGAGTTGAAGGTCGTGCTCGGTGCAATGGGCATCGACATCTGGGAGGTGATCGAGGCGGCAAAGAGCAAGCCCTTCGGCTACATGCCTTTCTATCCTGGCCCAGGCCTTGGCGGGCACTGCGTTCCGATCGATCCCTTCTACCTGACGTGGAAGGCGCGCGAATACGAACTGCCCACCCGCTTCATCGAGCTGGCGGCGGAAATCAACACGGCCATGCCGCGTCATGTGGTCGATGAACTGGCAAAGGCGCTGGACCGGCGCTGCGGCAAGGCGCTCAGCCGCTCGCGTATTCTCATCATCGGGCTCGCCTACAAGAAAAATGTGCCCGACATCCGCGAAAGCCCCTCACTGCGGCTCATTGAACTCATCGAGGAATGGGGCGGCAAGGCGGAATTCCACGATCCGCATGTTACCGAGATTCCGACCACACGCGAGCATATGGCGATCAAAGGGCGTCGCTCGGTCGAGCTGACCGAGGCGGCCTTGAAGGAGTTCGATGCGGTCGTCGTCGCAACCGACCACGACACGATCGACTATCAAGCGATCGCTGATCACGCACTTCTGATCGTCGACACACGCAATGTTTTTGGCCGCCTCGGGCTCGCCCGAGAGACGGTGGTGAAGGCCTGACGGCGGCTGAGCCGGCGAATTCTTTGCCCGATGTCAGGATTGGGATTGCACTCCGGGGGCAGCCTCGCCACATAATGTTTCGCGAAGTAAACGCAGTTACGCCTGTTTCCTTCCTGCAAGGACAGTCATTCGGGAAATTCTTCGCCGGCTTTTGCCCCCGAAGCCGGTTTCATTGACTTCGAGCATTTGGCAGATCAAAAGAGATGGCTCGTCTTCGACGGGTTTCGGGATAGCATGAGCACAACGCAAGCAGAAATTTCCAGCATTCTCATGGATAAGGTTGCCGATTGGCTGACCCAATCGGCGCTGGCCGGCGACGACCTGGAAACCTTGGTAAAGGGCTTTTGTGAACGGCTGGCTGCTGCCGGCGTGCCGCTGAAGCGGGTGCATTTGAGCTTTTCGATGCTTCATCCCCTTTATGACGCGCTTGGCTTCACCTGGCTTCGCGGCCAGGGCCTGGAAGTGGAAGGCTTCCGCAGTGAGAACGGCGTTCATTCCGACAGATTCCTGACCAGCCCATACTACCATCTGCTCAGCAACAAGCTCGACCATCTGCGCCGCCGGCTCGACCCGTCGGTGCGGTCGGAGTTTCCTGTTTTCGATGACCTCAGGCTTATAGGCGTCACCGATTACATGGCTTTCGTCCATCCCTTCAACGGCGATACCAGTCAGGGCATGATGGGGTCCTGGTCCACGGACAGCGCTTCAGGCTTCAGCGACAGCATGATTTCGGCGCTGCTGCGCATCCAGAACCATCTCGCTATCGCAGCCAAGATGGCGGTGCTCACCAAGCTCGCCGACAACATGATGACCACTTATCTCGGTGGCGACGCCGGCAGGCGCGTGCTGGACGGCCAGATCAAGCGCGGCGAGGGCGACACAATCCGGGCCGCACTGGTCATGGGCGATATGCGCGGGTCGACGAGGCTTGCCGAAACCTCCGGCCGCGAGCTCTATATCGATACGTTGAACCAGTTTTTCGATGCCATTGCTGCACCTTTCAATCGCAAAGGCGGGCAGATCATGAGTTTCCTGGGGGATGGCTTCATTGCTGTCTATCCCTGCGAAAGGCACCGCGCGCAGTCCGAGATCGCTTGCCAGGCTGCTCTTGCGGCAGCGCACAAGGCCAGCACGCGTATGATGGAGCTCAATCTGCGCAGAAAAGAGCAGGGGTTGGGCGACATAAAATTTGGTATCGGCCTGCATGTCGGCAATGTGATGTTCGGCAATGTCGGGCTTACCGACCGGCTCACATTCTCGGTCTTCGGCTCGGCTGTAAACGAGGTCCAGCGCCTCCAGACCCTGACCAAGAAATATCCGCACAGCGTTCTCGCCAGCAAAGACTTCGCCGGCTATTGCGGCGCCACCAGCTGGCTGACGCTCGGCAAGGAGGAGCTGGCGGGTATCAAGCAGAAGCTGACGGTGCTTTCACCTGACCTGTCGGGTGCTCTGGCACTCGATGAAGACGCTGCGCTGGAGCCGTTTCACGACCGGATATCGGACGCCGAGCAGGTCATGCTGCTTCATCGCGATGCCGCGCGGCTGTCGGCGGGCGACCGGAGGAAGCTCCAGTAACCGCCACGATGATCCGACCGCCTTTGTAAGTCCGGTCGGCGGTTGCGCCGGGGAATTCGTTTAGAATCCAAGTTGCTCTAAGCTGGCAATGCGCTAGTCTCGCTCAGGGCCTGCCGGCCGGCAGGGTCGCCAGGAGTGGGGCTGGTGTGAGAATGAATTCGAGCGTTGATCTGCTGCGAATCGAGGATGTCGGCATCTCGTTTGCCATTGTCGGGGGACCGTTGCATGCCGTCAGGCGCGCAAATCTTCGCGTCCTGCCGGGCAAGGTGACCGCCCTTGTTGGCGAGTCGGGTTCCGGAAAATCGGTTCTCAGCCAGGCAGTGATGGGCATTTTGCCGAACACAGCCAATGCTCGCGGCCGTATCCTGTTTTCCGATCCCGAGAAGCCCGGCACGACGCAGGATATCCTGAAGATGCCGCGCGATGGACCAGAAATCCGAGCGTTGAGAGGCAGCCGCATAGGCAAGATCTTTCAGGAGCCGATGACATCACTGTCGCCGCTGCACACGATCGGCAATCAGGTCAGCGAATCCTTGCAGATTCATACGCCCATGGCTCGAGCGGAGCGCAAGGTGCGGACCGAGGAAATGCTCAGCCTTGTAGGTTTTCCCAATCCCAAGCGCGCCTATGACATGTATCCGTTTGAACTTTCGGGAGGATTGCGGCAACGCGCCATGATCGCCATGGCGCTTATCTGCCGGCCCGCTCTGTTGATCGCCGATGAGCCGACGACGGCGTTGGACGTCACCATCCAGGCACAAATCCTGCAATTGCTGCGCGGGCTTCAGACCAAGCTGAACATGGCGATGCTGCTGATCACACACGACCTCGGAGTGGTCGCCAATGTCGCCGACGAGGTGGTGGTCATGTACCATGGCGAGATCATGGAAGCGGGACCGGTGGAGGCGATATTCCGCCGGCCAGGTCACCCTTACCTGAAGGGCCTGATGGCAGCCGTTCCGCATTTCGACCTGAAGCCTGGCGAAAGGCTAAAGGCGCTCCGCGAGGTGCCGGTGAATGTCGGCAACCTGCTGGGCAAGCAGACGGCGCCGGACTCGAAGGGGCCGGACGACATCCTGCTGTCGGTCAGGGATCTGAAAAAGGTCTACACCACCCGCAAGTCCGCATGGTTCGGCGGGAGCCATCAAACGTCTGTTCGCGCCGTGGACGGCGTGAGCTTCGACATTAGGCGGGGTGAGTGCCTCGGTCTGGTCGGCGAAAGCGGCTGCGGCAAAACCACCGTCAGCAAGATCCTGATGCGGGCTGTCACCCCCAGCGGCGGCTCGGTGGCCTTCAACGGCCGCGAAGGACCGATCGACGTCCTGGACGCCGAGGGAGACGCCTTGCGCTTGCTGCGCGCGAAAATCCAGATGGTCTTCCAGGATCCGGTTTCGTCGCTCTCACCTCGGATGACGGTTGAGAACATCTTGAGCGAGCCGCTGGAAATCCATCAACGTGGCAATGCCGCGTCCCGACTGGCCACGGTCAAGAGCCTGATGCAGGCAATCGGGCTCGATCCGCGCTTCATCAAGCGCTATCCCCACAGTTTCTCCGGCGGGCAGCGTCAGCGTATCGGCATCGCGCGCGCGTTGGCGCTGGGGCCTGAGCTCCTGATCTGCGACGAGCCGGTTTCGGCGCTCGATGTCTCTGTCCAGGCGCAGATCCTGAACCTTCTGAAGGACCTGCAGAAAGAACTGGGTCTGACCTACCTGTTCATATCCCACAATCTGGCGGTGGTGGATTACATGGCGGACCGCATCGCGGTGATGTGCGGCGGGCGTATCGTCGAGCTTGCGCCGCGCGAAATTCTGCTCAGGAAACCGATCCACCCCTACACGCGCTCACTGCTCGCCGCAGTCCCTTTCCCCGATCTCGACCGGCCGATGGATTTCAAGACGCTGAAGCTCGGCGGCGCTTCCGACACCAGCGCATGGGGACCGCAATTCCGCGACGAGGGCGAAGAGGATATGTTGTCGCCGCTCGATCTTGGCGGCGGCCATCTCGTGCTGGCCCGACGTTCCGCCGATGTCAGCGAGTTGCGCCATTGATCAGCCGTCGCACCCTCCTTGGCCTCATGGCTTCGGCACTCCTGCCGGGCACGTCGCGCGCTGGCGATCTGGAGCCGGACTTTCTTCAGCCGCAGCTGACGGCCAAGGCGCTGCCGGCACTGCCCGAGCGCTTGCCCAAGAGCCCGCGCGCGTTGAATCTCGCCGCCATGGGCCGGCAGCCCGGCGAGTATGGCGGCACGCTGCGGACGATCATCGGCAGCCAGAAAGATATCCGGATGATGACGATCTACGGGTATTCTCGGCTGGTCGGCTATGACGAAAAGCTTAACTTGCAAGCCGACATTCTCGAAAGTTTCGACGTAGCGGATGATCGCATCTTCACCTTCAAGATACGCGAAGGACATAAATGGTCCGACGGCAGCCTGCTGACGCCGGAGGATTTTCGCTATTGCTGGGAAGATGTCTGGCTGAACGATGAGCTTTCGCAAGGCGGGCTCGCTCCGGCCCTGATGGCGGGCGGCAAGCCGCCGCGCTTCGAGATCGTCGATCCGTTGACGGTGCGCTACAGTTGGGATGCGCCCAATCCCGACTTCCTGCCCAAGCTCGCTGCCGCTGCGCCGCTATCGCTTGTTCTGCCGGCCGCCTATCTCAAGCAGTTCCACAAGAAATACCAGGATCCATTCCGGCTCGCTGGCCTGATGAAGGAGAACCGGGCCAAGAAATGGACGCTCCTGCATATCCGCATGTCGCGGCAGTATCGCCCGGAGAACCCTGAGCTGCCGACGCTCGACCCCTGGCAGAACCGGACCAAGCCGCCGGCCGAGCAGTTCATCTTCGAACGCAACCCGTTCTTCCATCGAATAGACGAGAATGGCCGGCAACTGCCCTATGTCGACCGGATCATCCTGAATGTCAGCTCATCGGCGATCATCTCCGCCAAGACCGGTGCGGGCGAGAGCGACCTGCAAGGCCTGGGAATTGACTTCACGGATTACGCTTTCCTGAAGGACGCGGAGAAGCGCTACCCGGTGAAGATGCATCTGTGGAAACGCACTCAGGGTTCGCGGCTGGCGCTGCTGCCCAATCTGAACTGTGCCGACCCAGTGTGGCGTGGCCTTTTGCGTGACGTGCGCGTGCGCCGCGCCCTTTCGCTCGCTGTGGACAGGCGCGAGATCAATTTGGCCGTGTTCTACGGATTGGCGCAGGAAAGTGCAGATACGGTCCTTCCGGAGAGCCCGCTCTACCGGCCGGAATTCGCGAAAGCATGGGTCGCACATGATCCCGACCAAGCCAATGCCCTGCTCGACGAGGCCGGGCTTCAAGCACGTGACGATGATGGCCTGCGCATGCTTTCCGATGGACGTTCTGCGAAGATCATCGTGGAAACGGCCGGCGAAAGCACGCTGGAAACCGACGCGCTCGAACTCATCACCGATCACTGGCGCAAGATCGGCATCGCCTTGTTCATCCGGACTTCGCAGCGCGACATCTTCCGCAGCCGCGCGCTTGGCGGCCAGATCATGATGTCGATGTGGTCGGGCATCGACAATGGCGTGGCGACCGCCGACATGAACCCGTATCAGCTGGCTCCCACCATCGACGACCAGCTGCAATGGCCGCTCTGGGGCGCGCACTACCTATCTCATGGCAAGATGGGCGAGGCGCCCGATCTTCCTGAAGTGGTCGAGCTGATGGCTTTGCTCGAACGCTGGAACGCATCGACCGCAACCACGGAGCGCGCCGAAATCTGGAATTCGATGCTGTCGATCTACACCGATCAGGTGTTTTCGATAGGCACCGTGAACGGAACGCATCAGCCGATTCTGGTGTCCTCGCGGCTGCGCAATCTGCCTGACAAGGCACTCTACGGCTACGACCCGACTGCCTATTTCGGTGTCTACATGCCGGATACATTCTGGCTTGGAGGCTCCTGAGCGTGCTTCGATATCTTGTCTGGCGCATCGCCGTGATGGTTCCAACGTTGCTGGTCATATCGGCACTGGTGTTCACGATCATCGAACTTCCGCCGGGCGACTATTTTGACAGCTATGTCGCCGAGCTTCGGGCCCAGGGCGAAGCGGTGGATTCCGATCGCATCGAGATGATGCGCAAGGAATATGGTTTCGACCAGCCGCCGGTCATTCGCTACTTCTACTGGGTCGGCGGGATGCTACACGGCGATTTCGGCTATTCCTTCGAATATGAGCTGCCGGTCCGCGACGTCGTCGGGGACCGAATGTGGCTGACCGTGCTGGTTTCCTTCGTCACGATCATCTTCACCTGGCTCATTGCCTTTCCGATCGGCATGTACTCCGCCACGCATCAGTACAGCTGGGGCGACTACGGCCTGACTTTCCTCGGCCTTCTCGGCCTTGCCATTCCGAATTTCATGCTGGCGCTGATCCTGATGTACTTCGCCAACATCTGGTTCGGCACGTCCATCGGCCACCTCATGGACCAGCAATATCTCGGCGAGCCGATGAGCTGGGCCAAGGCGAAGTCGATCCTCGCCCATCTCTGGATCCCGGTCTTGATCATCGGCACCGGGGGCACGGCAAGCATGATCCGGCGGCTGCGCGCCAATCTGCTCGATGAGCTACACAAGCAATATGTCGTGACCGCGCGCGCCAAAGGCCTTCATCCGTTCAGGGCACTGGTCAAATATCCGCTGCGCATGGCGCTCAATTTCTTCATTTCCGACATCGGCTCCATCCTGCCGGCCATCATCTCCGGCGCCGAAATCACGGCGATCGTGCTGTCATTGGAAACGACCGGGCCGATGCTGATCAAGGCGCTGCAAAGCCAGGATATGTATCTGGCAGGGTCGTTCCTGATGTTTCTCGCCTTCCTGACGGTCATCGGCGTGCTGATTTCCGACCTGGCGCTGGCGATGCTTGATCCACGAATTCGTTTGCAGGGCGGCAGCACCAAATGAACACGCAATCACCGCTGCCCGCTCCGGGGGCTCCACTGCAGCACTACATTTCCATCGAGCCCTTTGACCTGCAGTCGGTCGAGGCGATGACGCCGGAGCAGTCGAAGGTCTTTCAGGCGTCGCAGTTGCGGCTGATGTGGTGGAAATTCCGCAAGCACCGGCTTGCCCTTGTATCCGGCATCTTCCTGGCGGTGCTTTATTTCGGGATACTGATCTGCGAGTTCCTGGCGCCCTACAATTTGCACACGCGCAACATGGACTACATCTATTCGCCGCCGCAGCAGGTGCACCTGTTCCACAACGGCGAGTTCATCGGGCCGTTCGTCTATGGCCGCCAGATGATGCTGGACATGGACACGCTCAAGCGGAACTACATCGACAAACAGGATGATGTTCAGCGGCTCCGTTTCTTCTGCAAGGGCGACAGTTACCAGTTCTGGGGCCTGATCGAAGGTGACAGGCATTTTGTCTGCCCGGCCGAAAACGGCCAGCTCTTTCTGGCCGGCACTGACAGGCTCGGGCGGGATGTGCTCTCGCGCATGATCTATGGCGCACGCATTTCTCTGACGATCGGCCTCGTCGGTATCAGTTTCAGCTTCCTGCTCGGCATCGTCATCGGAGGGCTGGCCGGCTACCACGGCGGTATCTTCGACCTGATCGTTCAACGGATAATCGAAGTTCTGCAATCGATCCCCAGCATTCCGCTATGGCTGGCTCTGGCGGCGATCATGCCGATAACCTGGAGTCCGATCCTGATCTATTTCGGGATCACCGTCATCCTCGGGTTGCTTGACTGGACCGGACTGGCGCGTGCGGTGCGTTCAAAGCTTCTGGCCTTGCGCGAGGAGGATTACGTTCTGGCCGCGCAATTGATGGGTGCCGGGAGCAGCCGCATCATCCGGCGGCATCTCATTCCCGGCTTCATGTCGCATCTGATCGCGACGGCGACGCTCTCGATACCCGGCATGATCCTGGGCGAGACGGCGCTGAGCTTCCTCGGGCTCGGCCTGAGGGCGCCGATAACCAGCTGGGGCATCCTGCTCACCGAGGCGCGCAGCGTCAGCGTGATCGCGTTCTATCCATGGCTGCTTTTGCCGATGCTCCCCGTCGTCCTCGTCATCATGGCGTTCAACTTCCTCGGCGACGGCTTGCGGGACGCCGCAGACCCCTACAAATGACATCGCAGTTGCGCGGCGGCGAGCGCCTATTCCACCCGGTATGATCCTTGTCGGCAGCCTATGCGGTTGTTGCAGGGTTCGTCATTCGCCTCTATATGCGGCAAGCCTCGATCGGGGCTGCTGGTTCAGGACATACAATCGCATATGAGTCGCCTCGATAATTTCATCAGCAGGATGACCGCACAGCGCGACATTCTCAATCAAATCTGCCCCGAGGTGGCGAAGATGGAGGGGCTTGTGTTCGAGCTCGGCCTCGGCAATGGCCGGACGTTCCACCATCTGCGCGAGCGCCTGCCCGGACGCCGGATCGTGGTGTTCGACCGCGAAGTTGGCGCACACGCCAGCTCAATTCCCGACGCTGAAAATCTCGTGCTCGGCGATATACGCGAGACGGCGAGGAGATTCATTGGCATCGACGCCGCTCTTGTCCATGCCGACATCGGCACCGGCTATGAAGATCGCGATGCAGTGACCGCCACCTGGCTTCCCGATCTGATTGCGGGCATGCTTCGCGTCGGCGGCTTCGCGGTGAGCGGCACGCCGCTCGATCACCCGCAGCTGCAACGCCTGCCGGCGCCGACTTCGGAGCCCGCCGATCGTTATTTTCTCTGCAAGCGCGTGTGAGGGTGGAGACGGGTCCTTATAGCGTTTCCCGTTTTACGGAAACGGCGAACCCCTCTATCTCTTTGTTTTTCGCAATTCCCGGACGGAAAACCGCTCACACTTTTCCGGTATTATGGAGCAAACTCACCAAATATGATGATGTTTCCCGCTGCATATGTGGTTGCCGGGGAGGAAATTTAGCGACCCCACCTGGATTCGAACCAGAACCTGCGGAGTGAAAATCCGTTATTCTACCGTTAAACTATAGGCGATCAAGCAGACCGCCGGGGTCGCACGCCAGCATCTAGTTATTGGTTGACGCCACGTCAAGTGGAGAGGTGGGCTGCTCAAGTACGCGGCTAGCCGCCTGACTTGCCGCCCGGCAGGGCGCTTGTTTGGTTTTGATACCGTCCGCCATCTTGCGCGCCGTAAGCTTGGTCGGCGCCAAGCTCTGATGTGAGTTGAAAGAATGTGAGCTGGCAGGGTCGGTCCAGCAGCGGTTGGAGGGCTATATCCAACGGCCCACTGTTTCTGATTTCCAAGGTGATTTGGCCGCTCCAACCCGGCTGTATCCAAGGCGCGGTTTGGTGCATCGAAAGACCCACACGCGCATAGGTGCTTCGGCCTTCGACAAGAGCGATAAGATGTTTTGGCATGGAGATGCGTTCGTGGGTCAGCGCAAGAACAAACTCACCTGAGCCCAGCTCGAATTTTTCCGGTTTTCCCATGCCGTTGTCAGTGGAGAGCCGTTGCTTGGCATAGATACCAGCCCTAGCAATCGTCCCAAGACCGCCCGCTACAGAGAATGTAGCTCCATCAGCGGGTTGAAGTTTCGTGAAATCGAAGCCTAGTCGCAGATCGACCGACGCTTCACCCCATTGTTTTTCCTCTAACGGCGGATCGAAAACAATCCGACCCGCCTCGACTTCCGCCCTAATTTCCGACTGTGAAAGTATCATCCATTATGCAGCGAGAGGAAGAGTCTCCACCTTGTTTGCGGTGACATTTGCAAGCCCGTTGGTCGAGAAGAAAGAGCCTTCGACCATAACGGTCACAACCTCACCCTGCACAGATAAGACCTTACCCTTGATAAAGTGCTGCCCCCCCGTTTCACGAATATTTTCTTTGCGCGTGAACCCTGACACCTTGCCGTCAATAGAGTCAAACTCAACAAGCATCTCATCGTCAAATGGGCCGGGATTTACCTTGCAGACGATCCCTATGCTGCTCCCAATAATAAAGTTTACCACGATGAATCTCCCCTACCTGTCTGATTCGAGAGTTGATCAAATGTCATTCCAGATTCCTATTCGCCATAAACGATCCAGAAATATTTTCCTTGAGCGTGCTTTTGGAGTCACAGCGAACGGAACAAGAACACTGTGATCCATTTTTTACCCGGAAGCGAATCACAAACGTGTTTCAAGTGTCGCCGGTTCCGGGTTAACGGACCGTTCGCCAGTTTGTCACCCTTCCCCTACGCTTCCAGATTGACTTGCCTGACGCCGATTACGTCCATGCACATCATGAAAAACGCGGCGGTGAAACTGCCCCGGCTTATCTTGTTCGCCAGATTGCGCTCGCTTTCATGCGCGCCCTTCGCGGTCAGTTTTTCGGCCAGCGCGGCATAGGTTATGCCTCGGCGCTTCAACTCGCCTTTCAGTATGTTTTTCGCCTGCTCCTCATAGGGCGCAGTCAGGGAATTATCCGACATCATCATTTCTCCTGAAAAAACATCATGGATGATGATATACACCCTTGCATGTGCTGATTCAATGTCCTATATCCGATGCACAACATCATCGGATGTGATGTGTCTCAGCATTTCCTCCTCTCCCCCGCCGCCAAGACCCTCTCATTGGTCAAGGTCATGCGCATGTCGGACACGGAAGCCCGGACAGCTTTCCGCAAGATACGCTGGTCGGAAACGGATGGGGAGCCGGTCTGCCCCGGAATGCGGCGACGTCGATGCCTACGACCTCAAGACGCGCCAGGTTTACAAGTGCCGCGCTTGCTACAAGCAATTCAGCATCACGTCAGGCACGATCTTTGCCAGCCGCAAGCTGGCCGTGCGCGATATTCTCGCCGCCATCGCCGTCTTCATAAACGGCGCCAAGGGCTATAGCGCCCTTCAACTCTCCCGCGACCTCTCTGTTGATTACAAAACCGCCTTCGTGATGCTTCACAAGGTCCGCGAAGCCATAAAGCTGGCCCGCGCAGAAGGCGCGCTATCCGGCGACGTGGCAGTAGATGGCGCTTACTTTGGCGGCTACGTGAAACCGGAAAACAACCGCGCCGACCGCTAGGACCGTCGCCTTGCCGCCAATCCGGCAAGCGCCAGTCGGTCATCGTTGCACGTGAAACCGATGGCCGCACCATCATCCACGTTGGCCGCACGGAAGCCGATGGCGTTGCATTCTTCGCCGCCAATGTGCAGCACGGCTCGACCGTCCACGCCGACGAGGCGTCACACTGGGACAGGCTGGCGGCCTACTTCCCGATAAAGCGCATCAACCATCAGGAAGCCTATTCAAAGGATGGCGCTTGCACCAACGCCGCGGAGAGCTTTTTCTCGCGCATCCGCCGCGCCGAGATCGGCATTCATCATCGTATCGCTGGCGACTATCTCGGTTCCTACGCCGCCGAGATGGCATGGCGGGAAGATAACCGCCGCGAGGCGAACGGCACTCAGTATGCGATGGCGACCTACGCTGTCAGTGTCGCCCCGAAGTCGAAAAGGCTCTATGGATACTGGCAGCGCTGCGCCTAGCCCGGATGAGGGTAATCTTCGTCCTTTTCGTCCTGATCGGCGCGGGGCGCGGGCAGCATTGATTTGAGCCCGTTGATTACTGCGATCACGTCATCAGCTTCGGCTTGGTCGCGAATAGTCCCTGAGATCCAAAGCATTTTTTGCCGGATGCTGACCTCATATGGCTGAGGCCCTTGATCGTGTTGGCTTACCTGTCTCTCTGCGAGCGGCGGAGGCAGCTGGGCGACGGTCATTTGCGGAATCCTCTCAACCTGTTGATTTGGTTGCGATTCAACCACCGGAAGGGCCGCTTGTGAATAACTTTCGCTTCCGATCGCATTCTCCAAAAAGAGAAAGGTATCTAAGAAGGCTCTCGTCGCAGCGGGGATAGCAGTATGTGTGAACCCCTGCCTAATCAAAAACGCTTCCAGAGCAGTTTGAGACGGCAAACCATCCGTGAAACGGTCCATAATGCGTTGAAAAAGCTCGGGTTCTCTTGCTGCTTCCCGAAGTGCCATCGCTCTCGTGGCTTGCGTATCGGGATACAGGATTTCAACGGCTCGTGGTGTCAGGCGAACTTCGTTTTTCCCCGTCTTCGCCAGTAACCCAAACTGAATGAGGTTAGAGAGTATGGTAGCTGAGCGCCCGGAAATGCCGCTGTAGCCCATGGCCTTCGCAGCCACTTCCCGATCTACTGGATTCGTGCGTTCAACAAGATGCAATTCCCGAGCCATATCAATAGCTTGTTCTAATGGCGTGCTTGGGTAGCTCGGACTTCTCTGGCGTGAATCCATGTCAATTTCTCCGGTTGGAATCGAGGTTTGATCCGCCGAAGTATATTCTCAATGGCGCAAGAAAGAAAGAAAATCGTGAGGATGAGAAAATTTCCTAAGAATCTTTTCTCTTGACCGACCGCCAGCGCCAGACGATTATTGTCGCTGCGTGAGGCGATTCCAGCACGAGCGCAGATTGGAGGCGGACATTGATAGCGGTAGCTGAGCGGCACCATGAACACCGTGCCGGGCGGCAGTAACACGAAGGGCCACAAAGCAAATCGGCTGAACCCCGAAAATGCAATGTGACCCATGGTGTCAGCGGACAAACCCAACCCGCTGGGCGGGAGTGCTGGGAATGACGATCTAACAGCCTCGCAGCCGTAGATTCGCATTTCCTGGCGCCCGCTTCAAGGGGCTTTAGGAGACTGCATCGATGCAAGACCGCAAGCTCACTCCGGAGATGGTTCCGGTGATCAAGCTGGCCCGCCATCTGGATTACAACTACGCGCGTATCGCGTCGTATTTCCAGATCAATCAGGGCCGCGTAGCGGACGTCATGATGGGCCGAAAGTACCCTGACGTTCCGCCTGCGCCGTCGCTGCCGACTGACTTCCCGTCCTAAGCAGGCGATATTGACGAAATGCGGGCGGCCTACTGGTCGCCCCTTTTCAGTTTCCATAGCTTGTAAGGGCCGAATGCGTCGTGGTCGTCGGTCCAGCCGCAATCCTCGACCAGCCCTTGGATGACACAGACCTTTATGCAAGCGCCGATGCGTTTCCTTATCGCGGTGACGGTCTCCTCGTCGGCGGCTAGGCCACGGTCAGCAACCATAGCTCGGTGATCTGGCGCGACGTAAGCGGCGTGTTGGCTTCCCGCATGGTGTTGAGTACGAAACGCTTCACGGAGCCTTTCTGCGCCCGGTGCTTGGTCACGTATTCCTTTATCGCCCGCGTGTCAGCATTCGGATCGAACAGCCGAATGGCCGCGTCCAGATGGTCTATATCAACCGTCAGCTTTTTGATCTCGGCGCGATACTTGTCACGCAGGGTGGTTAGCTCGGCGTGCTTTATCGTAATCGCGAATGTTCACCATGCACGATGATATACACATCGTTTACGATGGCGCAAACATCATATTTGGTGAGTTTGCTCCATTATGCCGCACTTTTCCTGGAATTGCTCTAGGGACCAAGTCTTCAGGGGATCGTATAGACTGCTATCTCCCGCTCAATGCCGCGCAGCGAGACCTCATGAGGCACGGGCGTCAGCGCGTTCCTTTTCAACAGATCGGCGGTGAGATTGTCGTCGACCACGGCACGCGTGGCGAAGATCGCCTGTGCCTTGGCAAGGTTCTGGACCCGTGAAGCAATGTTGACCGTCTGGCCGAAATAGTCCTGCCGCTCGTTCATGGACACGGCGATGCAGGGCCCGGCATGGACTCCGATCTTGAGCAGAAGGTCCTCGCGCCCGCTCTTGTCATTGAGCGCACGCATGGCATCGCGCATCCTGAGGGCCGCGGCAATCGCACGATCTGGCGTCGCGAAGGTCGCCATCACCGCATCACCGATCGTCTTCACAACCGCGCCTGCCTCCGCCGCGACGATCTCGTGCAGAACCTGGAAGTGCTCGCGCACGAGATCGAAGGCTGAAAGATCGCCCACCCGCTCATAGAGCTCGGTCGATCCGCGCAGGTCGGTGAAAAGGAAGGTCAGGCTGGTGATCTTCAGTCGTTGGTTGATGTCGAGCGTATCCGTGCGATAGAGATCGCGGAACGTCTGGTTGGTGAGCAGGCGCTTGGCGGTCACGAAGGGCCGGCGCTTGCCGAGGAAATCATGCAATGCATGGCCGGCGATGAAGACCGCCGGCAGCACGCGGGTGTCTGTCCTGTTTTCCAGCGAAATGCGCAACGGGCCGGGTTGCATCTCCAGCGTCTGGCTCTGGACATGGTCGCGGTCGAAGACCAGAGAGAGAGTTCGGCGCTCTGTCGCAGGTTCACCCTTCACGTCGATGAACTGTGCAGAATGGGTGACAGGCTCGAAGACGATGACGAATTGGGACGGAAGCTGTATGTGCAGAACCGCCTTTTCACCGGGCGCAAGCTCGAGATCCTCCAGCGAGAACGATTCCATCTGTTTCGCCAGATCCTCTTCCGGAAGATCGGCGCCGGACCCCCAGTAGATCTGGCGGTAATATTCCACCAACGGCAGTTCGTGCGGATTGTGGGCGGCAATCCTGCGCACGCGGGGACTGACGGTGAATGTTACCTCGACCATCTCGTCGAGGGTCGGCGAATAGTCCTGGGAGCACAGCGAGCAGGTGTATTCGTCCCTCTGCATCGTTTTCAGCGTGGCGTTGGTGTCGAGCACGCCGCCACAGCCGGGGCACAGAACATTCCAGGAAATGTCGAAGATGCCCACCCGCGCCGCATGGAGAAAGGCGCTGATGGCGCGTTCCTCGTCGAGGCCATGCTTGCTGGCGAAGGCCAGCGCGTTGATGCGGCAAAGTTCGCGGTCCTTACCTTCCGCGATGGTTCGCCGGATCGCGTCGATTGCCTGCGGATCGACATCGGTCGATTGCCGCAGAAGCGAGAACAGATCCTGAGCTTCGTTCATCGTGCAGGCTCCGGAAAATGCGCCACTAGAGCATGATGCCGAAAAGTGTGAAGCGGTTTTTCGGACGACATCATGCTCTATCTCTTGATTTAGAGACGGATTCAGATTTCAGGTCGGACAGACCTGAAATCATCCGGCTCTAGGCGGGTTGGCCGGACCGCTCCTTGGTCCGAGTCCGCCATTTTACGCCGAAACGGGCCGTACGGCCATTCGAATAGACAAGCCTGGTGACAGTTCGATTTCCGTCCGCCGATTTTCACCGGCCGCAAGCGGCACTATGATGCTACATTGGGCATGCATTTTGGGGGCTTTCTCCATGCCGACATCCGACAACCCGCCATTTCCGGCGGCCCTGCGCATTTTCTCCTTAGGGGTCATCATCGTCCTGATCGTGGGCGCCGGCCTGTTTTTCGCGCCGGCACTGGTCAAGCCGCGTTGGCCTTGGCCTGTCACGCCATTCAGTGCCCGCTTCCTCGGCGGCTTCTACACCGCCGAAATGGCGGTGATGGCGGCGCTCTTGTTCTGGAATCGCTGGTCGCCCGGCAGGCTGGTGCTCGTCATGGCCTTCATCTTCACCGTCATCGTGTCGGCGGTTTCGTTGATCAATCTCGGCTATTTCAACTTCGGGCGAAAAGCGACCTGGTTATGGTTCCTGGTCTATCTTGCCTCGGCCGCGGTATCCGGGCTGTTCCTGTGGCGTTCCAGGGCCCGTCCTTCAGCAAAAGGCATGACCCTGAACCCCGCATGGCGCGGCTACATGTTGGCAGAAACGGCGATCCTTGGGCTCTATGGCGTCGGCATGTTGCTGTTTCCCCTGATGGTCAGCAGCACCTGGCCATGGCCGGTCGATCCCTTTCACGCCCAAGTCTACAGCGCCATCTTCCTCGCCGGCGCTGGCGGCGCATATCTCGTCTCGAAAAGCGCACCGCGCGAGGAGCTGCTGGTGCTCGGCCTGGCGCAGTTTCTGGTTGGCCTGCTTGCCATTCTTGGCCTTATCATCACCGACGCTGCGGTGCACCGGATCGACTGGACGGCGACCAGGACATTGTGCTGGCTCGCCCTTTTCGGCTGGATCGGCGTCAGTGGCGGCGCCAAACTCATCGCCGCTTCCCGGTATTTCAGCGCGCAATCGGCATCATAGGCTGCAGAGACGGCTGGATTTTCAGGTGATGTCCGGTGCATCGTGCGGGGCTGATAGCCTTCGCCAGGAAAACCATGACCTCGCCATCCCCAGAGAAGATCCAGCCGCAGCTCCGGGCCGTACGGCCAAGCGATGCGGAGGCGCTTTGCGCCATCTTCAACATGCCGGGCTTCCGCTGGGGCACGCTCAGGATGCCGTTCGAGATGGTGGAGCAGGTGGAGCGGCGCATCGCCAAGTCCGGTCCGGAAACCACCTGGATCGTTGCCGAGATGGACGGCAAGGTGGTCGGCCATGGCAGCCTGGTCGTGCAAGGTTCGCCGCGCCGTTCGCATATAGGCGAGATCAACATCGGCCTTGACGACGGCTTTGTCGGCAAGGGCATAGGCTCTGCCATACTCGCCGCGCTGCTTGATGTGGCCGACAACTGGCGCGCCCTGAAGCGGGTCGAATTGACCGTTTATGCCGACAACGAACCGGCCATCCGCCTCTACACCAGCCACGGCTTCGAGGTCGAAGGCCGGCATGTGAAGGCCGGCTTTACCGACGGGCGGTACCACGATCTCCTGAGCATGGCGCGGCTGCGGTTCTGATGACCGCCATCCTTGCCCCAGCCCCTGCGCCTCCGGCGGAAATTCTGGCCGTGCTGTCGCTGCTCTGCCCGGAAGTGGTGCATGACATCGAGCAGAACTGGAATGCGCCGGTTTCCGACTACGCCCGCCATCTGTGGCGGCCGGTGGCAAGCCCTGCATCAGGCCCGTCGATCGCTGCCCGCTCGATCCTGCGCGACGTTCTGCATCAGCGGCTTGCTGCGATCATGCAGCCCGAAGAGGTCGGCAAGGCGCTCGACGAATTCGAGCACAGACCAGTGATCCAGTCCGGCCTGCACTGCCTGCTTCTGATGGACCGGATCACCTTCGATGCCCTGCTGCTCGCCTGGCTCGGCGCGGTCGAAAACGGGCTGTCGGCCTTCTTCGGCTTCATGGGAACGACGATGACCATGGAGACCGTCGGCCAGGAAGGACCGGGATGGCTCGATTTCGGCGACGACAAGGTCAATTTGTTTGGCATGGGGCGCCACAAACTGTGCCGCAAAAGCGTCTGCGCGGCCGGTCCCGTCTCCCTCAACAAGCGCGCCCTCGAAGCGGTGGGCGATGAGACGGATGCCAGCCGCTGGCTGGGTACACTGCTCGCCAGCCAGGACAAGGTGTTTGCAACCGCTGCCGATGCGCTGACAGAACTCAACGGGAATCTGGTCGCCGACTGGGATCGTTCCGGCATGGCCCGGCCGGTTTTCATCGACGATCGGCTCGCCGCTTCCGCCATGGCGCGGCATCTGGACGATGATGGCAGCCTTCTTTCTAGGCTGCTCTTTGAGCCCGCAAGGCGCCAGCGTCTCGACCATGCCTTGCAAGAGGCCTCATCGGGCCCATTCGGCAGATTCCTGCCCAATGCCACTGACTATTTCTGGGGCATTCGCGAAGAGCGCGTGCGCAAGCTTGTGCTGGAGAACGGGCGCCTGATCGAGCCCGACAGGCCGCATGGTGTTTCCATCCCGTTCGAGCGGCCGCATCTCAGGCAGGCGCTGCTGGACGGCGTGCTTTTGCCGAACTTGTTCCTGATGTTCCTTGTGCTCGCCATTTTGCCGCGGGTGCGGGTTGTGGGTGGCCTGAGACAGATTGGCTATGTCGCGCTTTTCCACTCGATCCTGCTGGCTGCGCTGGATGAAAACGCTCCCGAGGAGCGCGATCTGGCTGCGGAGCTTGAGGTTCGGGAAAATGCCTGGGGCATGCGGGTCATCGATGAACAGACCTCGGTCCGCGAGCAGCTTGCCGGCCTGCCGGTAGGGGCGCTCTTTCCGGATCTGCTCCGGCAATACCGTTTGCGGACATTTGCGGAGACGACCGACGACTTGAAACTGGTTCGCGAAAACGCCCGATGGCGCAAGATCGGCCGGGCCTTTGGCGTCTGAGCAGGCCGCTACCCGATCATTTCACCACGCCGGCCTTGCGGAGGCCGTCGACCATGAGTTCGAAATCGGCAGGGTCCTTGTAAGGCAAGACTTTGCGACGGTATTCCAGCGAAAAGTCGGGATTGACGCGAAGCACCTCCTGCCATGCCGCGCGAGCCTCCTCCAAACGGCCCAGATGGCCGTAGCTGGCGGCCAGAAGCGCGCGCGAGACATCGGTGGCCGCGTTGCGGGCCAGCCGTTGCAGCAAGAGGTCAACGGCCTCGTCGTACCTTCCCAGTTGAAACAACGCCAAAGCCTGGAAGTGCAGAACCACATCCGGAAAGTACGGGTTCAAGGTCTTTCCCCGGGCGAAACTCTCGAGGGCCTCCTCGGGTCTGCCTGAATAGTACAGCGTTTCGCCGCGGCAGACATGCGCTTCGGCGAAGTTCGGATTGAGGGCCAGTGCGCGCTCGACCTCGTCGACGGCCTCATCGTGCCGTCGTGTGTACAGCTTGGCTATCGCCAGCGCCCAGTGCGCCCAGGGATCGTTGTCATCCAGCGTCACCGCTCGCGTTGCGGCTTCTTCGGCTTGCGCCATCGATTCCGGCGGTGACGCACCCCACCTGTTCAGGTAATCAATGCCGTGCGTGAGGGCAAGGAAGGCGTAGGCAGAGGCAAAGTTCGGGTCCAGCTCGGTGGCACGTTGCAAGAGGCCGCGGGCCGCGGTGTTCGTCTCCTTCGTCAGCCGGTGCCACAGCTCCCGGCCGCGCAGGAAACAGTCATACGCCTCCGTGTTGCGCGGGGGCTCCGGAGCCAGCCGCGGACGGGCGCCATCAGTCAGGTTGAGCGCCAGCGCACCGACGATCTGCTGCGTCACGTCGTCCTGCACGGCGAATATGTCGGTCAGGTCGCGATCGAACCGCTCCGCCCACAGATGGCCGCCCGAGATTGCATCGATGAGCTGCGCAGTGATGCGCACCCTGTTGCCCGATTTGCGTACGCTGCCCTCAAGCACATGCCGTACGCCTAGCTTCGCGCCGACGTCCTGCACATGGACGTTCTGGCCCTTGAAGGTGAACGACGAATTGCGTGCGATGACGAAGAGCTGCGACAGTTTGGACAGCGCCGTGATGATGTCTTCGGAAATGCCGTCGGCGAAGTAGTCCTGTTCAGCGTCACCGCTCATGTTGGCGAACGGCAGCACGGCGATCGACAGTTTCGGCGGCGCTGCCGTGGCCGGCCGGCTCGTCACGGTTTCCGGGGTCGCGGCCGCCTTGGTCCCGACTTGCAGTGAATAGACCCGGATCGGCTCGGCGATGTTTTTGAGCTGTGTGCTGCCGAGATCGCTGACCGAAAGGTCGAGCCTCGCCTTGACCTGGCGATAGGCATCCTCGGACAGGCAGATCGCGCCGGGCGCCGCGACGCCCTCCAGACGCGAGGCGATGTTGACGCCGTCGCCCATCAGGTCGCCGTCGCTTTCTTCGACCACATCCCCCAGATGGATGCCGATCCTGAACTCGATGCGGCGGTCCTGCGGCACGCCGGCATTGCGTTCAGCCATGCCGTTCTGAACCTCAACGGCGCAGCGCACGGCATCCACCACACTGCGGAACTCGACCAGTGCCCCATCGCCGGTGCGCTTGATCACCCGTCCGTTGTGCACTGCGATGGTCGGATCGATCAGGTCGCTGCGCAGCGTCCGCAACCTCGCCAACGTGCGATCTTCGTCCGCGCTCGCGAGTCGGCTGTATCCGACCACATCTGCGGCCAGGATTGCGGCCAGCTTACGGTTCTCACTCATGCGTCCGCCTCCTCATCTCCACGATAGCAGGAAGATAGGGGCTGGGAGGGAACTTTTACAAACAACGGCTAGCCGCCCGTCGGCAGCGCTCTGCCGCCGAACCCTCCCGGATGCCCATTTGCGCTGCCGCTTGCCGGTTGACGACTATCGGTTCATCCTTGTGCTGGCCGTGACGAGCGTGGCGAGATCACGCGTCATGCCCCCGGTCAAAGAGATAGAGCATGATGTCGTCCGAAAACCGCTTTACATTTTTCGGCATCATGCTGTGGTGAGGTGATTATGGACTGCTCGGGCTGCGGTTTCGAGATTGAGGGCGGCTACGCCTTTTGTCCGAAGTGTGGCCGGCGCCAGCCCGTGCCTTGCGCCAGTTGCGGCTACGCCTTAGCACCCGATTTCGAGTTCTGTCCGAAATGTGGGGCAAGCGTCGGTGCGTCCGCAAAGGCCGTTGAACGGCCTGCTCCGACACCAGGCCGGACCATTGCGCCACCCTCTCGAACTCCGTCGCCGAACATCGAAAGCGGAGAAGGGCAGCCTCCCGTCTCTGACGCCGATCGACGGACGGTAACGGTCCTGTTCGCCGACCTCTGCGGCTTCACGACACTCAGCGAGCAGCTCGACCCCGAAGTCATGCAAGCGCTGCAGAACGAACTGTTCAAGGAATTGACGGCGGCCGTGCGAAACTTTGGTGGCTTCGTCGACAAATTCATCGGCGATGCACTGCTCGCCTTGTTCGGTGCGCCGGTCGCGCATGAGGACGATCCGGAACGCGCGCTTCACGCCGCTCTCGACATGATCGCCCGGACGGCGCGGCTCGGTGAAAGCACAGCCCGCTCCGGTTCGCCTCTGTTGCTCCATATCGGCATAAACACGGGTCCGGTCGTTACCGGCGGATTGGGCATCGGCACCGCCAAATCCTATTCGGTGACCGGCGACACGGTGAACACGGCGCAACGCCTGCAATCGCTGGCAGCGCCGGGTGAGGTGCTGGTGGGTGAGCTCACGCACAGGCTGACCCGGCATGCCTTCTCTTACGAGTCGCTGGGCGATGTCGTCTTGCGCGGCAAGGCCGGCAGTGTGCTCGTCCATCGACTGGATGCACCGCTGGCCGCGCCGCGTGCAGCGCGTGGGCTCGAGGCGCTCGGCCTCAGTGCGCCGATGATAGGCCGTGATGCGGAGCTCAACAGAATGCTGGCGAGCCTTGACCAGGCGTGCGGCGGCTCGGCCCAACTTGTCCGCCTCGTCGGAGAAGCCGGTATCGGGAAATCGCGGCTGGTGAAGGAGTTCGTCGCCCGCGTCGGCGACGAGGATCGTTTTCGCAATGTCGCCGTGCGGCAGGCCACATGCTCACCGCTGGGCGAACAATCATTCGGCGCCCTGGGCGCAGTGGTGCGCAGCGCTGCCGGGATGATGCAAAACGACAATGGCGACGAAATGCGGGACAAGCTCGCAGCCTTACTGACCGATCTCGGCCTGCAGGGTGAGGAGGCGAAGCGGCTGATGCCTTTGCTCTACCATGTGCTTGGCCTTGGCGACCCCGATGCCACTTTGCAGCATGTCGAGCCCGAGCAGCTGCGGCGGCAAATTCTCTACGCAGTCCGCACAATCATCGAACGGCGGCTTGCGTTGTCGCCGCTGTTGATTGTCGTCGAAGACCTGCACTGGGCCGACGCCGTCTCGCTCGAGGCACTGCGTTTCGTGATGGACAGGCTGGAACGGACGCGGTTGATGTTGCTGGTCACGCATCGTCCGGCGCCGGACAACGACCAGCTCGACTCAAGTCGGGTCAGTCACACAGCGCTCAGGCTTTCGCCGCTCAGCGGCCATGACGGACGCAGCCTGGTGGCGGCGCTTTTCGGCGAGAGTTGGGTAAACTCCGCGGGAGGCCTTCTCGACCAGATTCTCGAGCGCGCGGGTGGCAACCCGCTTTTTATCGAGGAGATCGTTCGTGGCCTTATCGATCGCGGTGTGTTGACGCGCGAGGGTCAGCAATGGCGGACCGTGGCAGGCGAAGTCGCAACCGGCATCCCCGCAACGATCCAGGCAATGTTACTTGCTCGCGTCGACCGGCTGCCTCAAGACGTGCGCCGGTTGGCCCAGGAAGCCGCGGTAATCGGCCCGCGCTTCGATGCCACGCTTCTGAAGGCCGTGACGGTCGACCCCGGCCGCCTGGAGGCCGGCTGCGAACTGCTTTGCGATGCGGAAATCATCGAGGAAGTTGCCGGATCTGGTTCTGTCTCGTCGCAAAGCTACCGCTTTACGCAAACATTGCTGCAGGACGTGATCTACCAGAACCTGCTCCTGCAACGCCGGACCGACATCCACGGGCGGGTCGGCGCCGCCTTGGAGCGATTGTGCGGCGACAAGCCGGAACGGCTCGAGGATTTGACCGTGCTCGGTCACCATTTCGCACTGAGCGCGGAGCGCGAGAGAGGGGCGCATTACCTGCAGGCGGCGGGCGATCGCGCTCGCATGATATACGCCAATGACGACGCCCTTCGTTTCTACGAGCGCGCGCTGACCGCGTTGGGCGAAAAGGCACAAACACCGCTCAAACTGGCAATTGCAGAGCGCATTGCCGATTTGAGCGGCCCGGCAGGCCGCCGCGAGATCGCGCACCATCACTACGAGACGGTGCTGCAGGCGTACCGCGCGTCAGCCGATCGTGTCGCTGCGGCGCGCGTTTTGCGCAAGATAGGTCGACTGCTCTGGGACGTCGGCAAGCGGGACAACGCGGAATCCCGCTATGCTGAAGCGGCGGCGCTCCTCGATGGAGCGGATGCCCCGGTCGAGCAGGCGCATCTGTGGCAAGAGCGTGGCCGACAGGCATTCCGTAGCGGAGATCATGCGCTCGCGGCAAAATGGGCGGACGCGGCGCTGGATTGCCTACGCGCTCTGACAACTGAGCATGTGCCAGAGGATGCCACTCTCGTGACCGCCGAGGCACTCAATACAAAGGGTGTTGCGCTGGCTCGCCTTGGGCGAAACCATGAAGCCGTGCGCCAGGTTGAGCGCAGCATTGAATTGGCCGAAGCCGCCGGTCTGCTGGGCGCGGCCTGCCGCGGCTACACCAATCTCGGCGTGCTTTACACGACCATCGACCCGGCCAAGGCGATGGAGGTCTGTCGGCGCGGTCTTGAAGTGGCGCGCCGTATTGGTGATCTGGGCTTCCAGGCGCGCCTCCTCGTCAATCTGGCGGTGGCTTGTTGTACTTTCACGGATCGCTGCCCAACGGAGGGCGTGCCTGCTGCCGAGAAGGCCATCGAGATCGACCGGGCGCTAGACCAGCGCGAACACCTGGCGGTGCCGTTGATCGTGCTTGGACAGATCCACCAGTGCAACGGCCGTCCGGACCTGGCGGTTGGCTTGTTCCACGAAGCACTGGACGTAGCCCGCGAAACGGGCGAACCGCAACTGCTGTTTCCGTGCTATGATGGTCTTGCAACGCTTAATCTCGACCTCGACAATCTGCCCGAGGCCGAACGCTACTTTTCCCTGGCGCAGGGTATATGCGCCCAGCACGGGCTCGACCCGGAAGGGCTTGTGGTGCTGCCGTTTCTCGACTAGCCGGGGGTGGAGGTTGGAAATGTCCGCGCATAGTGACTTGTTGCCGCTTCAGCCGGGCGACCGTGCGCCGAACGTGGTCCTCGACGCCATTACCCAGGAAGGCAAGATCGCGCTTGACGACTTTCGCGGACAAAAGCCCGTGCTGGTCGGCTTGTTTCGAGGCCTGCATTGTGCGTTTTGCCGGCGCCACATCGCCGCCCAGGCGCGGCTTGATCCGGAGCTGCGTGAAAAGGGCGTGCAGAGCCTGACGGTGGTCAACACGCCGATCGAACGGGCACGTCTCTATTTCCGTTATCACCCGATGCCGAACCTGCTTGCGGCCTCGGACCCGGAACGCGCTTCACATCGTGCTTTTGGGCTGCCCAATCTCGAATTCACCGAGAACGAGACGAACTGGCCGTACAAGGTCTCGATGGCATCGGTGATGGATATGCGGGTCGACATGCCAGGCGAGTTGCCCGGTCCTATGAATCCTATGGCGGCCGGCGAAATCCTTGACAAGAAGGACCATTACGAAATGACCGACGCCGACCAGCAGATGATGGCAACGGGACACGGGCAATTGGTCGGTCAGTTCCTGCTGGACCGGCAGGGGATCGTCCGCTGGAGCTTCACCGAGGTGCCGGAGGGTGGGCGATACATGTTTGGCGCGCCAAACCCCCAGGAACTGATGTCTGCCGTGTCGCAGGTCGCCCAATAGGCTTGTGAACGAGGTAAACAGGCGGGTTACTGGGGCCGAGGCAATGGCTGCGGCACGCAGTCGCGTTCTATCCTGGCATGATGCGATAGACAGTTGCATCGCCCTCTACGCCTCGAAGAGGCGCGTCAAACGCGACGACGCTTCGACCCGCAAGCAGGTCACTCACGCCGGGTGCGCAATAGAGCGCCTCGGAGATGCAGACCTGTCCGGCTTCCGCCAGTGACTGCACGCGCGCGGCGACGTTCACGGTCTGGCCGAAATAGTCGAGGTTGTCGTTGAGCGTCACGGCAATCGACGGTCCACAGTGGGCACCGATCTTGAGGATGATCCCCGGCCCGTCGTGGTCGCCGTTGAAGCGATCGATTTCTTCAAAGATGTGGAGTGCGGCCGAGATTGCATCCGATGGCCGCGAAAATACCGCCATCACCGCATCTCCAATAGTTTTGACCACCGCTCCGGAATGTTGCTGAACCGCCGCGTTGACCAGAGCGAAATGCTCGCGGACCAGGGCATAGGCGTTGAGGTCGCCAAGGCGCTCATACATGGCGGTGGACCCCTTGAGGTCCGTGAACAGGAAGGTGATCTGCCGGATGCCGAGCCCCTCCTTCTCGTCGACACGCTCGGAACGGAAGAGGTGGCGGAAGGTTTGCCGCGCGAGCAGCGCCCCGCCGGAAACGTATGGGTCGAAATCGAGCGTCGGTTTGGTCGTCAGCGCGACAAGCTCGGGCGGCCAGTTGATGAGAAGCAACGCGCCACGACCGGATCCGGTATTCGTAACCTCAATGACGACCGGACCGGGTGGCACGACCGGCAACGCCGGCAAGAAACGCTTGCCGTCATAGTTGATCTTGAGAAGTGTCGGCGCCAACGCCGGATCCCCTGAGATGGGTACAGCGAATGCCGCCTGTGTCTGCACGTTGACGCCCGACAGGGAGCCCGGACCGAGATCAGCGCGCAGCATTGTTGTGGTGCCCGGCGCCAGGAACGTCATGCCACGCACGAAGCCTCGCAGAACATCCAGAAAGCGTACATCCTGCCCGGGCAGCCGCCCGTCATGGCCGAAGCGCAGCTTCCAGTGAAAATCCTCGACAGAGAGCGTTTGGGGCTCGTGAAACGGAAGGCGCCGCAGATGGGGCGACACGGAGAAGGAGACCTCGATGAAGTCGTCGAGGTCGGTATCGCCCGATACGTCGCACAGGCCACAGACGTAATGCGTCTGCAGCGTGCGCAGGGCGCCGAAACTGTCGAGCACCATCCCGGACTGAGGACAGAGCACGTCCCAGCTCATATCGAACAGGCCGTATCGGGCCGCGTAAAGGAAAAGGTCGATTGCTTCAGGCTCGGCGATTGCGCGGTCTCGGGCGAAGGCCAGCGGATTGACGCGATAGAGCGCCTGGTCGTCGCCGCTCCTGATAAGCGTTTCGAATTTTGAGATTACGCGCGGACTCCATGCTCGCGCTTGCTCGATCTCGGTCATCTTGCCTTCGAGAAGACGATCGTTGACCACCATCACGCCGAAATCCCCAATTTGCCTGCGGCAGCCTACTAAAAAACCTGCCCGATGCGAATGGTTGGAATCCTTCGCGTGTCTCAGGGCTTAGGGCGGCGCTCGCACGGGACTATGCGCTTACGCTGCGGGGCGTCTCGTCGATTGTATCTTGCGCATTGTGGGCGGGACACTGACACGTTCAGCGTTCATCGAGCACGGCCTCGACAGTGGCAACAAAGTCATCGAGCGAGCGGTCCCCGCGTATCTCAATGCGCGGAAGGTCGATGGGATTGCTATCGAGGTCCGCCGGCCCGTGTTTGCGGCCGAAGCCCACTCGATAGCCGCACTCCCTGGCCAGTCGGCCGAGGCGTCGGTCGGTGACAGAGAAGGGTGCCGCGAACGCAGTGGTTGGCCGGCCTGTCCACCGTTCGATGAACATGCGAGAGCGCAAGAGTTCGGCGGCCAGGTCAGCGCTCGACAGACCATCGATCGCGCGATGCGTCGCCATATGGCTGCCGAAGAACGCGCCTTCGGCAGCGAGGCGTCGCACCGTCCCGGCGCCCATAAGCTGCGCCGGTGGACCGCTGTCGGCGTCCCATCCTGCAGTTTCACCCACCAGGTCCGTTACCAGGAACACTTCCGCGGTCAGGTCGTTGGCGCGCAAGATCGGCCAGGCGTGGTCGGCGAAATTCTGGAAGCCGTCATCGAAGGTGATGACCACCGGGCGGCCAGCGAAAGGCTGACGGTTGGCGATGAAGCCTTCCAGCTGCTCGGACCTGATCGCGTGAAAGCCATTGGCGCGCAGCCATGCCATCTGGCTGGCGAATGCGGCAGGCGCGAGCCGAAAACGGGCGAGTGCCGCCGGACCTTCATCGGCGACGCCGTGATACATGAGAACAGGGATGCGCCGCCGCCGCTCGCTGCGCGCGACGTCGCGGCGCAAGGCCCGGGCCCCGCCCCAGACGATGTTTCGCGCGACCCCGATTTCGATGGGCGCGCGGATTGGCACATGATCGATCACCGGTTCCGTCGCCACATCGTCCGACGACAGGCGGCGGAAGCGGTCTATGCGGTAGAGCTCGGTCTGGATCGATTGCTCGAGCACGAGGCCTTCGGTCGCTGCCAGCGTCTCGGAGATCGCTTGGGCACCGAATGTGTTCCAGTCGAAGCCCGTCTTTTCGACATTGTCACGCAGCACGAATGCGTGTGCGCTGATGAAACTGCCGCCAGGCGCCAACGCCGCAGCGAATTTTTTGGCGATGCGCCGCAACTCGGCGAGATCGTCCAGATAATAGAGCACTTCCGAACAGAAGATCAGATCCATCTCACCCGGCAACGTGTCGGCAGCGAAATCCAGTACGCCGAACTCAACATTCGGCTGATCGCTGCATCGCGCACGGGCCCGCTCGATGGCTATGGCGGAGATGTCGGTTGCGGCCAGATGGCCCACACGCGGCGCCAGCTGCCGCGTGAAGTGGCCCTCCGCGCAGGCCAGCTCAAGCGCCCGTCTGATGGGACCGGCAGGCAGGATTTCGAGTTGCCGCTGATATTTTTCCTGCTCATAGAGCGAGCCGTATTTCCACGGATCCTCGGTCGCGAAATAGCTGTTCCAGAACGCCGTGCGATCATTCCTGTCCGCGGTCCGTGCTCGGCGTGGCGTTGCAGGAGGCTGTGCAGGTTCGGCGCTCGACCGAACCAACTCCCGCGCTTGCGCGGCCAATTGGGCGAGTTTGCCGAAATGGCTGTCCGGGTCGGACCGGCCTTCCGCCATGGGTAACGATGCCTCGGCTGCAAGGCCAAGCCGCTCAGCGGGCACGACATTCTGGATCAATTCAATCCAATGATCCCTTGTCACAGCTCCGAGCACGCCGAACTGCACGACAGCCTCGATCCGGCCATCCATCATCAGATGGGCGTAGATCTGATCGATCCCTTCAGGCAGTTCGGTTGCGGTCGGGTTTCGAGCGTCGACGCGAATTCCAAGCGTCCGCGCCAGCCTGCGCGGCGCGGCAAGATCGTCGGCGTCGAGAAGCATTTGCTCAAGCTGATACTGGATGCGCCGAGCTGCCGCAGGATTGTCCCAGATCTTGCCGAGTCCGACGATCAGCTCGGTGATGGCGCCGCCGAATCTGTCCCATCCGGCAGCCAATTGCGCCGGCGCCGACAGGCTTCCCGCCATAAGGCCATCGACGATCACCTTGGCGATCTCAACCGCCCACTTGCGTCCTGCCGGGAGCGCGCGCAAGGGCTGCGTGTCGATCGAGCGCAAACCTGAGCCGCAATCCGACGCGGCGTTCCGCAACGCGAGCCACGCGAGTGCTTCGGCAGCGGTGCCGCCGTTCGCCGAACTGGAAACCAAGGAATTTTGCGCCACGCCGTCTTACCCGCGCCTGGTTCTAAGGTAGAACGAGAGTCCCGCAACGCGCCTACAATGAGCCTTCATTGCCGGTTTAGAAAGCCATGTAAGCAAAAGGCGCCCCGAAAGGCGCCTCTTCATCGCTTGATTCCCTTTGAGGAAATTGGAGCGGGTGAAGCGATTCGAACGCTCGACCCCAACCTTGGCAAGGTTGTGCTCTACCCCTGAGCTACACCCGCTCACACGGCCCTAGGGCCGCAAGCCGGGCCTATATGGCTGAAGAGCGCGGCGATTGCAACAGGGAAATGACGGGCTTTTTGGTGGCGCCAAAATCGCTTGGCCGAACCTCGTTGGCAACGCTGGTCATTCATTGACTTCCCGCATGACGGTCTTGTCTCGGCGGCATCATTGGCCGTAAACGGCTTTGCGCGTGGCCAGACTTGTACCAGATAGGGAAAGACCATCGATGCCGAAGACTGAAGCCGAGCTTTTCGCCTTTCTTGCCGATCTCGGCATATCGGTGTCGACCGTGCGTCATCCGCCGCTCTACACTGTCGCCGATTCGCAGTCGCTGCGCGGCGAGATTTCGGGCGGCCACACGAAGAACCTGTTCCTCAAGGACAAAAAGGACAATTTCTTCCTGGTTAGCGTCGGCGAGGATGCGGTCGTCGACCTGAAGCAGATCCACACGATCATCGGCGCCGCCAGCCGTGTCTCCTTCGGCAAGCCGGAGATGCTGATGGAGCTGCTCGGCGTCATTCCGGGCGCCGTCACGGTGTTCGGGCTGATCAACGACACCCAAAGACGGGTCAAGGTGGTGCTCGACCAGGATTTGATGGCGCATGACGTCATCAATGCGCATCCGCTGATTAATGAGGCGACGACGTCGATCACTTCCGCCGACCTCATCAGATTCGTCGAGGCAACTGGACATGATGCTGCTATCTTGAAAGTCTCGGCCTGATCGCCACATGGATGGCGAAAACTGACTTTTTGTTTCAACGCAATTCCGGGCGGAAAACCGCTTCACACTTTTCCTGGAATTGCTCTAGCAAGGATGTCGCGTCTGCTCCGCTGGCGAGGGGCGCGACCGGAAGGGCGACGACATGAGCGACAACAACAATCCGTTTGGCGGCCAATTCGGCGGCAATTCCGGCCAGTACACCACCTCCGTGCAGTATGGCGGCGCCGAGCCGGCCAAGGCCGTGCCCGGCGCGGCACCGGCCGGTGGAGACCTGATCAAGGACACCACGACCGCCGCCTTCGCCGCCGACGTCATCCAGGAATCGCGGAAACAGCCGGTGCTGGTCGATTTCTGGGCGCCTTGGTGCGGGCCATGCAAGCAACTCACGCCGCAGCTGGAAAAGGCGGTCAAGGCCGCCGGCGGCAAGGTCAAGCTGGTCAAGATGAACATCGACGATCATCCCTCGATCGCCGGCCAGCTCGGCATCCAGTCGATCCCGGCGGTCATCGCCTTCAAGGACGGCCAGCCGGTTGACGGCTTCATGGGCGCCATTCCCGAGAGCCAGATCGGCGAATTCATCACCAAGGTCGGCGGCAAGGGCAATGGCGCGCCGCCGGTCGCAGAAGCTTTGGCCGCGGCAGCCGAAGCGCATGCGGCGGGCGATGCGCAGACCGCAGCCGACATCTATGACGCCATCCTGGCGCAGGCGCCGGAGACGATCGAGGCGATCGCCGGGCTGGGCGAGCTTCTGTTCGAGGCAGGCGACGCGCAAGGCGCCGAGGCGCTGCTGGCAACAGCACCAGAGGCCAAGAAGGATGCGCCCGCACTTGCCGCGCTGCGCGCCAAGATGACGCTGGCGGCTGAAGCGGCAGCGCTTGGCAATCCCGCCGAGTTCGAGCAGCGCCTGGCCGCCAATCCCGGCGACCACCAGGCGCGTTTCGATCTAGCCATGGTCCAGAATGCGCGAGGCGATCGCCATGCGGCGGCCGACAACCTGCTGGCCATCATCAAGGCCGACCGCACCTGGAACGAGGACGGCGCCAGGGCGCAGCTGCTGAAGCTGTTCGAGGCCTGGGGCATGACCGACGAGGCGACGCTGGCGGCGCGGCGCAAATTGTCGTCGCTGCTGTTTTCCTGAGCCGTTCGCCGGCGAAATTGCCGGCGGAATGGTTTTGGGACCTTGCGGCCGGCGTCAGCTGCGCCAGATTAGGCCGATACTGTCGCGCCCGAAGCGATCGGAGGACTTAAGTGCAGGTCGGAAACGCACATTACCGGGTCGGCAAGGATCTGCCGTCGACCATCCCGGTGTTTCCGCTTGCCGGCGCGCTGCTCCTGCCGGGCGGCCGCATGCCGCTCAACATTTTCGAGCCGCGCTATCTGCAGATGGTGGATGAGGCTATCGCCGGCGCGCGGCTGATCGGCATCATCCAGCCCAGCCTCGACGGCGCACTGCGCGCCGATGGCGAGCCGGAACTGTGCAATGTCGGCTGCGCCGGGCGCATCATCTCGATGGCCGAGAGCGGCGACGGCCGCTATTTGATTTCGCTGCAGGGTGTGTGCCGGTTCCGCATCACGCATGAGCTGCCGTTGAAGACGCCGTTCCGGCAATGCAAGCTGGCGCCGTTCCTCACCGATCTTAGCGAGGACCAGGCGGCGAGCGAGGTCGACCGGCCGGCGCTCTTGAAAGCGTTTCGCGCCTATCTGCAGGCCAATGAGCTCGAGGCCGACTGGGAAAGCGTCAGCCGCGCCGAAAACGCCATGCTGGTCAACGCGCTGTCGATGATGGCGCCTTACGGCCCGGCCGAGAAACAGGCGCTGTTGGAAGCGCCCGACTTGAGAGCCCGTGCCGAGACGCTGATCGCCATCACCGAAATGGCGCTGGCGCGCGAAAATGAGGATTTTGGCTCGAGTTTGCAGTAAGGTGTGTCAACGCATCTTGGGCCGGTGGTTGGCTGAAAGAGGAACGATGGCAGCGGACGGACGTGACGGCAAGACGGCCAATGTCGATCCAAAACTGCTGGAGCTGCTGGCCTGCCCGCTGACCAAGGGGCCGCTGGCCTGGGACCCGGAACGCGGCGAGTTGATCTCGCGGATCGCCAAGCTCGCCTACCCCGTACGCGACGGCATCCCGATCATGCTGCCCTCGGAGGCGCGGACGATTTCGGCGGAAGATGTGCTGTCGCCGCCGCGGCTGAGTGGGCCGGCGCAGGCTGGACGCTGATCGGCCCCCTGATCGCTCCTTTTAGGGGCAAATCGCAAACCTTGGAGATTGACCGAAACGCTCCTCCCTTCGTCATCAACTCTCTTAGTCTCGCATTTAGGGTGACGACGATCTTTCGCATGACGGCGACGATAGCCACCATTGGCTTTTTGCCATTGGCGATGAGGCGTTTGTAGAAGAGAGCGAACTCGCCCTTTCCGGCGGCAGCGCGTAGAGCGGGCATGAAGAG